>CASEBB010000045.1 GCA_949286015.1 uncultured Succinivibrionaceae bacterium | reverse complement strand
GTCGTGTAAAGTTCGCGTTATATGTGCAGCTGACACTCTTGGCCTGCTTATCCCCACTCTTACGAATGGGGTATGCGCAGGCCCCCATCAGATCAATACTGCGTGTCCTGAAGAGTGGTTCCCCTTAGCCCCAGTGTCTTGTCTGCTCTGCCATTAGCGCCTCTTAGGTTAGGCCGCGTTTCTCGTCAGTATCTTTGCCCACCTACTCTTCACATTACCCAGTCCCTAGGTAAATTTTGCACCAAAATGGTGATGGTTTTTATGCAATCACCATACGGGTGCACTAAGCACTAAAAGCGCTTATTTATGCGCTAAAAGCAGGGCTTTTCTGGAGTAAATTCCTACCCAATGTTATATACCAGCCACTGCTCTGTGAGCGTGCACGTTTTGTTCTATTGCACCCAAAGCTGATAAATATCGGTTTTAAGCACCAATGTTGTAACTTTTAAACAAAAGTATGATTCAGCTCATGCTCTAGATGCTTAGTGCATGGTTATAATGCGCCTCAACTATGCGCCCTGATGGCAGCTGTTAACGCTGGCCTTATCCCCGTTACAGCACCAGACGCTTAAGCTACTGCCTGTAGGCTTAAGCCTTCCCTCCCTCCTGCACCATCACCCCCTAACGCCTCTGCGGCAATCATAAAGCGCAGCTAATTACAGGGTTTAACGACCAACCACCTGCCACTACCACTTAAGCTTTAGCTCTCTTGGTCAGCTCTGCCCCCAAAAGCACAAGAGAGTGGTTGCGGGCATGCGGCTGGTCTTTTCTTCTCGTTTCTTTTGGACTCACTTACTACTCTCTGCACTAAGCACAGCCACGCTTGCTCCGCTGCCATGAGTTGCCTGCTGACCACCTTCAAGCAGATGTAAGCACCCTCAAGGCACCACGGAAGCTGCAACTTAGCAGAGATACGATAACCAACCGCCTAAGGTTAGGGATTTTACAAATGGGCTGGTACCTCAAACTCCCGATCAAAGTCAAACTTATGCTGAGCTTCTCGCTCGTGATGCTCTTTACGCTGGTGATCACTGTCTTTGCTGTGCAAGCCATTCGTGATGCCCAGAGTATTGCCGATCACATCGAGATTACCTTGGAGACCCGCAACCAACGCGTCGCGGAGATGAACAAGGCTACCATTGCCGTGCAGGAGCAAGGAGATCTCCTCGTCAAGCAGATTACCGATGCGCTGACCAACATGCAGCTGAGCTCGCTGAGCCCAAACATTGACAGTAATCTGCGCCAAGCCCTCGAGAGAATGCAGGCCGCTGCTGACAAACTCCAGCTTACGCGTTACCCAAACGAGATTGGCATCATTAAGAGTAATGCCGAGAAAATCATCGCCACCTACAATGAGCAGATTGCCTCCGTGGTGGCAATGGGTCACTATCCTGCCGCCCGCAGCAAGTACCAGATTCTGATTCCCTCTTTGTTCACGCCAATCTACGACAACCTCGATCTCGTGCGCACCATGCAGCTGCGTGAGGTGCTGACGCAAGCACACTCCATTGCTGACAATTCGCGTATGTACACCGTCATCGGTATTGCAGCTATCGCCTTAGCGGTGTCTATCTTTATCGCCCTGTGGTCATCTGCCTACATCAAGAGAGCCCTGCACATTGCCATCGACAACTTAGAGCTCATGGCTAACTGCGATTTCTCCAATAAGGTCACGGCTCCTTACCTTGATGAGTTCGATCTGCTCACTAGAGCCTTAGAGAAGATGCGGGTGCAGATGATTGATGTGGCCAGCATTGTCTCTAACATTACCAGCAATGTCTCCTCAGCTATGGAGCGTGCCCTGCAAAGCACCACCGCCTTAAGCCAAAACGCCTCGGACTCGGAGAACCGCACCATTAGTGTGGCCGCTGCCACTGACCAAATGGTTGCTACCACGCACGACATCGCCAGCAACTGTGAGATCGCTGCTGCCTTAGCTAACGATACCTCCGATAAGGCCAATGAGGGTAAGACTAAGACCCAAGACTCGATTGCGATGATTCATGAGCAAGTGGAGCAGACCAATGCTAACAGTCAGCAAATCTCGGCCATGATTAATCAGTCGCGCTCGATTAACTCGATAGTGAACACCATTGACGAGATTGCGGCGCAAACTAACCTCTTAGCCCTAAATGCAGCGATTGAGGCCGCTCGTGCCGGTGAAGCCGGTCGTGGCTTTGCTGTCGTTGCCGATGAGGTACGTGCTCTGGCCAGCCGTACCAGCTCTTCAACCAATGAGATCACCCAAAAGGTCAAGCTCATTGAGAATGATGCCAATAAGGCCACTGACACCATGGAAAAGACGCTTACGGGCATCTCCAACTTAGAGGCTGATACCTCAGGGCTTGAGACCGTGCTCAATGACATCTTTGACCACATTGGCAAGGTTACGGCGCAAATCACGCAGATTGCCACCGCTTCGGAGCAACAGTCGACGGCTACGGGAGAGATCTCCGCAAACATGCAGGAGCTGACGCAAAGCTCACGTGAGGTAGCGCAGATTGCCAAGGAGACGCAAAAGGAGATCAACCTCACCTCAGAGGAGATCACCAAGCTGGTCACCACCATGAGCCAGTTTAAGCTGTCGTAAGCAGTCTTACTTTTACGCAGAGGGCCTCCACCAACTATTGGCTCTGGTGAGGCTCTCTTTAAGAGCGGGACGCGGTGACCAGCAGAGTGACGCTCTGAGTTGAGCTGTACACTCTTAGGTTCACGGGTATGCACCAGCGTGGCTCAAGATGCAGGATAAAACCAGCCTGCTTTAGCCCACGTGCATAGCCTCTGGGTTTTATCTCGCAAAGTCACGCCACTTCTGACACACATCGCACATCGCGTACACACCACCTCTCTCTTCTTTTCCTCATTTTGTGCAGCACTCTCTGCTGTTTGTCCGTCCTACCAGCTCTACCATATCGCCACGCTGATCCGTCTTTTGCCTGACACCCTATTCCTTACTACTTTCACCTAACCACTTTGGTTATGTATTACTAGCTCCGTTCACCCCTGCACCATTTAGAGCAAGATATGCAAAGCTGCTTAAAATTCTCTTAGCCAAGACCGCTATAACATTCAGTATAATAGGGCCTAGCTGTACATCTGTAGTTGCTTTCTTCAGTGGCATCTCTGGTCAAAAAGTACAGTGCCTGCTGGCTTAGGCTTGACAATAATTGCCTTTTAGGCGTGACTCATTCCACCCCTCTGCACCACTAATAAACAATCACGCACCTTATCTCTGCTTTGTTCCCATTACGGCTTTTACTATAGGTACGCTCTTGAGCGGCAGTGGCCAGCTATTGTTTGCTGATTGCTGTTAGCTCGAGGCAAAGCGCATTTATATCAGCTTTTTCTGCGGAGATGGCTTGCCAAAACTAAGTGGCAGCTGCATTGTTTGTGGCAGCTAGGAACGCCTTTAGCTTTATCTGCTGTTTCTTACGGCTAAGACGCAGGCGCTCTTGCCTACGGCGGGCGGTGGGTATGACTCACAGCTTTACCATAAGCTTAACGCGCACTGCTTACAACTTACCCCCGCTTAAAGTTAGCACTTTGACCACTCTCACCACTCCCCCAATTTCACCACTCCCAGCAGGATCACTCCCCAGTACTCCCTGCATCACTCTCGCTCACCCTTGTACTTGTTTAGAGGTTTTAGGTTCCATTCCTATGAATTGGTATCTGCAGCTGCCGATCAAGGTGAAACTCATGCTGAGCTTCACAGTGATCATGGTGTTAACTTTGGCGATTGCGCTCTTTGCTGTGCAGTCTATGCGCAACTCCCAAGAGGTCGCCACATACGTCAATTGGACACTGGAAGAACGCTATCAGCGCATCGCCAAAATGAGCACGGCGTTGATTGAGGTACAACGGCAAAGTGACCTCTTCATTGGTGCAGTCAATCAAGCCCAAAGCAATGGCACGCCACTTAGCGTTTCTGTAGCCTCAGAGCTGCAAAAGAGCATCCGCGAACTCGATGATGCGTCTACCGCCCTGCAATTGGGCCGCTTCCCTGAGCAGATTAGCTTCCTCAAAGAAAGCAGCGCGCAGATCAGTAAGATCTTCAACAATAGTGTCATGCCCCTGCTGAACGCAGGCCAATACGAAGAGGCCCTGAATAAGTTCAGCACGGAGGTAGCTCGCTACTATGCTCCAAGCTACTCGGCTTTAGACGAGGTGCGTAGTGCACAAATTGGCGAGGTCATTGAGCAGTCAGTGCTCTTAACCAACACCAAGAGCATGTATGGCGTGATTATCCTGACGCTGCTGGCCTTAGTGATCTCCTTAGTCATTGCCTCTTTATCGTCACGTTACATCAAAAACGCCCTGAGCATCGCCATCGAGAATATCTCCTTAATGGAGCATTATGACTTCTCACGTAAAGCTGAGAGCGTCTACCAAGATGAGTTTGGTGCCCTGACCCGCTCCTTAGAGGAGTTACGCCTCAATCTGCGTAATGTCACCGGCACCATCTCCTCCATTACGGAGAATGTATCGGCAGCTATGCAGCGGGCGCAAAGCAGCACCTTACGCTTAAGCCAGAATGCGGCAGGCTCGGAAAACCGTGCCTTAACCGTGGCAGCTGCTACCGACGAGATGGTGGCCACAACGCAGAATATCGCGCAAAACTGCGATACGGCAGCTAACCTCGCTCGTCAGACCTCGGATAAGACCAACGAGGGTAAGGACAAGGCGCAAGACTCTATCAACATGATTCATCAGCAGGTCACAAACACGCAGGAAAACAGCCAGCAGATCGTGGCCATGATTAATCAGTCGCGCAGCATTGCCTCGATTGTAGACACCATTAACGAGATCTCGGCACAGACCAACCTCTTAGCCTTAAATGCGGCGATTGAGGCAGCACGTGCAGGTGATGCAGGTCGTGGCTTTGCCGTAGTTGCTGATGAGGTTAGAGCACTTGCTAACCGCACGGGCGCATCTACCAATGAGATTGCGCAAAAGATCAACCTCATTGAAGCTGATGCTAACTCCGCCACGGATTCTATGGATAAGGCGATGCAAGGCATCTCGGCCTTAGAAGAAGATACGGCTGGCTTAGAGCACGTCCTCAATGAGATCTTTGAGCACGTGGAAATGGTGGCAACGCAAATCACGCAGATTGCGACCGCCGCTGAGGAGCAGACCACGGCCACGCATGAGATCTCCACAAACATGCAGGATCTGACCAATAGCAGCCGTGAGGTTGCGCAGATCGCCACGGAGACGCAAAACGAAATTGAGCTGACCTCTTCTGAAATTGAGAAGCTGGTCAGCACCGTGAGCCGCTTTAAGCTCTAAAGCTTAAAGAGCAGTTAAAGCCTACTACACCCCACTTAGGGGCAGCAAAGCCCGCTACGACCAACTGTGAAAAGCACACAGTGGTGCCGCAGCGGGCTTTTTGTTTCTGCGCTCAGCAGAGCCCTTTAGAGCACACACTGCAAGCGGCAGACAGTACTGTGAAGTTGTGTGCGTGCGTAATCTTGAGAATCTGTTACTACCACCACCGTAATATAGGCGCCTTTGGCTGCCTTGGCTCTTGCCTTTGCCATTGATGGCGTCTCTGTTAGTGTGCTGGAAGTACCACAGCACTGTGCTACACCATTTCCCTCAAGATAGGCGCAATGGCGCCTCTGGTAGCGCAATGCAGTGCAGACGTTAGTCCTTTCCCAAATGAGGTAACTGCCTACAATCCGGTGTTTTACCTTGAGAGGAGGTGGCAGCAGAGTCGCTACTTTCGCAACCAGTGCTGTCGACTCCCCCTTAGAGGTAGTTGGCTACTAATCACCACCACTGTCATCATGCTTTCTGCGCGGTTTAAGCCTCAGGTAAGGCAAAACTACCTTAGAGAGCATGAGCTTGATGGCAGTTACCACGGCAAAAGGCTGCTGAGGGTAGTTGTTACTCTCAGGTGGCACGTGACCGCACAGTTCGTACCTTCGAGATAAGGCGCCGTCAGGCGCTTTTAGATTACCTACCCTGCATCAGCTGCAGCCTCCACCTGCAAAGCGTCCTGCCTCTTGGTCTGACCGCGCTGCGCTGTATAGCACTATGCCGCCGCTAGCGCTGGCAAGTGGCCCTAATCAAGATCTGCTTTGTGCCTGCCTCTTAAGCTCCCCCTGTATTTACCCCCACTACCACGCACACGCTCCCGCCACCTAGCACCATACGCAGTTACAGCACGAAATCCACATTTTATGCACCGTAGCCACGTGAGCAACTAAGGATAGCTCCGCGAGCAAAAACACGATACAAAGGCTCTTTTTGCTGCTTTTGCTGCAAGGAAGCTCTGCACCCTTTGTTCACAACTATGCATCGTTATAGCGCAAGAAAACCAGATTTAGCTCCCCACAAGTTTGCTTCACAAAACTTCTGTACACTAAGCGCTTGCGCTTACAGCAGCCCCTGTTTCCGCACGGCTCTCACTCCATACTCCCTGCGCCTTCGCTTTGTGCTCCTGTCACTCCACGCCACTCCACGCCACTCCCAGACACTCTTACCGCTTGCGTTTGCACTTGTCACCACTTATGATGGCGGTACTCTATCATTGCTTTGTACTCCGCTATCAGGATTTCTTCCTATGAGTTGGTATTTCCAGCTGCCGATTAAGATCAAGCTCTTAATCAGCTTTGCACTGATCATGATCCTTACGGTCATCATCTCCATCTTTGCGATCCAATCGATGCGCTCCTCCCAAGAGGTCGCCACCTACATCAATCGGACGCTCAACGATCAGTACCAACCTGTAGCGCGCATGAGTACAGCCATGATTGCCGTGCAGCGTGAAACCGACCTTTTCATTGCTAAGGTCGATCAAGCTGTCCAAAGCGGTGCCAAACTCGACTCCTCGGTCGATGCCGACTTACGTGCCAGCATGCAGGAGCTTGCAGCTGCGGCTAGCGCCTTAGAAAACGACCAGTTCCCACAGCAAATCGCTTTCTTAAAGAAGAGCGCAAGCGACATCAACTCTATCTACCAAAACGACATCACCCCGATGCTCCGTGCCGGTCAGTACCACGAGGGCATGCTCAAGTTCCAAATGGACGTGCCAAAGTACTTCTCACCGGTGTACACCAGCTTAGATGAGATCCGCACCGAGCAGCTGAATGACGTGATCCATCAGTCAGGTGTACTGACGGACAATACGGGATTATACGGTGTCGTCACCCTCACGCTTATTTCCTTAGTCGTTGCCATTACGATTGCCATGCTCTCGGCGCGCTACATCAAGAATGCCTTAGCGCTGGCGATGCAGAACCTCACTTACCTTGAGCAGTACGATTTCTCTAAGGAAGCGCACAGCCCTTACCAAGACGAGTTTGGCCAGCTGAACAACACGGTCGAGGACTTACGCCAAAAGCTGCGTGAGGTGATCTCGATCATTGCCAACATCACCGACAATGTCTCATCGGCGATGACGAGCGCACAAGATAGCACCACGCGCTTAAGCAAGAACGCCTCGGAATCTGAGAGCCGCACTATTAGCATTGCTGCCGCTACCGACGAAATGGTGGCGACCACGCAGGACATTGCCAAGAACTGTGAGACGGCGGCTAACCTCGCTCAGGACACCTCGAATAAGACTAACGAGGGTAAGGGCAAAGCCCAAGAATCCATCAACATGATCCACCAGCAAGTGCAGCAAACGCAGGAAAACAGCAAGCAGATTGACGCGATGATCAATCAGTCGCGCAGCATTGCTTCGATTGTGGACACCATTAACGAGATCTCGGCTCAGACCAACCTCTTAGCCTTAAATGCGGCCATTGAAGCGGCGCGTGCAGGTGATGCCGGCCGTGGCTTTGCGGTAGTAGCCGATGAGGTGCGTGCGCTGGCTAATCGCACTGGCTCATCTACCAATGAGATTGCGCAAAAGATCAGTCTGATCGAGCAGGACGCCAATGGCGCTACCGAGTCGATGAATCGCGCCTTATCTGGCATCTCTGATCTTGCTGATGATACGGCGGGCTTAGAGAGTGTGCTCAATGAGATCTTTGAGCACGTGGAGAAGGTGGCAGCGCAAATCACGCAGATTGCGACGGCAGCTGAGGAGCAGACGACGGCAACAAACGAGATCTCCGCTAACATGCAAAACCTCACCAATAGCAGCCGTGAGGTGGCGCAGATTGCAACGGAGACGCAAAAGGATATCGATATCACCTCAGGTGAGCTCGCCCGTCTCGTCAAGACCATGAGCGCTTTTAAGCTGCAATAGCTCTACAGCGCCCACCAACTAAAAGGCCAGTTCCTGCAATAGGGCTGGCCTTTGTTGTCTTGGGAGTAGGCAAAGCTACCACACGGGGTTAGCCCTTTAGGGTTTTCTCTTGGGTAGCGCTGCCTATGAGGGCTAACAGCGTGGTCATGGCGCGCACAGGGAAGAGCGCTCATATGAAAGTAGCGCCAAACGCCTCACGCCACACGCCTCACCTCAAGGCAAGGCAAAGCAATGCTGAGGCAAACAGTCTCTGCTTTCTTTACCTGACCTTAGAGGTAAGCCCCTTTACGATCGTGACTGTGCCCGCACCCCGTCTGTTAGAGCTTGTCTAAGCCCAGCACCTCATTCATGGTGTACAGACCAGGCTTCTTCTGGCTTAACCACTCTGCCGCACGTAAAGCACCACGAGCAAAGGTCGCACGCGAGGTCGCCACGTGCTCAATCACCACACGCTCGCCATCACTTAAAAACATCGCCTTGTGCTCACCCACGACATCACCACCACGTGCCGAGCTAAAGCCAATGGTGCCGTACTTGCGCACGCCAGTAATGCCATGACGGCCTTCTACCATGACGTCCTTTAAGTTAACGCCACGTGCCTCAGCAGCAGCCTCACCCATGGCTAAAGCGGTGCCGGATGGAGCGTCCACCTTATAGCGGTGGTGGGCCTCGTAGATCTCTAAATCCGCATCCTGCATGATCGCCGCCGTCTTCTTGATCAGAGCTAAGCTGACGTTTACACCCACCGAGAAGTTAGCCGCAAAGACGATTGGCACACTGTGCGAGGTCGAGACAATCTTGGACTTGCCATCCTCATCAAAGCCCGTGGTACCCAACACCACACGGCAGTTGTGCGCCTTAGCGTAGTCTAAGACCGTAAGGGAGCAGTCTGGACGCGAGAAGTCGATAAAGATGTCCGGAGCTTCCTTTAAGTCGTTAACATTCTCTACCACATCGCCATTAAAGCCTACTGGCACTGGGGTATCGTTCTTGGCCACACCCGAGACAATCTTTAAGCCCTCTAAGCCCTGACAGCAATCAAAGAGGCTGTGGCCCATACGACCAGACAGACCGACGACGCAGATCTTTAACATGATGATGCAAACTCCTTCACCCAAACGGTCAAATGGCGAAACTTCTGGTTGGTGGCCACATAGCCAGCCTTACGGTAAAAACTCTGACCATTGTGGTTCTTTGGTTCGACGTAAAGCACGACACGTGGGCATTTACGCAGCTTAAAGATCTTCTCGCAGACCTGTAAAAGCTGGGTACCGATGCCACGATGGTAAAACGCAGGGGCGATGTAGATAGCTTGGATAAAGCCATTACCACCTGCGGGGGCCATAATGCCGACAAAGCCCAAAAGAGTCTGTCCCGCCTCGGCCACCAACACCTCGTAGCGCAGGGAGCGGATACGCTCTTGCCACAGGCGTGCTAACTCTGTAGGCGTGAAATTGAGGGGCTCTAAGCGTCCCTCATACGCCGCCGAATCCAGCTCTAAGCGCGCAATAGCCTCCGTATCTGCAGGCAGGGCGCGTCTTATCACGTAGGAAAAAGCAGCACTATCCATGTTTTCTCCCGCAGAGTGAGGCCGTGTGCTCGCAGTATCTTTTGTCCCTGCTTGTGTGGACTTACTCTGACAAGCAATGGGGCCAGAAGCAAAAAGCTGCTCGTCAAGCTGCGTGCGCGCATCTTGATGTGACCTAAACAGTGACGCCACCAGTAAATTGGTGAGCGGCCACTTGCTTAACCACGCCATGGCAGATCCTTCCTCTGCAGAAACGGCAGACAAATGGTGATGTATAGGCAAGGCCTTGCTTTAGTAACGCGCATCGAGCTTGAGGCTCAAAGCGGCAGCTCAAGCCGCGCTTTTTACGGTCTGGTGCTCCACCAACACAGCGAAAATGCCTCATTTTAGGGAGTTTTCTGGCGTTTGGGCGCAAAAAGCTGTCAGCAGGTAAGCAAAGAGGCATCTTTGCCTCATGATAGTGCACAAATTAGCCCACGCTGGGGGTGGTGCTCAAGGCAGGAGCCGCTTGCGCTTACATGGCAGAGGTCGCAACGTGAGTATCCCAAGAAGCAAATCTCACAAGAGGGTCACTGCCTACATTCAGGTGTTTTTACCCCGAGAGTAGGCATTTGCTGAGGCGCTACTCTCGAGATAAGGCGCCGTCAGGCGCTTTGAGGTTGCCTACAAAGCAGCAACGGCGCGCGGCGCCGTATCTTAGGATAAGACGCTGGCCCGCTCCTACTCTGAGCGCTTAACAGCTCCCCACAAGCAGCTTGCTCTCCGGCGTATCCTCAGGTTTTGCTGTGGTGGCAATCATGCCGCGCCACAGGGCTTGCTTTTTACCCCGCCGAGACCTGCCGCTCGTCATTGCTATGCAGCAGCTCATAGGCGCTCTTACGAGTGGTGTCAGTAATGACATCACCACCAATCATGCGCGAGATCTCTTCAATGCGCCCCTTGATATCCAGCGCGCTAATGGTGGAGTTAACCTGCCCATCCTCATTAAACTTAGCCACCACAAACTGCGTATTGGCCTTTGCCGCCACCTGCGGCAAGTGCGTTACCGTAATAACCTGCACGTATTGCCCTAACTCCTGTAAGAGCGCACCTACAGCTGAGGCCGTGCGGCCGGAGATACCCGTATCCACCTCATCAAAAATCAAGGTTGGGGTCGAGCGCACCGACGCTGTCAGCACCTCAATAGTCAGGGCTAAGCGCGAGAGCTCACCACCTGAGGCCACCGCCGCCAGCGGTTTGAGGTCTTGGCCTAAGTTGGCAGAAAACATAAAGCAGAGCTGATCACGTCCGTTTAAGCGTGGCTTGCACTCCTTATCGCAGCTTAACTCAATCGCAAAGCGCGCATCAGGTAAGGCCAGCGCCCCGATCTTCTCGTTAATGCACTTCGCAAAATCAGCACTTACCACCTGCCGCTGCTCTGACAGTTGCTGCGCCAAGTCCTCATAACGCTGGCGCGCGGCTTTGACCTCGTTGGTTAAGGAACTGATACGGTCACGTAAGCCCCAAAAGTCCGCGACCTTACGCTCTAAGCGCTCGGTCATGAGATAGAGATCTTGCGGGGCACAAGCAAAGCGCCGTGCTAAATCATGCACCTTGCTCATCCGCTCCTCAAGCTGCGTGGTACTCATCTCCAGTTCAGCTGAGGTGAGATCAGAGGCCATGGAGGCACAATCTTCGAGGTACAAGATCACGTTCTCGAGGTTTTCCATGATCTTGCAAATCTGCTCATCAAAGGCCTTAACCTTATCAAGCTCCACCAGCCGATCACGCAGAATGGAGATAATGTTAGAGTCACCACCCTCAATGACGTTGCGTAAGGACGCAAGGGTAACGCTAAACTGCGCCTGATGCATGGCGCGGTCAAACTTACCCTCTAACACCTCATAATCGCCCTTGTGCAGGTCGAGGCGCTTGAGCTCATCTAACTCATAGCGATCCTGCTTGTAAGCAGCGGCGCCTTGCTTTTGCCGCTCGGAGAGCTCAATGAGGTCACTGCGCAGCTTGCTGTATTGGGCAAAGGCCGCATTGACCTCGTTTACCAGCGGGCGCAGCTTACCAAAGTTATCCACAATCTCCAGCTGATTCTTTTCTTCCATCAGCTTGATGCTAGCGTGCTGGCCATGGATGGCCACGAGGCAATCAGCGATCTCTCGCAATTGCGCTAAGGTCGCCATATGACCATTAATGTAGGCTTTGGACTTACCCTCAGCGGTGACAATGCGACGCAGAATCAGCTCACTGTCATCATCCTCGTCAGCTGCATCCGCAAAAGCAGAGGCCGAAGCAGAATCCGTGGTAGCAGCAGGATCAGCAGAAGACTCGACAGTGGCATTGTCAGCAACACTGCCAGCTGCACTGGTAGCAATTACGGCACTAAGCTTAGCGTCTGCACTCACCGTAGTGTCAGCGCCAGCTGCGTCACCACTTACCGTAGACGCTGAGGTGCCCGCGCCCTCTGGCACCGCCTGCAGAGCATGAGCATGCTCTTGCAACGCGTGCTCTTGCATGGCCGCAGTGGCGGCAGCAGCCGCCTGTAACTCCCGCTCGCGCTGCAATTGCTCGGGATTGACAATACTCACAGCGGCGCCATCAGCGATCACCGCATCCGGTACCGAAATGCGCTCATCAGCGAGCGCCTGCCCACCAACGCCCGTGTCCTCATTGGCAGCGGTGCTACTACTATTCTTTGCTCTGACAGCACGCGCGGCACTGCCTGTGCCAGTACCACTGCCACCGCTACTGCTGCTCGTTGCGCCCTCGGCCTCATAACCAAAAGCACGCAGCAGCTCTTTAACCTTAGGCTGATCCTTGAGCGAAAACAGCGCTTCAACCTCAAGCTGCTTGGCACCCTGCCGCACCATATTGGCATCGGCTTTAGCCCCTAAGACCAGACTTAAAGCATCAACTACCAGCGACTTACCGGCACCTGTCTCACCTGTAATGCAGATCATGCCTGGAGTGAAATCCACTTCTGCTTGGACAGAGAGAGCCAAGTTATGGAGTCTAAGCTGTTCGAGCATGGATGCCTCAAGTAATGGCTGCCTCAAGCAAGCAAATAAGCGAGCGAGCAACGGCTCGCCAGCCTGCGCTGCAACCTAACGCCAGAGCTGAAAAAGAACGGGAGAGGAAGGAATGAGTGATCTCAGAAGTGACAAATGCAGGGTTGAGTGATGGTGGTGACAACGTCCCACACCTCAAGATAAAGGGTGCTGGTTAGCCTCAGCCTACCTTAAGCAGAATCACGCATGATTGCCCTAAATTCAGTCATCTCTTAAATCAGTCGTTCCGCAGTGATTGCCGCTGCGATCGCAGCTCTATCATCCCAAAAACAAGATAAAGCAAAGAAAGAGGCAGTGAAGCTGCCCTAATCTGAGGGCTCAATTTAGCACATCTCTGCGCTTTTTGCGCATCGCACCTGAGGCGGCAGACTCTAACCACTTACAACAAACGCTACTGCTTATCCCCACAGCGCCCCACACCTACGTCTTATTGACACTAAGCCCCCAAAGCACTGACAACATCTCAGAACTGATGGCATCAGTACAGTGCAGCCTCTAAGCTTACAGCCATAAAAAAACCCAGAGACATCACCATGCATCTGGGTTTTAACGATCAGTCATGACAGAGAACACCACCTTGCGGCGCTGCTCTCCCCTCACAACTGATACTCAATTTTCTAAACACAACGCCTGCCCCAGAGCAACTTACATGCCTCTTTGCACAAGATCACCAGAAGGCAGCTCACTGCGAGAGGGCTAAACAGCGGCGTTTGCTAATTGACAAGACTCTGCCCCCAGCCCAATTTCTGGCGTAAGACGCTGTAATAATCGTAACCTGCAGGGTGGATCAAGCGCAGAGGACTTTGGTGTGGACGCACGCAGACGATGCACTTGGTGTCGGCACGAATGGTAGCCTGACCGTCGCAGTTGACGTTTACCCACTCTGGGGCGTTGTCCTTAATCTCAAACTCAATCTCGACCTTGCTCTTGCCAGGCAGAATGATAGGCGAGCAATTGAGCGATTGCGGGAACATTGGTACCAGCGAGAGCACGTCTAAATGCGGCTCAATGATCGGGCCGCCCGCCGATAAGGAGTAAGCCGTAGAGCCTGTTGGGGTACCGACAATGATGCCATCGGCGCGCAGGGTGTACATGTAATTGCCGTTAATCGAGACGCGGCAGACTATCATGTGAGCAAGGATGCCCGAGTGCACTACGGTCTCGTTTAAGGCCAGAGATTGGCCTAAGAGCTCCTCGACGCCCTCTTCATCACGGCGAAAGACGCGCACATCTAACATCATGCGATCTTCGGTGGTGTAGTAACCGTTAACAATTTTTTCGAGGGCAGACTCCACATCAGCAGGGCTGATGTCGGTAAGCAGGCCCAAATGGCCGCGATTGACACCGAGCATAGGCACTTCGAGGTCGACTAAGGAGCGGGCCGCACCTAAGAGAGAGCCATCACCACCGACAACGATAATGAGGTCGGTGTCGCGTATAGAGCGCCGCGAAATGATAGGCACCTGATCGAGGTTAAAACCCACGGCGGTGTTCTGGTCGACAAAAGCCTTAACGCCTAAGCGTGTGAGCATGGCAGCGATTTCATTAATGGCCCCGCCCACAGGACGGTGATAGACCTTAGAGACGATAACTGCCTTTTTGATCTGCTTATTAGCCTTTGCGTGCTGTCCAGAAGCTTGGATATCCGCCATGAAAAACACTCCTCCACCGTGCTGTGCGTTGCGGGTGTGAGCACAGAACAGCCTAGCGACAGATACAAAACCTGAGGGCTATTGTAGCCTAAAGCGGTCAGAGCAAGGCGTCTTGCGCCAAGATAAGTGCCAAAGCAGAGCATATCTACCTCAAGGGAGTGGCCAGAGCTGGCGTTGGTCGCACCTGCAACGCAGTCTGGCATAACTAAGCCACCCTGAGTAGCCACCTTAAGGCAGCCTAAAGGAGCCTTGTGCCGTGGTCACTGCCATGACGCTCAAGCTCTCTGTGGTAAGGGGCCTTAGCAGAGACGTAAACAGGACAGAAGGCCGATGACTGTTGTAGTGCATAACAACCGACCACCTCTAAGAGGTTAGTCAACCACTCTGCTTTAAGGCTAGCGCCTTACCCTTGAGGGGGTAGTCGAAAGTGCATCACTCTTAGGCACAAGCCGTATCTGAGCGGTTGGGGAAAAAGCAGCCGCAACACCTCTATGGCAAACAGTGACGCGCCCCAGCGGGCTTTCTCTCCCGCAGAGGACTGCTCTGCACCTCTTGCCTGCGCTGTTTTGCGCTGCATTCATAGCAGTGCTTACATCAATGACTCTTACCTGCGCCCCTTAAAGATGCTGTTTGTCACACGTGAAACGTTTCAACTGCTTTTGCTTCATGATTGCCCCTTGATGATAAAAAAGCGCAATAGCATCCTAAGTACCGCTCATCTCCCCTACCATGCACAGCTAAGAGTAGCTAAGGCTTACCACGTCTCTTCCCACTCTTTGTCACTCTCTACCACTTCCTAACGCTCACTACTGCTTCCTAACCACTCCTAACTACTCCCACAAAAGTGCTCTGAAGCTACGCTCCAGCCTGCTATTTTCGCACTTCCCTGTGCTGCAGCCTCTAGTGGGAGATTCGAGCCGCAATTTTAGCTAAAAGGCCACTCTTACTTGTGGTAAAAGGGCTTGTGTCTGGGGTTCTACTGACCCCAGTAAACTAAAAAAGCAAGTCGAATCTCCCACTAGCAATCACCACACTATTTCTCCCTTTATTCTCATCTGCAATCAGGTGATAATTGACGTTTCTTACAAGGCAAGTCGCCGCTAACGCTGCTTACCACTCCTTGCTGCCTTAGCCGCCTGCTCTTTCTCACTACTATTAGCGTGGCTTATGGCGTTCCCCACGCTAAGGCCGAGACGACCGTCACTTACACGCGGCACTCTCGACTCAATGCAGCTTAGTCTTGTCACGATCCAAGCTCTGACAAGAGCTCTCATAAGCTGCATGGCAACACTCAGTTTTCAGCACGTGTAACCTTAAGCTGCTTTAAGTACCGCTGGTCAAACGCAGTACTCCTGCCAACGGCCTAAGCACACGTGGCTACCACCCTCTTTAGCATCCATGAAAGAACTAAGTAAGCACTATTACCTTGGTGTCGATTTAGGCTCGACTACCGCCAAATATGTCCTCATGGACAGTAAAGCGAATATCCTGCGTAAATCCTACGTCCGCCACCAAAGCGCAGTGGTCGAAGTTCTTATCAAAGAACTCAGTGCCCTTAGTGATTTCGCTCACGCCCCGCTTACGGTCAATTTCACCGGCTCAGCTGCCCTCAATTTAGCTGAGAGCCTTGACGTACCTTTTGTCCAAGAGGTGATCGCGGCCAGCACTTACTTAAAGAGCGGCCCTGAGACCGTCGACGTCGCTATCGAATTAGGCGGTGAAGATGGCAAGATCATCTTCTTAAGCAACGGCGTCGAGCTGCGTATGAACGAGGCCTGCGCTGGTGGTACGGGTGCTTTTATCGACCAAATGGCCACGTTGCTTAACGTCACCACTCCAGAGCTGAACGAGCTGGCCAAAAAAGCCCAGCAAATCCACCCTATCGCCTCGCGTTGTGGTGTGTTTGCCAAAACCGACTTAGTCGCTCTCTTAAACCAAGGTGTCAGCAAGGCCGACATCGCCAAATCCGTCTTTGCAGCCGTCTGTGAGCAGACCATTTCTGGTCTCGCCTGCGGCCGTGAGATCGTGGGTAACGTCTCCTTCTTAGGTGGCCCACTGTCGTTCTTAACGGAGCTGAAGCAGAGCTTTATCGATAAGTTAAGCGGCCCTTGCACTAAGTTCTTAGAGTTTACTGACACCCAGTACGCCATTGCCTATGGTGCCGCCCGTGCTGCCTTAAAAGCAGAGCAGCAACAGCAAAACCTGCAAGCCACGCCTTGTCTAGACGTGCACCACCCCGCTCGCTCACGATCTAACTCCTCCAGCGAGAGCACCGCAATTCGAGAACCGGCAAGTAGCGTAAGTGGGCTCACCACTGACGACGGTCACTCTTTTACCTCCGCTACGCCTACCACTACTATTGCCGCCTTATTAGAGGCGTTGCAGTCCTGCCGCAATACCACCACCTCCTCGCGCTTAAGCCCTCTCTTTACAGTCAAGAGCACCACTGCAAGCGCTACCTCCGCTACCGCTTCTGACTCCGCCTCTGCTTTCTCTGCTGATGTTGCTAACGCTGCTGAAGACGATGACAGCCTCACTGTAAGTGAAGCCCTAGACGTCGCTGAGGACACTGAAGACCTCGTTGCTGAGGTTGATGTCACCACAAATGATACTGCGACGCCAGACAGCGACCAGAGCGACATTGCCTTAACCTTTAATGAGCGCACCGGTGGTGCCCACGCCGGTGCCGACAGCTACGGCAGTGCTGAGAGCTACAGTGACTTTGTGAAGCGCCATGCCGCGCACTCTGTCGTACAAAAGGATCTCTCTACTGCCTCCGGCCCGCTCTACTTAGGTATCGACCTTGGCAGTACCACCATTAAGCTCGTCTTAATCAACGAGCAGCGCGAGCTTTTAGCCTCGTTCTATGCCCACAACGGTGGTGAGCCCCTGCGCAACCTTATGCCTAAGGTTAAAGAGCTGGTGCACAACCTGCCACCCGAGGCCTACATCGCTGCCATCTGCACCACCGGTTATGGTGCGGAGCTAGCTAAGGCTGCCCTGAATGCGCAGTTCTCTGAGGTGGAAACGCTGGCTCACCAAAAGGCCGCCGTGGCCTTTGATCCTGAGGTCACCTATGTCATCGACATCGGTGGTCAGGACATGAAGTGCATTAAAGTAGACCACGGTGTCATTGCCTCGATTCAGTTAAATGAGGCATGCTCCTCTGGTTGCGGCTCGTTCTTAGAGACCTTTGCTGCACAACTGCAATTGCCTCTGCCAGAGTTTGTCAAGCAAGCGCTGGAGGCGCAAGCGCCATGTGATTTAGGCACCCGCTGCACCGTCTTTATGAACTCCAAGGTGAAGCAAGCGCAGCGTGATAACGTCGCTATTGGCGATATTGCTGCTGGTCTGTGCCTCTCCATTGTCCGCAATGCTCTCTACAAGGTGCTGCGTATTCACGATAGTGCTGAGCTTGGTGAGCACGTGGTGGTACAAGGCGGTACCTTCTTAAATGACGCAATCTTACGTGCCTTTGAGCTCAACATTGGGCGTGACGTTATCCGCCCTAACATCGCGGGCTTAATGGGCGCCTTTGGTTCGGCCTTAATTGCGCAAGAGCGCTGCGTCAACAAAGATCGCGTCCACGCCTTAACCTTCCCTGACGAGCTCTTTGATTTAAGTAAAATCAAGACCCGCGACTTCCGCTGCAAGGGTTGTAACAACCACTGCATGCTGACCATGAATACCTTCTTATCGGGGCAAAAACACATTCATGGTAACCGCTGTGACTTCCCATTAAATCACACCGGCCGCGTTAAGGACGATCAGGGCAACTTCTACGAGCGTAAGTTTAAGCTGCTCTTTGAGCGCCCAATTCTCTTCTCTAAGGCTCAGCACGCACAAGCTGAAGCTGAGGTTGAAGCCCAAGCACAAGCGCAAGCCAAGGCCCATGCTGCCGCTTTAGAGGCCGTCCAGCGCCGCCGTGCTGCGCTGCAAGCGCAAGCAGCTGCCAAGCGGGCGCAGCAACAGCAGCAAGGTGCTAGCGCAGAGGCGCAGGAGCAGGCGCAGCAGGAGGCGCAATTACAGGCTTCGGCTGCCGCCCTAGCCAGCAGTGTCGCCAAAGCGCAGCAGCTGAAGAAGCAGTACGAGCGCAGCTGCACCACCGGTGATGATCCTGTAGCGCAGAGCACCCAAGAGCTGGAAGCTGCTGAGGCCGCACGTCAAGCCCGTCTGCAACGCGCTCTTGCGGTAGCTCGTGCCGCCAAGGCACAAAAGCAGGCTGCCGCCGCCACTGCCACAGATAACGCCGCCAGCGCCACTACCCCCGCAACAGCTGCTAGCGCCGCTAGTGCTAAAGCAGCTGCTCCGGCGGCTACTGGTGCAGCAGGTGCTGCTGGTGCGGTTGGCACTGCCGTACCTGAGACGCCTGCCACTCCAGCGGTGCTGTTGGGTAACCAACTGGTAATCCCTGCAGATGTGGCTGTAGCCACCCGTGGCTCCATTGGTATTCCACGCGTGCTCAATATCTTTGAGCACTACCCTTTCTGGCATGCGCTCTTTAATGAGCTGCACTTTAATGTGGTCTTAAGCCCTGTTTCCACCAAGGAAATCTCCTCCTTAGGCCAGACCAGCATCCCGTCGCAGTCGCTGTGCTTACCAGCCAAGCTGGCTCACGGCCACATCACCTACTTAGCTGAGCAAGGGGTGGAGCGCATCTTCTTACCTTGCGTGCCAAAAGAGGATAAGTACTTCGCCGAGAATGATGACAGCTTTGCCTGCCCTGTAGTCGGTGGCTATCCTGAGGCCTTAAAGCTTAACTTACAGTCGCTCTATCCTGAGCTGAAGCTCTACACCCCTTACTTGCTGCTGGGCGCTGACAAGTCCATTATCAAGGCCATCCAAGAGATCGATCCGAGCATCAAGAAAAAGGAGATCTTAAATGCCATTGAGGTGGCGCGTGATGCCATGCGCCAATACCATCATGACCTGTGCATGATGGCCATTGAGCAAGTGGAGCTGTCGCAAAAGCAGAAGCTACCGCTGGTGGTGTTAAGTGGTCACCCTTACCACGTTGATCCGCTCTTAAATCATGGCATTCCAGCGTTAATTGCCTCGATGGGTACGGTGATCGTCTCTGAAGACGCCATTGCCATGCTGACGCAACAAGGGCCAAAGCTCGATGTGGTCAATCAGTGGGCTTTCCACAGCCGTCTCTACCGTGCAGCGCAATACGTCATTGAGCACCAGAATAGCCAAATGGTGCAGCTGGTGTCCTTTGGCTGTGGTATTGACGCTATTACCTCGGAGCAGGTGAAAAAGATCTTAGAGAGCCATCATAAGATCTACACCATGCTCAAGATCGATGAGGGTGACACCTTAGGTGCAGCCAAGATTCGTCTGCGCTCGCTCCTCTGTGCCACGGCTGATGCCAATGCCGCTACTGCAGCGCCCGCCCCTGCTACGGGTAGCGAAGCGGCAAGCGCCGTCTTAGAGCCGGTACGTGAAAGTAATCTGGCTGCTGCCGCCTTAGCCCATGAGGAGATTGCGCACGCTCAGGTTACGACCGCTGCTGCTTCCTCTAATGGTGCTGCTACAGCACACATGGTCGAGGGACAGTTACAGGTACCGGCTACCTCTACGGCGGCAAATAGCTGCTCCCTGCCACAGTCGGCTAAGCCGGATAACACCATGACGCTATCTGAGGCCATGAGCAATGATGCCCTCAAAGAGCGTACCCTCTACATGCCACAGATGGCGCCAATTCACTTCCCAATTCTGGCGACCTGCTTACGGAGCTTAGGCTATAAGGTCAAGCTCCTTGATGAGGTGTCCTCACACGCAATTGAGATGGGCCTCAAGCACGTCAACAACGACGCCTGTTACCCAGCCATTGTGGCTATTGGTCAGCTCTTAGAGCCGGTAGCGTCTGGACAAATTGATCCTCAGACTTCGGCGCTGCTCTTAGCGCAAACCTGCGGCCCATGCCGTGCGACCAACTACCCTGCCCTGCTTAACTGGGCACTCCATGACCTGCATGCGCAGGATATTCCGGTGGTGACCTTACAGGGCTCTGACCTGCAAGATGAGAAGCTGCACCTCAAGCTGGGCTTAAAGGGCTTAAAGCGCTTAACCCTGAGCTTACTCTATGGTGACTTACTACAAAGCCTCTACTTGCACTGCCACACTTACGAGCAAGTGCCAGGTACTGCTCTGAAGCTCGTACAGCACTACCATCATGAACTCAATGAGGAGGTGCTCAGTAAGCCAAAGCAGTTTAAGCGCCGCGTGCACGATATGGTCTCAGAGTTCTCGCGCATCCCACTGCGTCATGAGCTGCGGCCAAAGGTGGGTATCGTCGGTGAGATTCTGCTCAAGTACCACCCTGATGCCAACAGCGAGCTGGTAGAGAACATTATTGCTGAGGGTGGTGAGCCGGTCTTAGGAGACATCTCGGCCTTTGTGCTCTACTGCTTACACGACAGCATCTACCAAGCGCAGCACTTAGGCACCTCTAAGCTGAAGGCTACCGTGTCGTGGCTGCTCTTACGCTCCTTTGAGGCCAAGCGCCGCATCATTATCTCGGCGCTGAAGAACAGCAAGTTTGAGCCGCTGCCTTGCTTTAGCGACCTCATGCGTTATGGCAGCAAGTTTGTGAGCTTAGGTCAGCAAGCTGGTGAGGGCTGGCTGCTCACGGCGGAGATGGTGGACTTTATTGAGCACCGCATTGAGAACATCATCTGCGTGCAGCCATTTGCCTGCTTACCTAACCACATCACGGGTAAGGGCGTGATGCGCGCACTGCGTGAGACCTACGCTCAGGCTAACCTCTGCAGCATTGACTACGAGGCGGGCTCGGCTCAGTCCAATGTGCTCAACCGCATCAAGCTCTTTATTACGCAGGCTAAGGACAACCTGATTGCGCAGCAACAGGCGCAACAGCTGGCCGCGCAGCAGGCGCAACAGGATCACGCCGTGAGTAGTGCGGCGGCTAGCCGCACTACCTTAGGTGCAACGGCGGTAGCGGCGGTGGAGACTCCAAACTTTGTGCATGGCAAGGGCAAGCCAGATCCTTTCACGCAGTATGCGCACCTGCACACCAAGGCCGACAACGACGAGCAAAACTTCTCGCGGGCGGATGGTAGTGCGGAGCGTGGCGACGATGATGAGGAGCTGAGCTCTAACATGTAGGTAAGGCCGAGCCTTGGCTACTGACTCACTTTAAAGTTCAAAGGCGCCTTGATGGCGCCTTTGTTGTCTCTGGAGTTAAAGGCAACACACCGTTAGCCCATACCTCAAGGTGATCCCTTTGCGCTATGAGCTCTACGCTGCAGGCGTGGCAAAGACCTCAGCTAACAGCCGCTTACCACTTGCCGTGCGCATCACCTTGTCGCTGAAGTTCTGACGGTTCTGCTCACTGTAGCCATTTTCTGTGGCATTAGCGATGTAATCCGCCTCAATCAGCACCTGATAGTCCATGCCTTGGATATTGGTCAGGGTGTGGTGATGAGCTACCAAATAGACCACGCGCTCTATCTGCTCCGGAGTTAAGCCTGTGCCCTCTAAAAACTGTCGCACCAGTGGCTCACTCTCTTGCTCTTGGTGCTTACCGTTGGTATTACCGTACTTTACGCGGCACAGAGGGCAGGCAATATCATGGACAATGGCCGCAACCTCGACGATGTACTGCGTTGGCTCATCAAGGTGCTCTAACTTGCCAATGGTCTGGGCGTATGTCCAGACGCGGATAAGGTGGTCGATGTCGTGGATATTGCCCTCGGAGAAAACGATCATCTTCTCAAGGATCTGTGCTGTGGTCAGCATTGCCTGCTCCTCACAATGGTATTGCTCTTCAGGACAGCTTAAGGACAGTCATGACCATTACCCGCAGCGCTACCGCGCCACATTTGAGGAAAGGAACGACTGACTTAATAAGTGACGCAATTTAGGGCACGCATGCATGCATGCATGCATGCCCAACTCAAGATAGGCGCAGGCTCGCTTACACCTTTTATCTCGAGGTGGGACGTTGCAACCACGCACCACTACAGCCGTCACTTATTAGCTCAATCTTTCCAAAGGAAAGTCCCAACCATCATGCGCTTGCAGCCGCCTCTGCAGAGCAGCAGCAACTACTGCTGATGCTGCCAAAACGGCCGCCGCAGTGATAGCTCTGTAGCTCTGGTGGTAATGTTCCCTTGCAGTTTACGCCCGTAAGCTGCCCTGCACCACAGCTCTCTGCTCAGTGCTTAATGATTGGGCAGAGCGACCACCGACCGTGAGGAGGTCTAGGCTAATTTTATAAATCCCATAATTTGTGCTCAAGTGTTACCTCGAGATAGTCTGATGCATGCCCATAAACCATGTGTTTATCAGCTTGAGCAAAATTATCCCAGACCTCCTCACGGTCGGGACCAAAACCAGCTCACACATTTCCAACAAAAAGGGCGCTGCAGTTACCCACAACGCCCTTTTGTACAACGTAGAGCACAGCGTAGAGCACAGAGCTCTGCTCTGCACGCTACCAGCTCCTCACTGCCACTACATCACGTACTTTAAGCAGAAGATCAGAGCTAACACCACCATGGAAATGGTGATCTTATTGAACTTGCCCGACAGCACATTAATGCAGACGTAAGAGAGCAGACCTAACACGATACCCTCAGAGATCGAGTAGGCCATTGGCATCATCAGAATGCAGATAAAAGCCGGAATCGCATCCGAGTAATCGGCAAAGTTGATCTTATTGACCTGGCTCATCATCATGAGGCCGACTAAGATCAGCACTGGAGCCGTAGCAGCACCTGGCACCGATAAGAAGAATGGCGCTAAGAACAGGGCAATTAAGAAGCAAATGGCCGTGGTAAACGAGGTTAAGCCCGTGCGACCGCCCTCGCCCACACCCGAGGCCGACTCCACAAAGGTGGTAATGGTCGAGGTACCTAAAACCGCACCACCTGTGGTGCCGATAGCATCGACTAAGAAGGCCTTTTTGAGGTGAGGAATGCGGCCTCTCTTATCGACCATACCCGCCTTAGTGGAAACGCCCACTAAGGTGCCAATGGTGTCGAACATATCCACAAAGAGGAAGGTAAAGACGATGACCGCCATGTCTTTGGTGAAGATGTCAGTCCACTGCATCTTGGCAAAGATAGGCTCAATCGATGGTGGCATACCCACGATGCCATTAAAGTGGGTGATACCCATAGGGATGCCGATAATGGTCGTGCCTAAGATACCTAAGAGCAGCGCGCCACGCACCTTTAAGACAAGCAGCACCGAGGTTAAAACCACACCAATGACACCTAAAAGACCAGTGCCGGAGGTGATAGTGCCAAGGCCGATAATGGTGGCGTCGTTTTTCACCACGATGCCTGCGTTTTGCAGACCGATAAAGGCGATGAATAAGCCGATACCAGAGGAGATGGCGTACTTTAAGGTAAGAGGCAGCGCATCCACGATCTTCTCACGTAAGTTCGATAACGTGAGGATGATGAAGATAATACCCTCGATAAAGACGGCGGTTAAGGCAAACTGCCAGCTATAGCCCATGGTTAAGCAGACGCTAAAGGCAAAGAAGGCGTTTAAGCCCATGCCTGGGGCTAAGGCAAATGGCAGCTTGGCATACAGAGCCATGAGCAGGGTGGTGACACCAGAGGCTACTGCCGTGGTGGTAAAGAGTGCACCCTTATCCATGCCTGAGGCTGACAGAATGTTTGGATTGACGGCCAGAATGTAGGCCATGGTCAAGAAGGTGGTCAGACCTGCCAAGATCTCAGTGCGCACTGAGTGTTTGGCTGGGTCAAAGCCAAAGAGTTTTTCCAGCATGAGTTTATCCCCACCGCTTGGCGATTAGCCTCTGCGCTCCCGCGTATAGGCAAAGACGTACAGCTAGAGCCAGTCTAGTGTACGGACAAAAGCGACATCTGAGCGGTGCTAACAAGCTGTGGCATAGGAGGAGGGGCCACAGGTATCCGAGAACGTGCGCATAATAGCACTGCAAGGCAGGATAAACAATGCGTAAGCGCATAAATAAGCCAAAGACAGACGCTAGCGCCGCGCTACCAGAGCAGCAAACAGCAAGCGTTCTTGGCTTTGGCATTAATGGCTTAAGGCAGTGGTGGTCATACGACCAGAGCAGGGTGCGAGGTAGTTTTTAGCACCTACTCATTGTCTGATGATGGTGGTGGCTAAAGGCCAAAAGCTCTGACACCATGGCCTCACCGCCTACATAAAGAGACAGGCTGCCGAGATTGCACCTACGCTAAGCGCAGTGACACAAGCACAGTGACAGCCACGGCAAACAGCCTAATCTCAGAGGTGGCTAAACTGCTGGTAATAGCCGCTTAATCAGATGACGAAGAATCTGCAGAGGACGCTGCATCGGAAGCATCGTGCGACCCAGCATCGTCGCTATACTGCGCAGCAAACACCGGAGCTAAGCCATCACCACGATTATCACCCAAGCCCTTAGCAATAAGCGCATCAAGGTGCATGCTCTTAGTGATGAGGCTATCAAACTCAAAATGAATGGCTGGCATATAGCGCATCTTTAAGCGCGCCGCTAAACGGGAGCGCACAAAGCCATTAGCCTTGTTTAAGACCTGCACCGCCTCAGACACCTTTTGCTCATCGTCACTTAAAAACGACACGTAAATGGTGGCATTGCGCAGGTCAGGTGAAACGTTGACTTCCGTCACCGTCGCTAAAGATACGCGTGGATCCTTAATCTCGGAGGAAATGATATGGGCAGCCTCACGGCGCAGCGACGCAGCGATACGCTCGTTACGGCCATAGCTTTTTGGCATAATTCGCCTCCCTAAAGCGTGCCTACAAAGTTCACAGCATGTCCCGCTAAGGTGCTAAGGCGCTAAGGCGCTAAGGCAGAGCAGCCCCTCTTGCGAGCCCCCTACTACCAACACCGTAGCAACAACATACCGTGCACCAAAGAAAAAAGCCTCAACTTTGCGGCTGAAGCTTTTCTCAGTTAAGCGCAGTAGCAACACGCATAGCGCATCACTACCGCACCTGTAAGTCAGTAACGTTACTACCAACTACCCACACTCTACCTGCCTAACACAGGCAAGGTGCGGACAGCTGGTAATAAGGCGCGTTATAACGAGCGCTTGACCTCGACGTTCTCGAACACCTCGATTTGGTCGCCCACACGGACGTCTTGGTAGTTCTTCACGCAGATACCGCACTCGTTACCGCTCTTGACCTCATTGACGTCATCCTTGAAGCGACGTAACGAATCGAGCTCACCCTCGTAGATGACCACGTTGTCACGCAGCACGCGGATTGGCGCCGAGCGCTTGACCACACCCTCGGTAACCATGCAGCCAGCAATGGCGCCGTACTTTGGATGACGGAAGACCTCACGCACATCGGCCATACCAATGATCTGCTGCTGCACTTCGGCCTTGAGCATACCGGACATGGCCTTCTTCACGTCGTCGATCAGGTCGTAGATCACACTGTAGTAGTGCAGATCAACACCCTCAGAATCGATGACGCGGCGGGCTGGGGCATCAGCACGGACATTGAAGCCCACGATAATGGCCGAGGAAGCGGCAGCCAGCGTGGCGTCGGTTTCGGTGATACCACCCACACCCGAGCCAATGATGTTGACCTTGACCTCGTCGGTAGCCAGCTTGTTCAGGGCATCGGAGATAGCCTCCACCGAGCCTTGGGTGTCAGCCTTGAGCACCACATTAA
Organism: uncultured Succinivibrionaceae bacterium; assembly: GCA_949286015.1. Taxonomy (GTDB): domain Bacteria; phylum Pseudomonadota; class Gammaproteobacteria; order Enterobacterales; family Succinivibrionaceae; genus Anaerobiospirillum. The sequence goes on along the minus strand of CASEBB010000045.1, from coordinate 43,539 downwards.
GCTCAGAAGTCTCGTTGTCCTTGAACATGTTCTCAAGCTTAGCCTTCTGCTGCTTAGCCAGCTTCAGCTCACGGAACTTGCCTTGGCGGTATAAGGCCACTTCACGGGCCTTCTTTTCATCGGTCACAACAGTTAAGTCATCACCGGCATCAGGCACCCCCGACAGACCGTAGATCTCAACTGGCATCGATGGGCCAGCCTCGTCTAAGGTCTGACCATTCTCATTGCGCAGCGCACGCACACGACCGTACTCTAAGCCGCAGAGCACGATATCGCCCTTGTGTAAGGTACCCTCTTGCACCAGCACAGCAGCCACTGGACCACGGCCCTTATCAAGGCGGGACTCAATGACCACACCGGCGGCCATGCAATCGACTGCTGCGGTGAGCTCTAACATTTCGGCCTGTAAGAGAATGGCGTCTAATAAGGCGTCCACACCCTGACCAGTCTTAGCCGAAACCTCAACAAACTGCACCTCACCACCTAAGCTATCTGGAACGACACCGTTCTGGATGAGCTCGTTGGTCACGCGCATTGGATCAGCACCAGGCTTATCCATCTTGTTGATAGCAACGATTAATGGCACCTTAGCGGCGTTGGCGTGTTGGATAGCCTCAATCGTCTGTGGCATCACACCGTCGTCAGCAGCCACCACTAAGACCACGATATCGGTGACCTTAGCACCACGGGCACGCATCGCGGTAAAGGCGGCGTGACCTGGGGTATCAATAAAGGTGATACCGGTCTTCGAGTTAGGAGTCGTGATGTGGTAAGCACCGATACGCTGGGTAATACCACCCGCCTCACCAGCGGCCACCTTGGTCTCACGGATGAAGTCCAGTAAGGAGGTCTTACCGTGGTCAACGTGACCCATGATGGTAACGACTGGAGCCCGAGGCACCTTCGCCGCATCGCTCTTACGGCCCGCCAGTAAGGATTCCTCTAACTCGTTCTCCTTACGCAGGATGGCCTTGTGGCCCATTTCCTCGACCACGATCTGCGCCGTAGCCTGATCGATGACCTGGTTAATGGTCACCATTTCGCCTAAGCGCATCAGGCACTTAATCACCTCAGCGCCCTTAACGGCCATCTTCTGCGCTAACTCAGCGACGGTAATCGTCTCACCGATCACCACATCACGGGTGACAGGCTGGGTTGGGCGATTGAAGGTTGGTGCACCCTTGGCGTTGCGACCATTACGGCCAATAGCACCCTTACGGCCACCACGACCTTGGTTACCAGAACCACGGCCACCATAGCCACCAAAGGAGGTGTTCTCTTCCTCACGCTTCTTGGTGAGAACCTTACCACCGGCGGTGTCTAAGCCGCGACGGCCACGATTCTCTTCCTCAGCGTCCTGACGCGCTTCAGCCTCACGGACATAAACCGAAGCACTGTCGAGGCTGTCTTGCTCGCTTTGGCGACGACGCTCCTCTTCTTCGGCAGCCCAGCGGGCCTCGTTCTCTTCAGCTAAGCGGCGTGCTTCTTCGGCCTGACGCTCAGTTTCCTCTTGGATCTTACGCGCCTGCTCTTCTTCTTGCGCACGTTGCAGCTTGGCGTTCTCAGCGTCAATCGCTTGCTCTTGCGCGCTCTTGGCTGGGCTGGCGTTAGCGGCAGCGGCAGCCACACGAGCGGCCTTGGCACGGGCGGCGATTTCCTCACGCTTTTGGCGTGCTTCTTCCGCCTTAGCCTTGGCCTCTTGCTCCGCCTTGGCCTTAGCCTCCGCCTCGCGCGCTTCACGCTCCTTAGCCTCTTGCTCGGCACGTGCCTTAGCTTCAGCCTCTAAGCGCTCCTTTTCTTCCTGCTCCTTGCGCAGTTTTTCGGCATCGATCTTGACGCGCTTCTTGTGCACCACTTGCACCATCTTGCGCTTGCCGGTGGAGTCCTGCACCTTAACAGTAGAGTGAGAGGCACGGTTTAAGGACATGCGCTTTATCGGCGCTTTACCCTCTGTACTTTTCACTGCATCAGCCATGTTACTTCTCCTCCTTTACTGTTGCTCAGTGCTAGCAGCGCTCTCTGCAGCTTGTGGCTCAATGTTTTCTGCAGGGGTGTTAGCAACGTTGTCAGCGGCAGGTGTGGAGACATTACCTACAGCTGGAGTTGGGGTTGATTCGTTGGTGCTGTCAGTAGCAGCAGTAGCTTCAGCGTTCTCATCCTTAAACCACGTTAAGTTACGGGCTTCCATGATGATATCGCCAGCCTTTTGCACATCGATACCGAGGTCTAAGAGGTCATCGATAGCCTGCTCAGCTAAGTCCTCTAAGGACTTAATGCCCTTATTGACTAAGGCTAAGGCCAGCTCAGTATCGATGCCATTAACCTGCATCAGCTCTTCGCCGCCGCTTTGCTTTAACGCTTCTTCCTGCTTAGCGACAGCATTGCGGGCATTCTCTTGCAGCGCCGCGATGAGCTCAGCGTCCATGCCCTCGATTTCGTAGAACTCCTCAGGAGCGACGAAAGCCACTTCCTCCAGAGTGTGGAAACCGGCATCAGCTAAAGCTTGAGCAAAGGTCTCGTCCACATCGAGGTTGTCCATAAAGAACTTCACGACCTCGCTGTTCTCCGCTTGCAGCTCCGCATCCATTCTGCTCTCGGCCTTAACCTGAATGTGCCATCCTAAGACCTGCGAGGCAAGGCGCACATTCTGACCATTACGGCCAATGGCTAAAGCCAGATTGTCATCAGGGACAGCCAGATCGATGCTGTGACTGTCATCGTTAATCACGATGCGGGTCACCTCGGCAGGCTCCATGGCGTTAGACACGTACTGGGCTAAATTCTCATCCCAGAGCACGATGTCAATACGCTCACCGGAGAGCTCACCGGACACAGCCATCACACGGGCGCCACGCATACCGATACAGGCACCGCGTGGGTCAATACGCTTGTCCTTAGAACGCACAGCGATCTTGGCACGTAAACCTGGATCACGGGCCACGCCCATAATCTCAATAATGCCCTCACCGATCTCTGGCACTTCGATACGGAAGAGCTCAGCTAAGAACTCTGGAGCGGCACGCGAGCACACTAATTGTGGGCCACGCCCCTCGGGACGGATATCGATTAAGAGCGCGCGGATGTGATCACCACGAGCAAAGTTCTCGTGTGGGATCATCTGATCGCGACGCAGGATAGCCTCAGCACCGTTACCTAAATCGAGCACCATGTACTCACGGCCTGGGCGCTTGACCACAGCGTTAACCACGTGGCCTAAACGCTCACGCTGCTCGCTGATGATCTGCTCACGCTCGGCGGTACGCACACGCTGGGATAAGACCTGCTTTGCCGTTTGGATGGTGATACGGTCAAAGGTAACCGATGGGATCTCATCCTCAATGATATCGCCAGGGTTGATATCAGGGTGCTCTTCACGGGCGGCGGCTAAGGAAATCTCTTGGACGGGATTGTCTAGCGGACCGTCGGTATCGACTACCACCCAGCGGCGGTAGGTGGAGTAAGAGCCATCCTTTTCATCGATTTGCACACGCACGTCGATATCGAGGTTGGACTTCTTTTTGGTGGCAGTGGCTAAGGCCTGTTCCAAAGCTTCAAAGATCTTCTGCTTTGGGATGGCACGCTCATTGGAGAGCGCCTCGGCTATCGCAATGATTTCTTTACCCATTTTGGAATCACCTCTTTAGATGCCGTTGCATCTCTCCTATAACAACGAAGAATAGTCAGGGACGATGCGTGCTACTGAGACGTTTTCGAAGGCGACAACTACAGGCTCTGGCTCTGACTTATCAGCGATGGTTAAGGCACCGTCGGCGCCCACCGCTTGCAGAGTACCCTCGAGTTTACGACGTCCGGAGGTGGCCATTTTGAGACTAACGCTCACCTCTTGCCCCACGCTTTTTTCCATCTGCTCTTTGGTAAAGAGAATGCGATCTAAACCTGGCGAGGAAACTTCAAGGATATAGGCGGGATCGATGAGATCGGCACTATCAAGGACAGGGGACAGTGCATTAGTGATATCACCGCACACAGCGGCATCGACACCGTTTTCGCCCTCCACGAAAATCTGGAGGTGGGCATTGGAGCGGCCGACGCGATAGCGCAGGCCCCACAAGGAGAGGCCAAAGGATTGGACAATAGGCTCAATTAGATCTTGAAGCTTTTGCTCTAAACTTCCTGGCATAGAACCTCAAACGAAGATGGGGTGTAAGGGGTTAAAACCCCCAGTAAAGCACTACCCTGTTCTGAGCGTGGCAGAGGTGCTGGGCGCACGTTACCACATACCACTAAACTAAAAAGGCGCTTTGCTTGTGGCGCCTCTATCTGTGGCCATGCGCTCTCTTTTTTCAGGGGATCAGGGTAAGCACAGGGCTGTCGCAGACAGCGCCCCGTTTAAGCAGGTGCGAACAGGCATAAAAAAAGCCCCGAACTGGGGCTTCTTGAAAAAGTTGCACCTTCGCAAGGCGGTGCCACACTAAGCAAAGCTAAGCTTACTTAGGTGAGCAAGGGAGAGCATTGCAGGGACGCCATCATTTGAGGAGGGGGCGTAACCTGAAATGTCCTGCGGCCATGATGCGCACACTTACAGCACCTAGCCTCAGGGGACTCCCGCGTCTTGCACGTTACCGGGCGATAACGTAGCAGAATGACTGCCATAACTTTGGATCACAGCAAGCGCAGCAACTTGAGGTTGGATGGACTTACTGAGTGCTGATCTGATTTCACACCTCAGACCTCGCGCTCCAAAGTGGCCACATTTATAGCAGATTTGTGCGCAAAAGACAAGAAATTTCTGCTACGAGGCTGGTTTTAGCGGGCGTGGTGCGGTGCGTTGTGAGGGCATGTCTAAGTTAGATACACCAAGACCAGCGCTGCGCGGTGATGTGCACAAGTATGCTCTCAGGAGTCATTACTTATGACAGATCCCCAATGAGCGCTCCTTACTTGTGGTACAAGTCCACACGCACCGCCGATCGCCCTGTACGCTCGCGCACCACCTTTGAGTGCATCTTTTAGTAAGCGCCCAACCACAGCTGCCAGAGCTATATGGCTTTCTAGGCAAGAGCGCATCACCCAAAGTGGCACAATCCCTATCAAGAAAAGCTGATTTATCAGGGAAATAAGATGCGTCGGCTCTGCCACAGCTGCCTCTTTGCGTGGTAACTGCAATCACAAGCAAGCTCTCTGTGGTAGTTACACGATGCTTAACCAAAGAAAAAGCACGATATCTGGAATCTGACAGGTTTGCTCGAAGTGACAGCAGACCGTACAGAGCGGCCTTCTTGCACCCACACAGTTCATACGTCACGCTTAACGTCAGCGTTTGTGTGTTTGTTTGTCCTTCAGTGTTTTCCTGCTACTTACCCCGAGCCTTTGCCCTCACATGGCGCATTATTTCTTAGCGTGCCCATTTCTTGCACAGATCACCCACATTTTTTGCGATTGTGACAGTTAAAGCACTTACCGCTTGTCATCTCAGTGGTTATAGCCCATGCCCCATGATAGTGCCCTCCTGAGCTATAAGCGGCTGCAACTTAAGTGGCATCTTGGACAAAATATGCTCACGCCTGCCACTCCACTGCTTGCGAGTGCAGCGCCCAACAACTCTACACACTCCTAAACATACTCCTCCAGACACTCCCACTTCCATCACTTCCTGTGACACTTACACACAAAGGCGCCTATAACCTATAATTTAGGCATTACTCTGGTTATCAGTACTTGGTTTTAGCTAAGTAATACAACTAAGAAACAAAGCCCTGATGTGTTTACTGCTACTTGGCAGCAACTCACGGTCAACAGAGCTCTGTTGCTTTTGAGGCCCATATGCGCAAGCTTGGTATTGTTCGTAGCCTGTACGTCGGTTTTGGCGTGCTTATGTCACTGATGCTGATCATTACCCTGATCGCCGTTGTGCGTATTGCATCGATCGACAGCTCCCTCTCTGATGTCAATGACAATTACGCCGTCAAGCAACGTCACGCCATTGACATGCGTGGTGCGGTGCACGACAGCGCTATCGCCCTGCGCGATGCGGTCTTAGCCTTTGATGACAGCTCACGTCTTAAGCACTTGGAGGTGATCCGCAACTTAAGCGAGGTTTACACCAAAGCCTTTGGCAGCTTAGGTCGTATCTACAACAACAGTACTGACCACTCGCCACAAGAGCTGCAGCTTTATAAGAATCTCCAAGCCATTGATGAGCGTGCCACCAAGTCCACTAACGATACGCTGCGCGCCATTGAAAACAATGACTTACTCCAAGCTCGCACCATCCTCAACAATGTAGCCTCGCAAGACTACACCGACTGGCTGGCTGATATTAACGCTTTCATTAACTTCCAAGAGCGCAACTCGCAAATCGGCGTCAGCTATGTACGCAGCGCCTCGTCTAATCTGTTGCTCATTATGATGGTGGCCACGGTGATCAGCTTGCTGGCAGGCTTTATCATCGGCTACAACGTCATCAAGAACATGAAGAGCGTGATTGGTGGTAGCCCAGAGAAGGCGGTGCGTCTCATTAAGCAATTTGCCCAAGGCGACCTCACCATTCGCGTCGACAGCAAGTACAAGAACTCGATCTTAGATTCGATCAATGTCATGGCCGAGCAGCTCTCGGGTGTGATGCAGAACATCTCGCAGATGAGTGCGCGCTTAAGTGAGTCCTCAGCTTCGCTTTCTGATTTAGCCCGCGACAACACCAATTTCACCACCATGCAAAAGCAGGAAACGCAAAAGGGTGGTGATGCCATTAACAACCTCATGTCTGGGGTTAGTAACGTCTCTGACCTTGCTAACAACGCCGTGCAATCTTCTGATGTCGCTAAGGAAGAAACGCAAAAGGGCGATGACGAGGTACGCACCACCATTGAGTCCATCAATGGCTTAGCCATGCAGGTGGACAACGTCTCTGAGGTCATTGTTAAGCTCAACTCTGACTCGCAAGAGATTGGCAAGGTGGTACAGATCATTGCTGAGATTGCCGAGCAGACCAACCTCTTAGCGCTCAATGCCGCTATTGAGGCTGCCCGTGCCGGTGAGCATGGCCGTGGCTTTGCCGTGGTTGCTGATGAGGTGCGTGGCCTTGCCCAGCGCACTAAGGACTCCACCAACGGCATTATCGACCTCATTAAGTCGAACCAAGAGCACACCAAGCGTGCGGTGGATGCTATGAGCGCTAGCCGTGAGCAAGCTACCCACTCGGTTGAGCAAGCGCAAAAGGCTGGTGATTCGCTCAATCAGATTAACAGCACCATGGGTGACATTAACTCCATGAATGCCAACATTGCTCATGCGGCTCAAGAGCAGACCAGCATCTTAACTGACGTCAATTCCAACTTCATGCAGATCACGCAGATGGCGGAAAAGGCTCTGAGCAACTCGCAGGATATGGCCCAGTTGTCCAATGAGCTCACCACTCAAGCTAACAACCTGCAGCGCATCATCTCCTCGTTTAAGATTAACTAACGCCTTGGGTTAATCTCAGCAGCGCCCGCCCCACGCACGCGCAGCTCTGCCTCATGGCACTCCCATAAAGCCTCGGTTTAGGGCGGTCTTAGCACCGCACCTGCCGAGGCTTTTTGCTATACCCCATTTGCCATCTGAAGACGGCAGAGACTCTTGCATCTTAAGGCAGCACGTAGCGCTATCAAGGCTACAGAGCAAGCTGCTGACAATAAGCTACCTTTGAGGTGTAACACTTGCGGGGCTCTCCCTACTGCTTCTTCCTAAGCCTCCTTAGCCCCTTGCTTATAGGCACTCAACTCTCAGGGATAACAGCTCACTATGGCTGACTTTAGATTGCAGGTCTTCTACGCCGTTGCTAAAAACCTCTCCTTTACCAAGGCCGCACAAGAGCTCTTTATCAGTCAGCCCGCAGTAACACGCCATATCAACAAACTTGAGGATCAGTACCAAGTACTGCTCTTTGAGCGTCAGGGCAATAAGCTCAAGCTCACTCCCGCTGGGCAAACCATGTTACGCCACAGTGAGCGCATCCTCCAAGAGTACCAGCAGCTCGAGTACAGCATGAATCTCTTGCACCACGACCATGTGGGACAACTGCGCTTAGGTGCCAGTACTACCATTGCCCAATACGTCTTACCACCGTATTTAGTGCGCTTTGTTCGTGACTTTCCCCACGCCAATATCTCCATGCTCAATGGTAACTCTCGCCTCATTGAGCTCGAGCTGAATGAGCACAACATTGACGTGGGCTTAGTCGAGGGCGTGATTCACTCGCCCCTACTCTCCTATACTCCGTTTTGCCATGATGAGCTCTTAGTGCTGGCCTCAGCCCACAGCAGCTATGCCCGTAGGCTCAGCACCACCGCAGCCACTACCACGAGCTCTGCGCTTTATGGCACCGCTTCCCGCGAGGCATCCAACGATGTGTCCAGCGATGCCTCTCACCCTATAGTCACTATCAGCTTAGAAGAGTTTACGCAGGCCCCCTTAGTGATGCGCGAGCGCGGCAGCGGTACGCTCGACACCATTGAAAAGTGCCTCCATGAGCAAGGAATAAACTTAGCTGACCTTAATGTCTGCATCTACTTGGGAAGCACTGAGGCGATTAAGCTCTTTGTGCAGCAGAGTGACAGCCTCTGTATCCTCTCTCGCTTTGCGGTAACCGAGGAGCTGCGCACGGGTAGTCTCATTGAGCTACAGGTACCATCACTGCACTTTGCACGGGAGCTAAGCTTAGTGCAGGCACCAGGCCCCCAGAGCCCACTGGTCACGCGCTTTTTAGACTTTGTGCTCAAAGAAGTGCAGTAGGCCACAGCCACACGCGCAAAACATCACAGCGCAGCTACGCACTACCACCACCAGCAAGCTCCCTTCAGCAAAACGCACCAAACCAACGGCTAAGCCCCCTACTTTGCGTTGCCCAGACCTACCCTACCCTACCTGATTTACCCTCACCTGCACCATTTTGGTTATAGCACCCCAGAGCAATCCTATCCCCCATAAAGCTTGCCTTATAACGCGTCACTACCAATATGCCTTAACAGCACGTTATAACCTCTAGTTATGACGCATACCAAAATAGCATTAGCCAAAGTGCAGTGAAGCGGGTATCTTTAGGGACATCGTGAGCTCTACCAGGGGTCTGACTAATACTACAATCTGGAGAGCTACTCTAATTCCTACGGGAGGACTTAATGTTCCAAAAAGGGCAGCGTGCCAATACCCTCCACGGTCTTTTGCTGATAGCGTTGTTTTCGCTGGCAGCTTTCTACCTCTCTGAAGTCCCATTTGTTAAGTCCCTCTCCTTAAGTCCACTCATTGTGGGCATCATCTTAGGTGTGATCTACGCCAACACCTTACGACGCAAGATGCCAGAGGAGTGGGGGCCAGGTATTAAGTTCTGCACCAAGCAGATTCTGCGTACCGGTATCGTGCTCTACGGCTTTCGTCTTACCCTCTCTGATGTGGTCGCAGTAGGCTTACCTGCCATTGTGGTGGATGCCATTATCGTCTGTGGCACCTTACTCTTAGGTGTGGGCTTAGGTCGCATCTTAAAGATGGATCGCGAGACCGCCTTAATGACTGCCACTGGTAGCTCTATCTGCGGTGCAGCTGCGGTCTTAGGTGCTGAGTCTGTGGTCAAATGCCAAGGTCATAAGACCGCCATTGCTGTGTCTACGGTGGTGATCTTTGGCACCATTGCCATGTTCCTCTACCCAATCATGTACCGTGCAGGTTTGCTCGACGCTTTAGGTGACATGGGCGTGGCTATCTACACCGGCTCGACCTTACATGAGGTGGCCCACGTCGCTGCTGCCGGTAATGCCATGGATCCTAGCGATAGCTTAGGTATCGCTGCTACTGCGACTATCACCAAGATGATCCGCGTCATGATGCTGGCTCCAGTGTTAGTGGTGATGGCCATTATCTTAGCTAAGCTCCGTGCGCAGGCTAAGGCAGCAAAGGAAGCAGCGCAAGGAGCTCCAGCGGTCAAGGAAAAGACCAAGATCACCATCCCTTACTTTGCGATTAACTTCCTGCTGGTGATTGTGCTCAACACGTGGTTACAGGGCTTAGTTGGTGCGGAGACCGTTAAGGACATCCCTCTTAACGGCACCATTGAGTACATTGACACCTTTTTACTGACCATGGCTATGACGGCCTTAGGTACTGATACCAGTATCGATAAGTTTAAAGCGGCAGGTGCTAAGCCATTCTTACTGGCCTTCTTGCTGTTTATCTGGTTACTGGTAGGTGGTTACTGCTTAGCGCTGACCATTCCATCGTGGTTAAGCTAAAGATAGCGGAAACAGCAAATAGTAGCTACCGTTAAGCTGTTACCTGCCGCGCTTTGCCACAGTAAAAAGCCTTGAGAGGCTACTGAAGACACACAAGCCCAGCACTATGGTCTGCACACAGGCCATGGCACTGGGCTTGTGGCGTTTATGGGCAAAGGAGAACCAGCAAGAGACGTATGCTCAGCACAGAGCACGGCTGTAGGACACTGTGGGCAACCATCCTTTGGGTGCAGTGAAGAGCTTCAGGGTAATGCAGGCTAAAACAAGGGCTTAAGCCACAAAACAGAGGGAAGAGCCTAACTTTGCGCTCAAGTTTTACCTTGAGATAGTCTTAGGCATGCCCATACCCCCTGTGTTTATCAGCTTGAGCAAAATTACCCCAGACCTCCTCACGATCGGTGGTAATACCAAACAGCTGATTTACGAGGCTGTGCAGCGCCCTCATTATCGGGTCTAAGCGCCTCCCTAAGTTCGTCACGCCCTGTTCCCAAGCTCACACCAACCACCAAGCAACGCGCTTATCTCTGCCCCATCCCCCGCCTCCTTACCTAACCTCAAGCAAAATCACCCGCCTCTCCACATTGGTGATACAATGCCTATTTCATGTCACTTTTGTGCCCTGCAAGCCAGCACTACTCCTGCTCAAGCAGGAAATATCAGGGCTTGCTCTCATCCTGACTATTTCGGATGTAACTTATGTTCGCAGCTCTGTTACGCCCATGGCGCGCACTGCTTCTGCTTGTAAGCTTAAGCCTCTTGCTCTCAGCTTGTACCTCTCTACCAGAAGGTGCAGACAGTCCACAGTTGACCATTGAAAGCCTAGCCTTAAACGAGCAAGGCCCTACTCCTAGCTTTGTGATCACCTACACCCTTGAGCATCACTCTGCTACCGCGCTGCCGCTTTTAAGTGTCACCGCTGATGTCTTTATCCGCGACACCAAAGTGGCAACCTTAACTAAGAATTTCAGCAAAGAAACGCTGCCACCTAACCAAAAGGTACGCTACCAAATTGAGGTGCCAGCTAATCTCATCGGCGCTGCCAGCCTCGACTCCCTGCGCCATAACTCCCTTGTGATGCTGCAAGGCTCTTGTGCCTTAAATGTGCGCTTAACTCCTGACCCACAGCTTAAGCAGTTTAACCCTAGCCGCAGCTATTATGGCTTAATCGGCGTCACCCAAGGATCACACGCCAATGGCATTTAGCACGCAACAGTCCTTTGAACCTCGGGTGGGTACCGCCCAGTTAGTCTTTGGTGTGATTTACACCTTTATCATGCTCATTGCTCTGTGCATGGCCTTTTATGCCATGCAAGAGGGCCGTGATTACTACTTAAGCCTCTTTATGGGCGTCCTCTTTGCGCTCTTAGCCGCAAAGTCCTTTTTCATCAGTGCGCGTGTCAAAAAGCTCGTGCGCGAGGGCGTGTACATGGAGGCGCAAGTCGACTCCTGCGAGCCAGTGCGTGGCATCACCGTCATTAAGGGTGTCTGCGATGTGCCAAACTACGGCTTAATCCACATCGAGACGCGCTTAGTCGGTGAGAGTATCTGCCATGAGATTAAGACCTTTATGGCTGATCACAAGCAGTTTAAGCTGCCAGCCTTAGTGGTAGGAGCTAACACCAACCGCCCACGTGGCATGTTTACCGTTAAGGGCGACCATGGCCACTTAGTGGTCAAAAGCGCCATGTTACGCGGCCAAACTGCCGAGGACTTAGAGGCTCAAAAGCAAAACAATAGCGCTTTAGATGATGCTACTGCTCGCGCTAAGGCCGCCACCCGCTTAGCCGAAGAGCAAAAGCAACAGGAAGCCGCGCAAACGCAAGCAGAGCAAGCGCAAGCCGAGCAAGCTGATACTGCTGATACAGCTAACAGCGCTGCTGAGGCGACTGTCGCTATGGCAACACAGCCTGATTCAGTGGTCGGTGATAAGCGCCAAAGCGCTGAAGACGCCGCCTTAATGACTGCGCTCAAACAACAAGAACAAAAGCAGAACCACGAGCAAGGCAAGCACGACTAAGCTCAAGCTTACGCTCTGGTTCTTTATCATGCCGCTACGCCTGTGCTGGTATCCGGCTCAGGGTAGTGTCAAACCAAAGTGTTCTCCCCTACTGTTACGCTGCAGCATGTCCCGCCACTCTCTTTGCGCAAAGAGAGTGGTGACGGGGAAAAGCTTTGGTTGGCCTGCTCTTTTAGCGGCTTTACCGTTTTTTGCTGCGCGCAGTGATTCAAGGCAAGCAAGCACCTGCACTGCACGCAGTTAGGCTCTGGAGCTTACGTAGCACAGTGCCCTTTTACCTTGCTCTTGCCGCCATGATTGTTTGGCTGTTTTGGCTTTTTGGCAAGGGTACTTGAGGGTAAAGCTACTTTGCTACCGGTGCCACCATAGTGGTTTTAGGCTACACCGCACTACTTCTACGCTGCGCTCTGCTCCGCTTAATAACACCGTAGCTGCATAGCAAAGAAGTTAGCGTTGTGGGGGCACAGTAATGTGGCCCTTACCTAAAACTGGGTTTTATTAGGAGCACATCTTTTCATGTCTCTAGTTGCGATTAAAGACGTCTTAAACCATCAGTGCGCCATTGGTGACACCGTCACCGTCGGCGGCTGGCTGCGTACCCGCCGTGATTCTAAGGCCGGTTTCTCTTTCTTAGCAGTGAACGACGGTTCCTGCTTCAATAACCTGCAGGTGCTTGCTCCGAATACCCTCAGCAATTACGACAGCGAGATCTTAAAGCTCACTACGGGCTGCTCGGTCATGGTCGAAGGCACCTTAGTCGCTTCCCAAGGCAAGGGCCAAGATGTCGAACTGCAAGCTACCAAGGTGCAGGTCTTAGGCTTAGTTGAAGACCCAGACACCTATCCAATGGCCGCTAAGCGCCACACCGTTGAGTACTTACGTGAGTATGCGCACTTACGCCCACGTACCAACCTCATCGGTGCCGTGATGCGTATCCGCAACTGCTTAGCTTACGCGCTGCACTCCTTCTTCCAAGAGCGTGGCTATATGTGGGTAGCCACCCCAATCATCACCGCCTCCGACTGCGAGGGTGCCGGTGAGATGTTTACGGTCACTAACTTCGACTTAGACAACCTGCCAAAGACTGAGCAGGGCAAGGTGGACTACAACCAAGACTTCTTTGGTAAGCACACCTTCCTCACCGTGTCTGGTCAGCTTAACGTCGAGACCTACGCCTGTGCGCTGTCTAAGGTCTACACCTTTGGCCCTACCTTCCGTGCCGAAGACTCCAACACCACCCGTCACTTAGCTGAGTTCTGGATGCTGGAGATGGAGCAGGCCTTTGCCGACTTAAATGCCTGCGCCTCGGTCGCTGAGGACATGCTCAAGTATGTCTTTAAGCGCGTCTTAGAAGAGCGTGCTGATGACATGGCCTTTATCGTTGAGCGCATCGATAAGGATGCGGTCAAGCGCTTAGAGGACTTCATTAACGCAGACTTTGCGCAGGTGGACTACACCGACGCCATTAAGATCCTGCAAGAGTGCGGTAAGAAGTTTGAGTACCCAGTATCGTGGGGTATCGACTTACAGTCCGAGCACGAGCGTTACCTTGCTGAAGAGCACTTTAAGGCTCCTGTGGTAGTGAAGAACTATCCAAAGGACATCAAGGCCTTCTACATGCGTCAAAACGACGATGGCAAGACCGTGGCGGCTATGGACGTGTTAGCCCCAGGTATTGGCGAGATCATTGGTGGCTCGCAGCGTGAGGAGCGATTAGAGCTGTTAGATCGCCGTATGGACGAGTTAGGCTTAAACAAGGACTCGTACTACTGGTACCGTGACTTACGCCGTTATGGCTCGGTGCCACACTCGGGCTTTGGTTTAGGCTTTGAGCGTCTGGTGGTGTACGTGACTGGTATTGGCAACATTCGTGATGCCATTCCATTCCCACGTTACCCACGTAACGCCAACTTCTAATCCACCTTTCTTCTGAGGCTACCGCAGCGGAGCTCAGCAAGGCTAAGCTAAGCTCCGAGGTGGCCTTTGGTGTACATCTCCTCACAGTGTCTGCTGGCGGTATATTGCAGCCAAAGCAGCGCTGTGAGGGGAGCTGTGTAGCAGTTCTCCTCCACTGTACCCACCCTCTCTCTACTTCCTTTTCCTCTTGCTCTTCCTCTTTGCCCTTCCCCTCCCCCTAACCGCAAACACAAGCCAAGTGCTCTGGGTATTTCCTGCTACAAGTAGCAGCTATCCCGCGTCACAGCCGGATTGCGTGCCTTTAGCACCACCTGTGTGGAGCTGTGATGGCTCTCTGCGTTTTGCCGCATGCCCCTTACGCCTGTCTTTGCCCGCCGAGGCAGCAAAAAACTGCATGTACAGGCCAAAGCGCGCTATAATGTCCATTCACGTGCCTTAGCGCAAATGCACAATTTGCTATCCCCTCCTTTTGGCTTGCCATGTCAGAGGTGGCTGCTGGTGCCCATCTGTGTAGGCATGGTAACGGATCTTCTTTGCTGATCTCTCGACATTAGCCTCACCACAGTATCAAATTCTCTGGGGCTGCCTCCTCATTCCCCCCCAAATCCGCAGGTGTCGTATGGCCTCTTCTATTCTGAGCCTCCCCAAGTTACGTATTTCGCCGCACAAGGTCATTAGTGCGCAGATCTACGACTTCCTGCGCAAGCACATCACCGAGACCAACATTACCCCTGGCACCATTCTCTCGGAGAACTCCCTCTCTAAGCACTTTAATGTCTCGCGCCAGCCAGTACGTGAAGCCCTGATGCGCTTAAGCTACGAGGGCATGCTGCGTGTAATGCCACAGCGTGGCTCGGTGGTCGAGCGTATCTCCGTAAGCGAGATCAGACAAACGGTCTTTGTGCGCACTGCTATTGAAAAAGAGTGCGTGCTCAATATCACCAACCTCAAGCCTAAGGATCGTGAGGAGTGCCTGCTGCAACTTGAGCGCGTGCTGCAACAACAAAAGCGCCTCTTGCAAGATGAGGAAGAGAAGGACATTCGTGCCGCCTATCTGCGCCTTGATGACCTCTTCCATGAGCGCTTATGCGCCATCTCTGGCACCAACATGGCGTGGAATACCATTCAGAGCCTAAAGGGCCAAATGGATCGTATCCGCTTTTTGACCTTTGATAAGGACGTGACGCCACCAGAGACGGTAACCCACGAGCACGAGGAGATCTTTGCGCACTTAAAGACTGGGGACATGAAGCAGTGCTTAGTGCTGTTAAGCCAGCACTTAAGCAACATCATTGACACGCAAAAGCCGATCATTCGTGCTTACAGTGATTGGTTCACCCCAGAGTCGCTCAACATGCTGCGCCGCGATGAAGCGGAGAAGGTTGAGGTTAAGGCCAAAAAGACCAAGGCAGAAAGCCATGGCAGTACGGACAAACCAAAAGCCCGCGCCTCTCGCGCCAGCGCCAAAAAGGACGCCCAGTAAGCTGCGCTTCCCTACAGCATCCCCGCGATCTCCGCTGTCCACACGCCAGTGCAGCAGCTGCTCACCAACCCTCACGTGATGCCAAAGATAGAGCGCATGGCGTCTGTGGAAACAGCGGCAGCAACAAAGGGCAGCGCTTAGGCGAGACGCTGGCCCTGCCATATCCCCTCTATTTTGCCCCTCACCACCATCAGCTCAGCACAGAGTCACTAACAGCCCCATAGTGTACAGAAACGGCGGAGGCTATTCCCTGTAAGCAGTGACCGCTAAGTGCTGCTTAAGATAGGGCTCACGGCGAGCCTGTGCGCCCCTATGCGTAAGCGTAGGGATGAAAGCGGCTAACGTGGGAGTTACATCGGCCTTTGTTGGCTCCTAATGTACTTTTCAATAATTGCTGTATTGGCACCCCGTGCTTGCCTAAGATCTTGTCAAGCATCTCATGCTGACGCTTAACGTCACTTGGGCGGGTAAGGTTGTTGTACTCGAAGCACAGATCCTTAACGCGCGCCCGCTCTTCTACAAACTCAGCTGTGTTCGGATCGTACAGGTAACCGGTGTCACGTAACTTACGATTATTCTCCATCTTCGGCTCTTCCTCCCAAGGTGATAGCCAATAGCAAGTGCAGAGCAGCACAGTACTACGGGTTACAGTCTTAGCCACAGCAACCATACTGCCTCAAGCCAAGCGCTTTAGCCTGCGCTGTGAGTATCCCAAAAAGCAAATCTCAAAGGAGGTAACTGCCTACAATCAGGTGTTTTACCCTGAGAGTAGGTGGTTGCTAAGGCCTACTCTCGAGATAAGGCGCCGTCAGGCACTTGTAGGTTACCTACCCTGAGCTCCTGCTCCGAGCATTATAAAAAACGTCTTAGGCTAAAGCCGCCGTCCCCTAAAATGGTGCTTACAGAAACAACGTACAAGAGCGAGGGACTCACACCGCACACCCCATAGCCAACAATGGCCTACAACATCCACCACCTGCCACCGCAACCTCATTAAGTCAGACGTTACTTGGTGTTTTCTTGTGCTGCGCTCTCGGGATAAGAGCTGGTACACTTTTCTTTTCACGTGAAACTAAAAAAGGCCGAAGCACAGCTCTTTGGAGGCTGCGCCAATAAAAATGGCCCCCGCAGGAGCCACTTTTGAAAGCAGGTTACCAGCCGCCACGCGGTGCTTGTGCTGTGCGCGGCGCTGCCTACCTCTGCTGTTGCGACAAGCTCAGGGACTACTCTTCCCAGCGCTTGAAGATCAGCGAGCCATTGGTGCCACCAAAGCCAAAGCTGTTGGAAATGGCGTAAGCAATGTCGTACTTCTGGCTCTCGTTTGGCACTAAGTTGAAATCACCCACCTCTGGATCCGGATTCTCCAGATTAATGGTTGGAGGGCAAATCTGATCGCGTACCGCTAACACCGTCACGATCGCCTCAACCGCACCCGCTGCACCTAAGAGGTGACCTGTCATCGACTTGGTGGAGCTCATGGCCAGCGTCTTTGGCGCGTCACCAAAGATGCTCTTAGCAGCACGTAACTCGGAGAGATCGCCCACGTGAGTCGAGGTGCCGTGAGCATTGATGTAGTTGACCTGCTCTGGCTTGATGCCCGCATCACGGATGGCATTTAACATCGAGCGACGGGCGCCATCACCATCCTCTGGGGTAGCGGTCATGTGGAAAGCATCACCACTCATACCAAAGCCCACAAACTCAGCGTAGATCTTAGCGCCGCGAGCCTTAGCGTGCTCGTACTCCTCTAAGACCATCACGCCCGCACCGTCACCTAAGACGAAGCCGTCACGATCCTGATCCCATGGACGGGAGGCCTTGGTTGGCTCATCATTGCGGGTCGATAAAGCCTTAACGGCACTAAAGCCACCGATACCCATTGGGGTCGAGGCCTTTTCCGCGCCACCGCATAACATGACGTCAGCATCGCCATAGGCAATTAAGCGAGCCGATAAGCCAATGGCATGGGTGCCCGTGGCGCAAGCCGTAACCGTAGCGAGGTTAGGGCCCTTTAAGCCCTTTAAGATGGAGAGGTGGCCTGAGACCATGTTGATGATGGTGGAAGGCACGAAGAATGGGCTGATACCACGTGGGCCCTTTTGGGCTAAGCCATTGATATTCTGCTCAATGAGGCCTAAACCACCAATACCCGAGCCCACCATCACGCCGATACGCTCAGCGTTCTCTGGGGTGACCTCTAAACCGGAATCATCTAAGGCCATTAAACCGGCGGCAATACCGTACTGGATGAAAGGATCCATCTTTCTCTCATCCTTACGGGAAATGCCAAAGTCAGCTGGGTTGAAATTCTTGACCAAGCCAGCGATTTTGACCGTAAAGGCGCTGGTGTCGAAGTGCTCAATGGTGGAAATGCCGCTTTGTCCAGACAGTAAGGTCTTCCATGAATCTTCAGCGGTGTTACCCACTGGACTTAACATGCCCAGACCGGTCACTACTACCCTGCGCTTTTGCACCGTAAATGCCTCCACAAAAAGAAAATCGCAGCTGATGCTGAGCCCCCCTCAAATGCCTAAGCTAAGCTCACCTGCATGAGGAAATGACTGTACTTACCACACTGCGGCCTCGGGAACAGCCAAAAGCCCTGAAGCTAACACCTCACCACGCATGCTCAAGACGACGCGAGTAGGCTGCAAGATCCCAAAGGAAAACAAAACTCTGTGCCCAAAAACAAAACAAGCAAGCCGAGGCTTGCTATGTGTACACGAAGACAGCAGTAAGCACCGTACTACGAACTCCTAAGACACAAGTGCCCAGCGCAGCACAACGGCTTACTTTAAGGCATTCATGGCTTAAAAGAGGGGCAGTACTCATCACTGTCTTTGCAGGCACTCTAAGGTCTCTTACAGCTCCCTGCCCAAAGGCAAGGAGCTATCCTCGCACAGAGGAAAGATTAAGATGGCCTTAACGCAGCGTAAGCATCTTTAGGCTGCATGGCAACGCAAAGATGCCTACTTACGCGCAACCAGCTTATTCTTGGTGAGCCTTGATGTAATCAATAGCAGCTTGGACGGTATTGATCTTCTCGGCTTCCTCGTCAGGGATCTCGGTCTCGAACTCTTCCTCAAGAGCCATGACCAACTCGACGGTGTCTAAGGAGTCAGCACCTAAGTCGTTCACGAAAGAGGCCTCAGGTTGGACGTCTTCTGGCTTCACGCCTAACATCTCAACGATAATATTCTTGACGCGTTCTTCGATGTTGTTATCGCTCATTTTTACCCATCAGAGTGCGCTAGCACTTCTGTCCTAAGTTGTGCACCGGCAAACTGCCCCACGCACTATCGAGGATAGGGCTGACACCGGACAAAAACCAATGATGAAACTGACTTCATCGCTTTACGGCGCTGTAAAGAAAGCCGACAAAGCGATCATCACAGCAAGCCCCTCGGCGTTAAAGTCAGGTGCTGAAGGCCTAGCACATGGCTCACCGGAAAAAGCCACTTTAGGTTGCGCGGCATCTTCCTTACTGATAGCGGAGCAAAGCACCAACAGGGACGCTGTCTAGCTCAGACTCAAGGCCTACAGGGCATCTTAAGATAGATGCGCTCCGGCCCGCCGCAATCAGTCACAGATTATATACAAAGATCCCTAGCATTGGTAGTGAGCAAACGCGCAAAACGGCATGCACGCCACATTTTCAGCATGATTAGAGGCAAAAAAGCAATAGCCCTCTCACCTCTCATCCGCTCAAAGCTTGGGTTTAAGCATCATGGCCACAGGGCAAGGGGCACTGGACAACTACCATCCACCTACCTGCCATAAGCTTACTGCCTTGCGTCAGGATCTCTGTAGGCTTAGCGTTAGACGCAGTACATACCGCCGTTAACGTCTAAGGTCGTGCCCGTAATATAGGCCGCGCCATCGGAGGCTAAGAACAGCACCGCATTAGCGATGTCATCGGCCTGTCCCATAGCCCCTAAAGGCACAGCCTTTAATAAGTTCTCCTTGACCTCATCGCTTAACACCGCCGTCATATCGGTGGTGATAAAGCCTGGAGCCACGCAGTTGACGGTGACATTACGTGCCGCCAGCTCCTTTGCTAAGCTCTTGGAGAAGCCGATTAAACCAGCCTTAGCCGCTGCGTAGTTGCATTGGCCGACATTACCGGTCTCACCGACCACCGAGGTAATGTTAATGATGCGGCCCGCACGCTTTTTCATCATGCCACGCATGCACAGCTGGCTTAACTTAGCCACAGCGCTTAAGTTGCAGGCAATAACGCTGTCCCAGTCAGTCTCTTTCATGCGCATAAAGAGGGTATCGCGGGTGATACCAGCGTTGTTGACAAGGATGTCGACCGTACCACCGGCCTTTTCCTCAACGGCCTTGAGGAAATCAGCAAAGGTCGCTGGCTCTAAGGAATTGAGCACCAGACCGTGGCCCTTACCTGCTAAGTACTCGGTAATTTGTGCTGCACCTTGCTCAGAGGTAGCGGTACCGATGACGGTAGCACCGCCTTGAGCAAAGCTCTGGGCAATGGCCTTACCGATACCACGGCTGGCACCGGTGACTAAGACCACCTTGCCAGAAAAGTCTAAAGAAAACATAGCATCACTCCACAGAGAAAATGGTTGCAAAGGCAAGCTGCCTACACTACAAGCGGCGTCATACGCCTAAGACAGCAGCAACAACAAACAGAGAGCAGCTCACTTTACACATACATGCCCGCATGCTTACACAGCACCACATCTTGAGGTTGGTTCTACCTCGTAAGAGGCGCTACAGCACCTTGTGACTTAGTGGGTGAGCTTTTACCCTCTCCTCATTAGTGCCTATTGCAGCGCGCTCTGCACATTAGCAAGGTCATCAGCAGAAGCCACATTAGCTAACTTTAAGCTCTTGTCGATCTTGCGGTTTAAGCCGGTTAAGACCTTACCTGGGCCCACCTCAAGCAGCGCCTCGATGCCCGCAGCCTTCATATTCTGCACAGTCTCAGTCCAGCGCACGGAACCCACTAACTGACGCACTAAGCAGTCTACGATGTCATCCTTAGAGGTGACTGGGGTAGCGAGCACGTTAGCATAGACCTGCAGCTTAGCCTCACTAATGGTGATCTCCGCTAAGGCCTCTTTTAACTTGTCCGCAGCGCTTTGCATCATTGGGCAGTGCGATGGCACCGACACCGCTAAAGGTACGCAGCGACGTGCACCCTTTTCCTTAAAGTACTCACCAGCGCGTTGCACCGCATCCTTAGCACCGGAGATCACGACCTGACCAGGGCTATTGAAGTTAGCGGCCCACACGCCATTGTCTAGAGTGCTGACTTCAGCACAGCCTGCGACTACGTCCGCATCAGCTAAGCCTAAGATGGCCATCATGGCACCGGTGCCCGCTGGCACCGCAGCCTGCATCAGCTGACCACGTAAGCGCACTAAGCGCACGGCATCAGCAAAAGGCAGAGCCTCTGCGGCCACTAAAGCGCTGTACTCACCTAAGGAGTGACCGGCGCAAGCGGTTGGCACACACTCAGGGAATTGAGCACGCAGCGCGCGGTAAGCGGCGATCGATGCAGTTAAGATCGCTGGCTGGGTAACTTCGGTCTGATTGAGCTTGTCTTCAGGGCCGTTTAACACCACGTCCTGTAAGTCGTAACCTAAAGCTTCATTGGCCTCGGCAAAGGTCTGAGCGACTTGTGGGTTAGACATAAAGTCACGCAGCATACCCACTGACTGGGAGCCTTGACCTGGAAAGACGACAGCAAAAGGCTTAATGGCTACGCTCTGAACTGATTCCCCTGTACTCACAGGCTCCTCCCTTGGCTGTCAGTGACAGCATTGATGAAACGAAAACTGAAGAAAGTGGCGGCAGTATAGGAAGTGGCGCCAACAAAGAAAACTGTGTACGCAGCGGCAGGAAGCTATCTTGAGCAGCAAGTGGCGGAGGGTGATGGTCGAGGCAGAACTTGGGATCAGGGCAGGTGGATAGGCCCCTTTCTCAGACTTACCCTAAGCTCACGTGACTATCTCATCTCACCGCGCTCTCAGCAATCCCCTACTCTGTACTTGCTGTGCATTTAGTTTACTGGGGTCAGTAGAACCCCAGACACAAGCCCTTTTACCACAAGTGAGAGTGGCCTTTTAGCTAAAATTGCGGCTCGAATCTCCCACTAGCGCAAAACGCTGCTGGCCCTTGCGGGGGCAGCGTCACCAAGACGCCTAACGCTAAGCAAGCGCAGCATGCAGAAAAGCAGCAGCGGGCGGTGCAGTGGCCAGAACGGTGTCCCCCTAAAGGTCGCCTCTTAAGATGCAGTACCTAAGATGCGATAACTACCAGCATTGAGGCGGAACAGCGCACTCTTACCCTTGATTGTGGGACAGGAGCTAGGAGCTGCGCAGCTCTTGGCGTTATCTCTATCAGCTCATCAGCTTATGGCACAGCGCGCAAAGCAATAGTGCCAGCTGTAGCAGTAGTTAGCGTCACAGTGCTTATGCAGCGGCTTTGGCGCCTACAGCGACCTTACCAGAGAGCAGAGGCCAAAGCCCCACTACTCTGCGCCCCGCCGCTTATGGCATGTGCTTAGTAGCGAATTAAAGCCGAGCCCCAGACAAAGCCACCACCAAAGGACTCCAACAGAAGCTTATCGCCACGCTTAATGCGGCCCTGTCTGATGCCCTCATCTAAGGCTAAAGGTACCGATGCCGCCGAGGTATTGCCTTGCTTATCTAAGGTCACAATCACCTGCGACATATCCAGCTTTAACTTACGCGCAGTAGCAGTAATGATGCGTAAATTAGCCTGATGTGGCACTAAGAAATCGAGATCACCTGCCTCTAAGCCCGCCAGCTCTAAGGTCTCATTTACGAGCTTAGCTAAGACCGTAACGGCGTGCTTAAAGACGTCGTTACCTTTCATATAGAGGTAACAATCAGAGTTATCAGCAACGCCACGCTTTGGGAAAGGTAAGCGCAGTAAATCACCACGGCTAGGATCAGAGGAGAGCTTAATGGCAAGCGTGCCTTGCTCGTCAGAGGCGCCTAAGATGCAGGCACCAGCGCCATCACCAAAGAGAATAATGGTAGTGCGATCGGCAGGATCACAGGCTTGCGCGAGCGTATCGGCGCCCACGACTAAGACCTTTTTGGCCTGACCTGCGAGAATCATGTTGTGGGCCACGCTATAGGCGTAACTAAAACCGGCGCAGGCAGCCGCGACGTCAAACGCGATGACGTCATTTAAACCTAAGCCTAAAGCGATTTCACAAGCTGTAGAAGGGAAGGCATTAGCTGAAGAGGTCGTAGCGCAGATCACCGCATCAAGCTCACTTGCAGTCATACCGGCTGCCTCAAGAGCTTGTAAGGCTGCTTGCACGCCCATAAAAGCTGGGGTCTCCTCTGCAGAAGCAATGCGGCGCTCGCGGATACCCGTGCGCTCGACGATCCACGTATCAGAGGTTTCCACCATCTGTTCTAAGTCAGCGTTAGTTCTCACTTGCTGTGGCAAGTAGCCGCCAGTGCCTAAAATTCTGCTATACAAAATGACTTTCCACCCTAAAACAGCGCCAAAACCCAAGACCTAAACTGCAAATTTTGCCATAAAATAGCCGTTTTTGATAGTGCCTGCGACAAAAAAGCGGTTAGTCCTTGCTTAAGCGGCGTTGCATATTCTCCGCAAGTGACGCCTGTGCCGCCCGTGCGGCCTCAACCACAGCGACAGCAAAGGCTTCAACACCGGCGCTGGCATGGGACTTTACGACCACGCCATTGACGCCTAAGAGCACCGAGCCATTGTACTGCCATGGCAGCAGCCACTCAGGGCGCGCCATCTTGCTAAAGAAGCGCTTCATGCCACCACTGGAGCCGTAGATATCTGCCACGCCCTCAGCCGCCTTTAAGGCGACGTTGCCAGTAAAGCCGTCGGTGACAATGACATCGGCATCGTTACGGAAGATGCGGTTACCTTCGATAAAGCCCACATATTGTAAGGAGCGGTCTTGCTCAATGTACTCGCGAGCTTGCTGCACTAAGGCATTGCCCTTACCCAATTCGGTACCCACATTTAAGATGGCTACACGTGGGCTTGGCAACTCTAAGGAGATCTTGGCGCACTCGGAGCCTAAGCAGGCAAAATCATAGAGATCGCTTGGCGTGCACGTGGCGTTAGCGCCCAAATCCAGCATCAGAGCAAAGCGCTGTGGGCCGACAGGAATGCGAGCCGAGAAGCAAGGGCGCACGGCACCACCACGGATAAAGGCGGCCGCTCCTTTAGCGCTTAAGCCCAGCTGCATGGCAATGCGCTCTTTATGCTCCATGCGGCGTTCTGAGAGGTGCTGCACACCTAAGATATGGCGAGCGACACACACTAAGGGGCCGGTACCACCACTTGAGATCATGGAGTCGGCTTCGCCGCTTTGCACGCTGAGCATAGCTTGCACCATAGCGGCATTGCGGTAGTACTTCAGTACGTCGCGTGGGCTCTCATCTTGGGGAATGGTCTGCTGCGCCATGCGGAATTGATAGCGATCTTCTTTGATACCGGCTTTAGCCAGATCGTGCTCTAATTGGGACGAGCCAAAGATGATGAGATCCAGTTGTGGGTACATGGCCATGGCAAAGCGCACGGCATCGACGACGGCACGGGTATTTTGGTTATCACCACCGGTACCATCTAAGGCGACACAAGCACGGGCGCCACGACGGGCACGGCCTTGAGCTTGAGCCTGAGTATTGGCTTGAGCTTTGGCCCAAGAGCGGGAGTTTGGGGCTACTGAGGTCACAGCAGCGTCTACTTCCCATGCTGCTGAATCCTGCGATGGCGCCTTTGAATCTGGGGACATGGATCTGTGAACTTCCTTGAGAGCTAAACCGTGTCGTAATTTAAGCACCTAGAGGCAGCAACAACCGGCCTCTTGCGCATTACGACAGGGTAAAGCTTAGCAAAAAGGACAGGCGCTGTCTGTGCGAATAGCCGAAAAAACACAAGAATGCTGGTAGAGCAATAGCGCTGGAGGCGGCGTGCAGGCGTTTGAAGGTGCGGTGCAGTGCTGCGCTTAAGGTCAGGTTGCCATCAGGAGCTGTGAGGCTTATCTACGCTGGATGCTGCTGAATTACGCAGAAGAGAACAGTGGCAAAACGCAAGAAAAAGCAAAGGGTAGGAGGAGGAGGAGGAGAATATGGCGCCGCTGCGGGCTAAGAGCAGAGAGGGGAGAAAGGGTAAGAGGAAAGAAGAGAGCTTCTGGGCAGGCACCAGCGGAAATTGCTCCACTTAATGTTGTGCCCGCCAGAAAAAACAAACGGAGCCAAAGCTCCGTTGTTTGGTAGCTGCCATGCTACCGCTGCGCTAGTGCTACTTCCATGTAGCACCACCACTTAACTGCAACAGCGATCGCTCTGCTGCAGTAATTACGACAGTGCGTAATGGCCGCGTACTCGACTACTTGATGTCGATGTACTTAACACCACGGTAGAAACCACTCTTGGTCATGTGGTGACGAATGTGCACTTCGTTGGTTTGTGGGTCAGTAGCTAACTGACGAGCAGATAAGGCATCGTGAGTACGACGCTTATCACGACGAGAACGGGACTGGTGGTTCTGAGGAACGGCCATTGTAGTCTCCTAAAATACTATGCAGTGCTCTAAAAGTCCTAGCAGCGGCCAAGGCCTCGCGCCTTATCCTCTTGCCTTCTGGACAGAACAAGCGCGCTTGCCTCTATCCTAGACTTTTACGCGATATCTTTTGATCAAAAAATATTCGTAACCAATGGGCTTTCCCAAGCCATGATCACGGACGCTGTATTATAGGGAGTCACTACCCTTTTGACAAGCACTCTGCAAAGAAAAATCGTACCCCACCGCGCGTCGCCATCCGGCCCTTATTTATCAGCATCGCCCAGCTTGCCCTTAAGGGCAGCAAGAGCTGCAAATGGATTGCTCTCCTCGTCCTCTTCAACCTCTCCATAAGACCAGCTACTGCCCGCTACCGCACACTCAGGTGAGTCCTCAGGGTGCTTCGGAAACGATGGGATCTCTAAGATCAAGCTGTCCTCAATGAGGTTATAGAGGTCGATCTTGCCACTCCCATCAGCGTCGATGAACTCGTACTTGTGCTCCAGATGATAGGCCTTAGCACGCTCAAGGTCAGGGGTAAGAACGAAATCAAGTTCCAAGTGCTCGACGTAATCATCACCGCAGCGCTGGCAGGTGAGCACCACATCAGCGCTCACATGGCCCTTGATAAGGCGCATGCTGTTGAGATCATTCTCAAAGGACACATCAGCCAGAACATCACCCTCAAGGCGCACACAGCTTTGCGCTAAGCGTGGCAATAACGCGGCATCTAAGCGTGCTTGCTTATAGACGGAGTTGAGGGCAATGCTCTTGTCCAGATCAATCTCCTGTGGCAGCAACACCGAGGCAGTAGGCATGTTTATGTCTCCTCTTTTACTGAAGACCTTTCGGTCAGTGCTGGTGCACGGTTTTGTTGGCAGTGAACGCACTACCACCATGCCCGCAGTCATTATCGCAGAAAACAGCCACCTGCTGAAAACAGCTGCTCTGCGAGCGCACTAGGTCTATCTCAAGGTGTGCTTTCAGAGGGTTACCTTAATGTGCAAGCGGACAAAAAGGAATTGCCCTTGCATGTTTGAGTGCATTCACCGCTAGCTGTCTATTGAAGATAAGGAGAATTGCTGTGAAGAAATCTAAGCTGAAGTCACTGTGGCAACAGGCTGTGGCTACGGGTTGCATGGGATTAGGCTTATTAGGTCTGAGCACCTTCTTATCTACAGCCCAGGCTTACGAGATTAAGACCGTCTTCCACACCGAGCACTTTGCCATTAATCAGGTCATCTTAGGGCAAAACGAGACCTTAGATGGGCCAACGCAGTCCTCGATTACGGGCGACATCCAGACGCTGAACCGTAGCAATAAGCTCTACCAATCCACTACGGTGGTTTTCCCTGCTGGTTCCCCTGGCTACACCGGCCGCATCAACACCCCTATTGAGGGCGTGCTGACCATTAGCAACTACAACTCCAATAAGGATCGCATTTTCTTTGACACCAATGCGCAGTATGCGGCTAATGGTGGCCTCTATATTGGCTACGAGCAACTGAAGGAGATGATCAACCAAAAGGTCTTGAATACGCTCATTGGTGAGCTCAAAGACCTGCCGGTGGTGTACACCGATGTGCCAGTCTCGGGCACGGGCTTTGACCCAACGACCAACTCGTTTTTCGTCACGGGTATCTCTGATGCCACCATTCTGGATGCCCGTATTGACGACTCTACCTACTACACCAAAGAGACCTACTACAAGCTCAATAAGAGCTGCAAGGTAGACCTGCTCTTCTTCACCGATCGCATTGTGCCAAACATTCCGCTGTTTATCAGTGGTCGTGCGGCGATTAACCGCATTGCCTGCACGCAGCCGTTAGATCAGGCCCAGCCACAGCAACAGTAAAGCTCAACACCAAACTGAGAGCAGAGGGCAGCAGTGATGCTGCCCTTTTGCTTTTGGGCGCAAGGAAAAAAGGAAACCGCAAGCAGCGTGTAGATGGACGTGATCACCTAAAGAGCCGGTAGCACCTCTTAAGCTGGCATTTCCCCCTTGCCTCTAAGATAGCCACCACACTGAAGCTTGAGCTGGGGGCACGCTCAGCTTCAAGGCTACGGGGCTATAACCTCACCCTTGAGTGGCAGTCGTAAGCAGCTCCACTCTAAGCTCAAATCCGTATTTTAGCGTTTTGGGAACAATCAGTCTCACCTACCCGACGTCAGCACATCACTCAACCTCTCCACATTCCACATTTTGCCGCACTGTTTGCCCCTAATTACCTCCCTTACAGCACTACCGCTCTTACTGCCAGTAACCTTTACTTACCCCCGCTCATAACTGCACCTACATCCACTTTAGGCCACTACACATCTAGCCATTTTGCCCCCTACTTACACCACTCCATCTCCAGCCCCAAGTCGCACTTGCGTTGCAAGAAATGTTGAAAAATCACCGCTACAGGCGCTAAAACCCCATCTTAGTGCACCTGCACACCGCCCCAACCGCTACCCCGCACCGCCCATTTTTCCACGCTTTGTGCCGCACCCACGGCAGCAGCGGCTTGCCTATCAGCTCCTTTCCCCTAACTGGTCTGCTAGTATGTTAGTTTGGAGTTTTGAGCATCTAAATCTAGTTTTGTGACATCGCTAACGATTTTAAAACCTCACTCTAGCGCTTACCTTTTTTCGCCTTACAATACCAACGTCGGCAAAAGATGTGGGATTCTTTCCTTTATCTTGTACAGCTGACATACTTGTATGGTAGTCCCGCTTAAGCCTCCCCGCTTACAGGGCCTCCCTCTACAAGTAACAGAGGTGAAGACAAGTCCGTTACCTGCACCGACGGTCATTGTCGTGGATCTGACTTTTATCTTTGGCTACCCTATTTTGAAAACAAGTCCTTTGCCGTGGGACTGGCTATTTTGAGGTTGGCAGCGCCCCTCTTCAGTTTTAGTCTAGTGACCGAGAGCAAGCGCACGGATAAAAGCGCATTTACCCATGCAATTACCCATGCAATGACCAAGCGGACGGAGCGCTCCACCAACGAACTGCACCGTACAAGGCTTAAAGCTTAAGCTTTTAGCGCTTAAAGCTCCTTGTGTGTGCCTTTTGTTTGAAGTTGTCGAATCTTGGAGGATGCTGGACTACAGCCTCTTAAGAGTAGTTAATACTTGGCGTCTTTAGCGCTGGGGATCAAATGCTAAGCACGCCTGCTCTTAAGCTTTGGTTTTAGTTCACGTTGTTTTTGTCTATGAAGAAACTCTTATGCTCCGCTCTGGCTGTGGCTGTCGCTTCTTTAGTTCTGACCGGCTGCGGTGGTGACTCTAAGCAAATCATCCGTCTGTCTCACTCGCAGATCGAGACTCACCCAGACCACATTGGTGCCTTAGCTTTCAAGCAAGTCGTAGAGAGCAAGTTAGGCGACAAGTTCGAGGTGCAAATCTTCCCTAACGCTACCTTAGGTTCCAATGAAAAGGTGGTCGAGTTAATCAAGCAAGGCTCCGTGCAGTACCTCGTCGTTTCTACTGCTAACCTCGAGTCCTTCGATAAGCTCTATTCCCTCTTCTCCATCCCTTACCTCTTCACCTCTGAGGCTGCCTTTAACAAGTTCATCTCCGATCCAAAGGTGTTAGAGCAGCTGGGCGCTAACAGCCAGACCGACGGCTTCACCCCAGTGACCGCCTTCACCGCTGGTACCCGTAACTTCTACTCCAAGACCCCAATCCGCACTGTGGCTGACATCCAAGGCAAGAAGTTCCGTGTGCAAGCAGGCCCTGTGAACGTGGCTATGATGCAAGCCTTCGGCGGTGCCGCTACCCCAATGTCCTTCGGTGAAGTTTACTCCGCTCTGCAACAGTCCGTGATCGACGGTGCTGAGAACAACGAGCTGGCTTTAACCGACCAGAAGCACGGTGAAATCTGCAAGTACTACACTTACGATCTCCACCAGATGTGCCCTGACCTCTTAATCGCCTCCAATAAATTCTTAGAGACGCTGACTCCTGAGCAAATCGCTGTCTTTGAAGAGGCTGCTACTGCGGCGCAAAAGGCTGAGTTTGAAGCTTGGAACAAGGCCGTAGCCGATGCTAAGCAAAAGGCTACCGAGATGGGCGTGGAATTCATTACTGTTGACGTCAACGAGTTCCGTAACAAGGTGCTGCCATTACACGAGCAGCTCTTAGCCGAAACTCCAGATTTAAAGCCTCTGTACGACGCTGCTACCGCTGCTAACAACGCACAGTAATCCACTTTTCACGCCTTTGGCGTGGGTGTGAGTAGGCTCTTCCACCGCAAGTGAAACCTGCCCTATCCACACCATCTTTGCTACAGAAACTGTCACGCCTTAGGGCTCACCCTTAGGTGCTGGCAGCCAGTGGGGCTGTAGCAAAGTCACCTAACTTCCACCCCACGGTGAGTAGGTTTTAGCCTGCCACCGTAGGGTGCGCCGCAAGCTTTAGGGTGTCAGCTTACGGCCGCCTCTTTCCTGTTTTCTCAGCTATTACTTACTGCCTGTTCTACTCCTGCCTTTAGATTAGCTACTGCTTGCTCTTTTGCTTTTTAGCTATGTGCGTTTGTGCATGGCTAGCTTTGCTGTTGCCAAAATACAGCAACGCAGAGCAATAAAACAGCATAAATAAGCCAAAGTACTCCTCAGGCTAGTTTAGAGACAGCAGGTCGTAAACCAATAATGTCGTAAGACAATATTGTCGTAAGACAAGGTTAGCCCCCATAGCTGGTGGCGCAGCAAGAGTAAACACGAACGCAGCAACACTCATTAAGGTTAGGGACAACCCATGACTCTGCCTTAACGTCTTTGGTGGTAATGACCTTAAGTGCAGTCACAGCAATAGTGGAGTCACAATCTTATGCAAGGACTACGTAAGATTCTTGATAAGACGATCATGACTTTCTGCGTCTTCCTCTTCATGATGATGACCGTAGTTGGTACATACCAGATCGTCACCCGTTACTTCTTTAACTCTCCTAGTACCATTTCCGAGGAGTTGATCACCTACAGCTTCACTTGGCTGTCGATTTTATCGGCCGCTTGCGTGTTCGGTCAGCGTGGTCACCTGTGCATGGCCTTCGTGTACAACAAGTTCACCGGTGCCAAGCGCGTGTTCCTCGATATGTTCTCTGAGATTTTAGTGATGGTCACCGCCGTCTTCCTGCTCATTTACGGTGGTGCGATCATGACCTCCCAGAACATGTCGCAGTTAACTGCCTCCTTGGGTGTCAGCATGGGACTCATGTACGCCGTGCTGCCAATCTCTGGCGTCATCATCCTTATCTACGGCTTATTAAACCTCGCAGATATGGTGAAGAAGCTCAAGGATCCAAACCTTGATCAGTACGGCCTCAATGCCGAAGATAACGAGTAAGGGGGAGAGCAAACATGACTGCAACAGTAGGCCTCTTAATGGCCGTAGTGCTGATTGTGCTCCTGCTTTTAGGTGTACCAATCTGCATCTCGATCGCTTTATCGTCGGTGGTAGCCGGTGCCGCAGCCTTAGACATGGACATGATGCTGCAAACGGCTTCACAAAGAACCTTCTCGGGTATCTCCGTCTTCACTCTGATTGCAATTCCATTCTTCATTCTCGCCGGTAACATCATGAACCGTGGCGGTATTGCAATCCGTCTGATGAACTTCGCCCGTCTGTTGGTAGGCAAGATCCCAGGCTCCTTTGCCCACACCAACTGCATGGCTAACATGATGTTCGGTGCTATTTCCGGTTCCGGTGTGGCCGCTGCCTCTGCTATGGGTACCATCATTGGCCCAATCGCTGAGAAGGAAGGCTACTCCAAGGACTACATGGCTGTGGTTAACATCGCCTCTGCTCCTACGGGCCTGTTAATTCCACCATCGAACGTGCTCATTACCTACTCGCTGGTATCCGGCGGTACCTCGGTTGCAGCGCTGTTCTTAGCCGGTTATATCCCAGGTATTCTCTGGGGCTTAGGCTGCATGGTCGTAGCTTTCATCGCTGCCAAGCGCTTAGGCTACAAGGGCGACAGCCAAAAGGTCACCCTGAGCATGGCCGGTAAGATCACCTTAGACGCCATCCCATCGCTGCTGCTCATCCTCGTGGTGATCGGCGGTATCGTGGCCGGTGCTTTCACCGCCACTGAGGGCGCTATCGTGGCTGTGGTTTACTCGCTGATCCTGTCGATCATCTATCGCTCGATCACGTGGGCCGACTTGAAGCGCATTTACGCTGAATCGGCTTCCATGACCGGCATCATCGTGTTCTTAATCGGTGTGTCGTCGATCATGTCGTGGGTTATTTCCTTCGTTAATATCCCAGCCGCCGTCGGTGACATGTTAAATGGTGTCTCTTCCAGCCCTGTGGTGATCTTACTGATCATCAATATCTTCCTGCTGTTTGTTGGTACCTTCTTAGACACCACCCCAGCCATTCTGATCTTCACCCCAATCTTCTTACCAATTGCGATTCAATGCGGCCTCTCCCCAGTGGAGTTTGGTATCGTCATTACCTACAACCTCTGCATTGGTACGATTACACCTCCTGTAGGTAACATTCTGTTCGTGGGTGTGAAGGTAGCTCAAACCACTATTGAGCGCGTCATTAAGCCACTGCTGCCATACTATGCGGTGATTATCGCGGTCTTAATGCTGTGCACCTACGTTCCTTCGATTTCCAGCTTCATTCCAGAGCTGGCAGGTTATGAAGCGACCTTAAAATAGCCTCATAAACCCGCTTTAGGAGCAGCGGCACCCTGAGCTAGTAAGTGAGTAGTTACAAGCTACTCAGGGGGCTGCTTAATCCTAGAGCACACGGCACGACAGAGCCTTGCGACTACATACCGCTTAGGCGTCTATGTGTGGCGACTTTCCTGAAAGCTCTGTCCTGTATTACGCCAAGGCTCGTGCGGTTACACTAGCAAGTCGTAACCAACGGGCCTTTTAAAAAGAATCCATGGCGAGGGGATAAAGCTTTGTGTTTGGTGCTTGCGCAGATGCGGCATACCGAGGACAAAGCTTTGTCACTTTGCACTGTTTATGACAACAAGTGGCCGGTGTTATCGCTGATAGCGCATAGAGGAGAAGCGCTGTGAGCTGAGACACAGGGCGCAGCTAAGAGAGATCATCTCATCTCTAAGGCTCTTAGTTAGGGCCTTGCGCTTAAGCGCTCAAGAGCACTCTTGAGCTCTATTGCGCGCTCTTGAGGTGGTGCTCAGCTGCTGCGACCGAGGCTGCGGCTAAAGCTGGCAAGAGTTGTTGTTGTTGATCTGGGGGATATTGGTCATGACCGAGTTCATGGGTAAAGACTTCTTACTCGAGACGGAGACAGCAAAAGAGCTGTTCCATGAGCATGCGGCTAAGATGCCGATTATTGACTACCACTGCCACATTAACCCACGTGAGATTGCGGAGAACCACCAATTCCGCAACATCACCGAGGCGTGGTTAGGCGGTGACCACTACAAGTGGCGTATGATCCGCTCCAACGGTGTACCTGAGAGCTTAATCACCGGCAAAGAGAGCAGCGACTACGAGAAGTTTGAGCAGTTTGCTAAGTCCTTACCACGTGCTATTGGCAATCCTCTGTACCACTGGACTCACTTAGAGCTGCAGCGCTACTTTGGCATTACCAAGACCTTAAGCGAGAAGAGCTGCAAGGAAATCTGGGACGAGTGCAATGCCAAGTTAGCCACCGATGAGTTTCGTGTCCAAGGCATCATTAAGCGCTCGAACGTGAAGTTAGTGGCCACCACTGATGACCCAGGTGATTCTCTTGAGTGGCACCAGAAGTTAGCTGGCGATGCCAACTGCCCTTGCAAGGTGGTTCCAGCATGGCGTCCTGACAAGGCCATGAAGATCGAAAAGCCTGATTTCAAGGACTACGTCGATCACATCGCTAAGCTCACGGGCAAGACCATTAACACTTGTGAGGACTTCTTTGCGGCTTTAGACGACCGCATGGAGTTCTTCAACAAGATGGGCTGCCGCGCGTCTGACCACGGTGTTGACTACGCCTACTGCCGTATTGTTGATCAGGGCACCTTAGAGCAGATCTTCCAAAAGGGCTTAAAGAACGAGACTTTAACCCCTGATGAGGTCGAGGCTTACAAGAGCATGATCCTGATTTACCTTGCTAAGGGTTATGCCAAGTACGGCTGGGTGATGCAGATGCACTATGGTGCTATCCGCGATCCAAACACCAAGATGTTCAAGATCTTAGGTGCTGACACCGGTTTTGACTGCATTGACAACTGCGCCTGTGCCCGTGGCATCACCACTTTAATGGATGCGTTAAACGAGCGTGATTCGCTGCCAAAGATGATTTGGTACTCGCTCAATCCATCTGACAATGCGGTGATTGGTGCGGCTATTGGTGCTTTCCAAGGCCCTGAGGCTCATGGCAAGATTCAACAGGGTTCTGCTTGGTGGTTTAACGACACCATGCAGGGCATGATCGATCAGATGACCAGCCTTGCCAACCTGTCGGTATTTGGCAACTTCTTGGGCATGCTGACTGATTCGCGCAGCTTCCTTTCTTACACCCGTCACGAGTACTTCCGTCGCATTATGTGCAACCTCGTGGGCAAGTGGGTGGAGAATGGCTGGTACCCACGTGATATGGAGTACTTAGGCCAGCTGGTGGAGGATATCTCCTTCAACAACACCAACCGTTACTTTGGCTTTAACGTCTAAGTGACGGCTGCATAGCGTGATTTTTCCTCAAATAAGGCTGAGTCTGGGGTAATGCAGAGCCTAGGACACAGCCAGCAAAGGGCACGGTGGTTTGAGCTACTGTGCCCTTTTTATTTGCGCGTTTGGCGCATAGCGCAGCACCGCTAATACTTCCCCTCAAAAAATGGCGCCGTGTGGCTCTATGGTGCGAAAATGAGCCGCTCCGCAAGCTTTACAGTCGCTGTGCAGCCACGCACTCAACTGGAGACCACTATCAGTGGTACTGCTACCTCAAGTAATGACGGCAGCAGCAGCGCTTTCCTCCCCGTATCAACTACCCACCTCGAGATAACGGCGCCGTAAGGCGCTATGGTGCGAAAAAGAGCCGCTCCGCACGCTTTTCAGCCCTGCACAGCCACACACTCACTGGCAATGACGCTAGCGGTGGTGGTGGTGGCAAAGCCAAACAAAAAGCCTACACCTGCTACCACCTGTACCTTCAGAGCACAAGCAGCGCCGATGTGGGCTTTTGCTATGTAGAGCACTTGCAGCTACCGCTGCACACGCTCTTACTGGTTAGAAGAGGACGAGGCCATTGGCGCTGCCTTTGCCATCTTCTTTTCGTTTTCCTTAACTTGAGCTAAGTTGGTCAGCAGCACCGACTCAATCGAGTTCTCTTCAACCTTGAGGATCTCCAGCTTCCACTTAGTCATGGAGATAACCTCACCCTGCTGCGGCATGCGCTGCAGGTAGTCGAGGATAAAGCCCGCAATGGTGTGGTAGGTGTCAGAAATAGGCACATTAAAGCCCGTTAAGCGCGACACATCCTTTAAGATCGCACCGCCCTCAATCTTGTACACACCTGGGCTCATACGCACCAGCTCAGGCACCTCTGTCTGATCAGGCAGCTCACCGGCAATCTCCTCCATGATATCGTGTAAGGTCACGATACCCTCGAAGTTGCCAAACTCGTCAAAGACAAAGGCGAAGTTCTTCTTAGACTTGCGGAACTCCTCTAAGGCCTTAATCACCGAGACCGTCTCTGGCAGGTACAGAGGCTCACGTACCTTGCTCTCTAAGAGCAGCTCCATCGACTGAGAACCGGCCTTCGTCTTCACCTTGCAGCTGCAGCCGCTCTTGGTTGCCGAAGAAATCTCAATCGTAGCAGGCGCTGTAGTCGCAGTGCCCTCAGCAGCACTGGCATCAGCTGCACCGGACTCGGAGGTGCTAGAGTCATTGTTCGCGGCAGCCGCAGCATCCGCAGCAGCAGCCTGTTCTGCAGGCACCACTGGTGGTAAGGCATTGAGGCCTAACTTAGTGGCCAGAATCTCATCACGACGGATATAACCTAAAGGCACATCACGGTTGCTGTTCTTGTACACCACTAAACGCGACGAGCGATTGGTGTTTAAGGACTTAATGATGTCGTCGATGTCATCAGAGATGTCAACTTGATTAACATCAGTACGCGCCGTCATCACCGCCTTTACTGGCAGCGAATTAAGCTGCAGCACGCGCGAAACCATCTCCTTTTCCGTGTTGTTAAACACTTGCGAGCCCGTGCGCGAGACAATGGCCTCTTTTAAGGTCTGCACTTGATTCTGGTTAGAGCCTAATAAGCGCAGCACTAAGTTAGCAGCCACCTCACGGCTTTGCATGCCCGCCTTAGAACCACTGCCACCTAAGTTTAAGGTGTTCTTACGCGCAATCTGATTGAAGATCTCGATGATGATCGAGAAGCCAATGGCAGCGTAGAGATAGCCCTTTGGTACGTGGAAGCCTAAGGACTCCACAATCAGGCTAAAGCCGATTAAGAGCAGGAAGCCTAAGCACAGGATAACTAAGGTCGGATGGTGGCTCACAAACTCCGTAATAAAGCGTGAGGCGAGGGTCATGATCCCCATCGCAATGACCACGGCAAACATCATGATGAAGACGTGATCGACCATACCCACAGCGGTAATGATGGAGTCTAAGGAGAAGACGGCGTCCAGCACCATGATCTGCAAGATCACAAGGTACATGGCCGAGCCTGCAGCCTTACTTACCGAGAGCTCCTCATCAAAGCCCTCAAGCTTCGAGTGCAGCTCGTGTGTGGCTTTATAGAGCAGAAAGATACCACCGATCATCATCACGATATCGCGTCCGGTGACGCTAAAGGATCCGATGTGAAATAGCGGTGTGGTCATGTTGACGATAAAGGAGATAAAGGTCAACAAGAGCAAACGGATCACTAAGGCGCCGCCTAAACCGATGTAGCGGGCTCTATCGCGCTGCTTCTCTGGCAGCCTAGCGGTTAAGATAGCGATAAAGACAAGGTTATCGATACCTAAGACAATTTCAATGACCACCAAGGTGAGCATGCCGAGCCATGCTGTGGGGTCTGACACCCACGCCATATCAAACATCACCTGGTGTACTGCCACGGGATCCATATAACCTTACCTTTGAGTCCTTTTCTCAGAAAAAATCACAGGATCGAGGCTATCCTCTTTACGCCTCACCTGAGCAGCGGCCACAGCATTCGCGACAACTGCAATTACAGACAGGGTGCTACCAAAAACACGGCACCACCCTCATTATACGGAAAAGTACGCCTGTACAAAGACAAAAACGCACGAACCTAAAGCTGGAGCATCTCGCCCCAAAAGCATACAGTGCAAGTAGTCTGCTACCCCACAGCCTAGCGCCAACCGCCTCTTAAGGCCGCTTGACACCATGAACTACAGCGCAAAGTGCTACAGCTGCAACTGCACTGAGTAAACGGCTTAGCGCTTACCCTTACCTTTGCCTTTTGGGCCCTTGCCAAAGCTCTTACCGGCAGCAGCCTTAGCAGCGCCTTTGCTCGCACCGGCGCCACGGTTTTTCCTCCCAGCGGAGCTGTACGAGAGCTTAAAGTCACCATGCTTGCCTAAGCGACGCTCCTTGGCTGCACCGGCGCCAGCGCCCACCCCAGCACGGCCTTCACGGCGGCTTGCGCCCTTATCGGCAGCACCAGCGGTGCCATTGTCACGGCGATTGCGGCCCGTGCTCTTAGCATTGGTATTGGTAAGAGCCACGGCCTCGCTGTCAGTAGCAGCCTCAGATGCGCGAGCGGAGACATTGCGGCGCTGCCGCTGGGAGCTGATGTCGATCTTTAATGGTACCGAGGCATACTCCTCAGGACGCAGCGCTGGTAACTGTACCTTAGAGCGCAGGCGATTAACCTCCGCTAAGGTCAGCTCACGGAACTGCCCTGACTTCATCTTTGGGTCTAAATCAAAGCCAGCATAGGAGATGCGGATCAGACGGCTAACCTTTAAGCCCACGGCTTCCCAGAGGCGACGCACCTCACGGTTACGCCCCTCACGTAAGGAAACGTAGAACCAGTGATTGCGGTTATCACCACCACGGTACTCAATGGAGTCAAACTTACCAACGCCGTCTTCTAAGAGCACGCCATCACGGAGCTTTTGCAGCTGCTCATCAGTGACATCACCATACACACGCACAGCGTAGATACGCTCAATGCCAAAGCGTGGGTGCATCAGCGCATGAGCAAGGTCACCATCGGTGGTAAAGAGCAAGAGACCGGAGGTGTTTAAATCCAAGCGACCGACATTGATCCACTTGCCAAACTCTAAGCGTGGCAGGTGATCAAAGATGGTAGGACGGTTCTGGGGATCGGAGATACTGGAGATCTCGCCCTCAGGCTTGTAATACATGAGGCAGCGATTCTCGATCTTGTGGTTACGTGGGGAGTAAACCACACGGCCGTCGATCTTGACAGTAATGTTCTCGTCGTCGGTACGGAAGCCTAAATTGACGACCTTACCGTTAACCTCGACGCGGCCTGCTTCAATCATGGCCTCTAAGGAGCGACGCGAGCCAATACCAGCGTTAGCTAAGAGCTTATGCAGCTTGACGCCACTGACCTTTGGCTCAGGGCCCTTGACGGCAGCCATGACCTTGGCTTTTTCATTGGCCTTAGCGGCGTTAATGCGCTCCCGCGTCTTTTGTAAGGCCTTTTCCCGATCAAAGTCAGGAGCGGCGCCATTTCTCCCCTTACTGAGCGTATCTGCGGCCATACGTGCGGCGGCACCACGTGGGTTGTTGCTGCCACCTGCGTGGAAGCTGCCCTTGCCTTTAAACTTACTACCACCGTGTGCGCCCTTAGAGCTTGATGCGGATCGCCATTCATGGGCCGAGCCATGGGAAGTGCTATGGGTAGAGCCGCCCTCGTGGTGGAAATGATCGTGACTGTGCTTGCCACGTAAGGATGAGTGACCGCTCACGCGGTGAGCCTTGCTGGCCTGATTACGCATTATTAAAGAATCCCTTCTTGGTACGCTAGCTAAACGTGGCATTTACGGCTGGGTTGTGAGGAGGCATCCCGCTCCACATCACAGCCTATCGTGGGGTAACACCGTTACGAGGTGTACCCTTAGGGAACGCCCTATAATGGGTGCCCTGCATGGGGAGTAGCTTTTGTGGGTAGCCCCTGTAGATGGCGTGCCCCTGCGGTTACAGACTGCTACCGTCTGCTACAACTGACTCTGCTTACAGTTTGGCCTAACAGACCTAACAAAGCAGTACACCGCACTGGTTCTTACCGCTCTCTTGCTTGTGCCCATGAGTACTACCCAAAGAGCCGTACTTTTGAGACAGTTGTTCTTACCTCTGAGCCGCTCTTAGAGATAATCATAAGAGGCAGCTGAAGTAGTGTCTGGAGTGGCGTCAGAAGTGACGTCAAACTGCGCCTTTTCTTCAGGTCGTAAGGCACAGCCGCTGGCAACTCAAGCTGCGTGGCAGTAACACCTGCCAAGTAATCGCTGCTACTGCCCAAGCCTTGACCTGCCCCGCCCTCTTACCGCAGGAAGCTCTTGCAAGCCTGCAGGCAAGCTTTATTTACTCCCTGCTGCTGATGCATAGCATGCCCTCCCGCCAAGATGCCTTTGGCAGGCCTCATACTTCAAAGGGTACAGGGAAAGGGCAGCAAGCCCCTAAAAGGTAGGCAAAAGGAGAGAGCAGCGCAAACCTGCACGGCAAAACGAGGCTGTGTCTTACAGCGTAGCGCGCAAACTACGTGCGCCGCGTCTAGAACTTGCAGCTCTAAACACCACACGTCGTGGAGTGAAGCGCGTAGATAAGAGCGTATTTTGCAGGCACAATGGCCTCTCATTATGCCACAGGCCCGCGTTTTTTGAACGAAATTTCAGGTAAAATACCCACAACTACAGCCAAGTAGCAACAGCTGTTGTGGCCTACTTGAGCACTCCTTAGGCAGCACCGTTTCGTCTTCCAACGGCACCCGCGCGGAAACGGAGCCCCCATTATCCAGCAGCGGACAAAAGCGGTGTCGATGTGCCAGTACTGTACAAAGCAGCACGCGGCGCACAGAAAGCAGGTGCAGCATGGATTACGACGAGATTAAGACGGTTACCGTTTCCCTTCTCGGGGAAAGCTTTACGCTACGCTGCCACAAGAGCCAAGCTGATTCGCTGCAACGGGCGGTGGGCAAGATTCAGGAAATCACGGCAAAGATTCTGCGGGATAACCCGTCTTTAACGCCCCAGCAGGCGGCCATTATTGCTGCCATTGAGAGCCAGAGCCAGCTGCAGCGCTATCTGGACACCTCGACGCCGTTTCAAGAGCAGGCGATGCAGCTCATTCACCGCATCAAGCGCAATCTCAACAATCTCGACTCTTAGGCCGCTTAACCTTAAGCGGCTGTGTGCTGTTACGCCGCGATCACTGAGCCCTGCGCACCACTTACAGCGCCCGCCCCCACGCACTTTGCTGCACTGTCCCCCTCTTTTTTGCTCCGCTCCACGCTCTATAGTCCCCACAGCTACCGCTTCGCTTTGCTGAGCTGCTTGCAGGGCTCTGCCATGCACTGCACTTACGCCTCTCTTGCAACGCAACGCTTGCTAAGCTGAGCACTTCTGCCCTACTCTATCTCGACCCTCTCCCTACTCTCTTACCATCTCTTCTGCGCGCTTATGTCTGCTTCTGCCCCTACACCACATACCTCGACGCCATCAGTTCAAGAACACACAAACCAACAAGAGCTGCAAGCTGCCACCACTGCGGCCTTAGCCCAGCAAGGCCAGCAAGCTGATTATGCCGCTGCTACGCAAGCAGCTACTCACGGCACCCACCTAACACCAGAGGCCAAAGCCGCAGAAAAGACATGGCGTGCCCAAGTGCGGGCCCATATGAAAGCCCAGCGCCAAGCCCTCCGCCCTGAGGAGGTAACAGCACTATCGCAAGCGGTACATCAGCAGGTACTATCTCACCCTTTTTTACAGCAAGCACGGCGTATTGCCTCGTATATGAGCTTTGCAGGTGAGATCGACACCCATGCGCTCAATGAGCTCCTTAAAGTCCATGAGCACATGGTGGGCTTACCGGTAATTGTGCCCGAGCAAAAGGGCATTATGGAGTTCTACCGCTACGAGGGACAGGAGAGCTTAGTGCCTAATGCCTTTAAGATCCTTGAGCCTCACAAAGACCCTGCGACGTACATGGCCGAGGCCAGCTTAGAGGTGGTCTTAGTGCCCTTAGTAGCGTTTAACCACCACACAGGGGCGCGCATTGGTATGGGCGGTGGCTTCTACGACCGGCTCTTAAAAAAGATTCGTCCAGAATGCCTCACGATTGGCCTTGCTTATGACTTTCAGTACGTCGAGGGGATCAACATCCAAGCGTGGGATATGCCGCTAGACGAAATCATTACACCGACCCACCACTACCGCATTCAGCGCAAGTACTAAGGTTCGCGCCTTAACAAAGCTGTGGCAACACCACATGAGGCTAATGGAGAGGTGTACTCTCCACCTTCCCAGTACGGCATGAGTAGAGCGACTGTGAGCAGGCTCATAACACTCTTAAGAGTTGCAGCAGCAAGGCATAGCCGCGCTACGCCTCCAAATTCACCGCCGCTACCTTCAAGCCGCAAGTGCACACAGCACAGCAACTTCTGTTGCTGTGCTGTTGCTGTTGCTGTGCAACAACTGCAAGCAGTTACTCCTCGCTGTCTGCGCGATTGGCAAAGTCACCTGCTAAGTTTTGCTCAAGGTACTGCGGCATGAGCTTGAGTGCAGGCTGACTAAAGAGCGCAAAGTAGTGCAGGAAGAAAGCTAAGTCAGCAAACTTGGTCTTCAGTTTTGCCTCATCCATCTTGGCCTTCTTGACCTTACCCTCTGCAAGGAGCTGTTGCCACACGAAGTTGTTGAAAGCTTGTTTTATGGCCTCAATACCCGTGACTTTGACCACAGCTTGCTCAAGCTCGACCAACTGCTCTACGGAGCAGGATGGAGGTAAGGCAGACTCAACATTCATCTTGACGTAGTTGAGCAGAAGCAGCTCATAAGCACAAATCAGCTGCTGCCGGTTATCTCCGACCTCAGGATCAAGGGAGCTCACAAATACATGAGGCGCCTCTCCTTCAAACTTACGCAACTCTGAGAGTTTCTTTGGCTCTACAAGGGTCAGCGGCATACCCTGATCATCCCGCAAAATTTGGCAGACACACTTGCAGTCTGCATAGTGGAAGCTTTTAGCAAATGTCTGTGGTGCTAACGGATTTCTTCCCCCCTGTGGCACTGGGCTGATCATTAAGTAGTGCGCACCAAATTCGGTTACGACTTTGGTGAACTCCTCTACACACTTGCCACTCTCGTCAGTTGTTATAAGCAAGGTGTTGGTAAGATCCACGCCTGCACGCTTGAACGACAGCAACAGTCGCTTACAAGCATCATGGAGATTACAAGCGGAGCGAAACTCTAACCAGATATCGCGCTGATACCCAAGGTCGTAGACATCGATTGTAGTGAGCTTTTTACGTGCATGATCGAGCGCTTGCAAGTTAAAGAAAAAGACCGACATGCGCGGCTGCTTGAACTCAAGTTGTTGCTCAGAACGCACGAGTGGAGGTAAACCGCATTTGTAGAGGAAACGATTACCTCTAATCCACGGCTGGATCATCTGCAAATCCGCAAACAGCTTACCTAAAGCCTGTTGCGCCTCCTCAAGGGAATTGCCGCCCTCGTAAGGCTCCTTGATGCGCATTTCGTTAAAGTCGAACCACTGGAAAAACAACTGGTCGTAGGTGCCGACTCGGAAAACCGGCAGGAATTGCGGCAAGATCACCTGCAGATGAGTACGCTGCTCAACGTTATTGAGGATACCAGCCCAAGATCTGATGTTGGGAAAGCCACGCAAATACTGAATCAGGTACAGCAATACGCACGTGCTCCAGTCTAAATCGACAAACTTGTTGTTTCCCGATACTTGCCACTGGCGCTCTTTGAGGTTCTCATAGTGATTGCCCATGAGAGCAGAAAACAGTGCGGCAACCTCTGGCTCATGCTCCAACTTAGCAAGAAAAGCGTTTTGGAACAGAGAATAACCCTTAAAGCCTAAGGACATCCGCAAGAACACGTCAGAACCGGCTTGTAGCTCAACTGACTCTGTAGTGAAGACTTTGGACAGCTCCTCGCGACTTACAGTACCAGTAGCTGCAGCAGCATTATCTGCTAAGGCTGCAGTTGTTGTAGCCTGAGCGCTGGTCGCTTTAGTCTGATTGGTGGTAGTGCTTTGCTTGTTTTTCTTGGCCTTGGAGGCCTTGGCTGTTTTACGCGCCATATGCAGATTGTCCTTAGGGGTGGGGAAGAATACCCAAGCAGGCATGTAAGCAAGAGGTCAGCGGGAGGTAAGCAGGAGCTACTCGTCTTCTCACAGAGAGTATAACAGCAACCGCAGCAGCAGCTGGAACTCAAAGCGCAGCGCAACGCAGCGCCGCGCCAAGAGGAGCACTGTTGCGTGGTCGCTGTACACAGAGAGGCTACGCCTTGTGCGGGTGGATGCCGCCAAAAGCGCGCAGCGCCCTCTCTGCGCTCTGAGGAGGTAAGAGCAAACACCACTCTGGTAGTGACTGCTCCTAGTGCAGCTATTAAGCTGCGACGTAGTGTGCCGCGTGGCGCTAGCGTGCCACGCAGCACTTGCTAGCACCTACGTCCTTACATTAGGGCTCTGATGAAAATGCCCCTCTAAGTTGCTTTGCAGATACTGCGGCATGAGCTTAAGTGCTGGCTGACTAAAAAGCGCAAAGTAGTGCAGGAAGACCGCTAAGTCGGCAAAGAACACCTTGAGCTCCCTCTCCCTCACAATGGTTCCTTTGACCTTACCCTCTTTGAGCAGCTGCTGCCACACAAACTCATTGAACGACTTGCGGATGATTTCCATGCCCGTCATCGCATGGAGATTACGCTCTACGGTGCGATCCGACTGCTTGGTTTTGCTACCTGCCAGTTGCAGCTCCGTTGACCACGCATTGTAATAGATAGCAAAGGTGTCCAAAGCACACAGCATCTTCTCGCGATTTTCCCCAGCATCAAGATCAAGGGAGCTCACCCAACACGGTTCAATTAAACCGTTCTTGTGTCGATACTGCTCAATGTCTGGCATATCTGCCACAGTCTTTGGCACATCGAGATGCTTACCATCCATGCCATGGAGAAAGACGCTCTGGCAGTTGCAGCAGTTATGGCTCTTACCCCACTTCGCTATCTCCTGCGGATCCGTGTGCTCAATAGATAGAGAAGAACGGATAGCGTAGTTAGCCCCAAGGTCAGTCACAGCTTGGGTGAAAGGCCCAATCAGCGCTTCATTGTGCTCCATCGTTAAAAAGAGCGCGTTCTTGAGGTGAAGTCTCCATGTGCTTACGCACATGGCTTCCTCCCATTTT
>CASEBB010000044.1 GCA_949286015.1 uncultured Succinivibrionaceae bacterium | reverse complement strand
CCTTGTCGTGTAAAGTTCGCGTTATATGTGCAGCGGACACTCTTGGCCTGCTTATCCCCACTCTTACGAGTGGGGTATGCGCAGGCCCCCATCAGATCATTCCCAGCCT
Organism: uncultured Succinivibrionaceae bacterium; assembly: GCA_949286015.1. GTDB lineage: Bacteria > Pseudomonadota > Gammaproteobacteria > Enterobacterales > Succinivibrionaceae > Anaerobiospirillum. Next base: position 28,693 of record CASEBB010000044.1, on the reverse strand, counting down.
GTATCGCCGCTATGCCTCTCTGCGCCGCTCTGGCTCCAGACCCATTTCCCTTGCCAAAAAGGATCTCTGGTGAGCAGTTCGCCCTCGTCACAATTCTCCCCAAACTCACTGCATTTCTTTGGGCCTAATGGCAACATCAGCGCCAGTGCTACCAGAGCAACCAGTGCAACCACTGCTACCAGAAACACCTCTGCTACCAGTGCCAACACTGCCACAAATGCCACAAGTGAGCCGCGTCATGACAACACGCTGCTGCGCAGTCCGGACTATCTCTTCTATCCAAACTTCAATACAGCAGAGCTGCACTCCCCAGCAGACTCCTTAGCGTGGTTCCAGCCTTTTCTCCTGCTGTGGTATCAGCGCGTACAAGCCTATTTAGGCATCCTGCCTTTAGACCAGACCAGCGATGACTACCTCATAGGCATGCAGATCAGAGCTCCCCACGTCAAGCTGGTGCAGGCTCTAAAAGACCTGCAAGCTTACGTTAAAAGCCAGCAAGGTACTGAGTACGATCTTACCGAGCTCACACGACAGGCAGTAGTCTACATGCTGTTACAGCCCTTACTGCGTGCGTTCTTTACGGATACGCAGCTGAGCCTTGCGCACAGTGAGCTCCGGAAGAAGTGGGAGAATATCCTCGCGACTTTACCGCTGGTGACCGCACTGCAAGATGAAATCACCGCCGTCTTAACCACCAAAGATTTTTCCTTTGATCTGCAAGGCCTTGAGCTTGAGCAACAGGCCTTACGGGACTTGGATATTGGTGTGCCCTTAACCTCTGGCTGTGCGCATTTCACAGCGCCCGCCCCATACAGTGCGCACACGGCGCTTGCTGCTCATTGTGGTGAGAGCGTAGGGAGGGGGCAGCCACAGACTGCTGTTACAGCGCCCGCCCCAATACCTGTGTCTACTGCTGCGCCCGCCCCTGTCTCGGCTTCTGCTTCTACACAGTCGCCTGCCCCGCAGTCCGCTACCAGCACCACGCCTTTAGCAGCAGCTACCACTGCGGCTAATCCTGCACCTGCCTCTCAGAACACCACCACCATCACTACCACCACCGAGTCTTCTGCTCCACTCTTACAGCCACAGTCACAAACTAACCCACCACAAGCCCCTGCCGCGCCTCAAGGTCAGCGTCACCTCAAAGCAGCACAACAGATTCCACCACCACCAGTGTCGGTTCTGCCGCTCTTTACCCCTGATGACCTAATGGTCTTGCATCTGTTCTATGAGCGCTTCTTCACCAAGTGGCAGCACACAGAGATCACCACTATATCTGCAGAGCTGTGCTCTCTGACCGTGCGCTTACTGGCGATGCTGCGCGGGCATACTGATCCCCGTGACACCGTTACAGCCAACACCACTCAAGTGCAGAGTAGTGCCACTGCTGCCACAGGCACTACCTCTGATGCTACCACTACCACTACCACCACATCTACCACCTTATACACTCCCACTGCTGTTGCTATTGCCTTTGCTACCGGTGCTCCGGTGCCAAGTCAGCAGTCCCAAGTGGTGCCACGTCGTAAACGCGGGCGGCCACGTGGCTCAGGGGCGGGCGCTGCTAAAGTGAAAGCTACAGCCAAAAATAGCGAGCATTGGGATCACTTCGTCTCTTTTGCAGAGTACGCTGCCCACTTTTACCACCAAGAACAGGCGCTTCATGATTTTATGAAGACCAAGGCGCGTAAAGTGTCAGTGCCATCTGCAGCAGAGCTACCTTTATGGCAAGGGCTCAATCCCCATGCCCGCAGCAAACAGCAAAAAGCCAGTAACGCGGCTGCACAGGCAAGAGGTTTAGAGCCCGCTCTGAGCGCCACCCACCGTGAGGCTTTTGCAGATGTGGCTCTCGATTTTCTCTTACAGTCGCTGCATGACTTCTTAGAGCAGCAGTGGGGCGTATCACTGTGCTCGCCACTGGTACAGCTGCTCGATCCCTGTGCCGACGGCGGACGCGTCTTTCTCCGCCTCTTACGCCATAACTGGTTCACCCCAGAGCAAAAGCTCCATAAGCTCTGCTATGGCCTAAAGAGCATTGCCTTATCCCCCTTGCTCGCCTATCTCACTGAGCTTAGCTATGTGGCCCACTTAGGCTCAATGCTGTCAGCTTACAGCAGTAAGCAACAGCACCATGCGCTGCCAGCGACACTTGTGCAATTAGGTACCGTCCGTACCTTAGGTGAGCTCGTCAGCGACGCCATTGCATCCTTGCAGGATGCAGCACCTCAAGGCAGAGAGTCTCTATCACCGCCATTACCGTCGTCACCGCAGCCACAACCACAGCTACAGTCACAGCAGCTTCAGCAGCGTGTCTCTGTGGTCTTTGTGCATCAGCCACTTGATGCCCAGCCGGACTTTGATTACAGCGTGCACTTAAAAGCGGCCGCTCATCTCATTCGTGCCAGCGGTGGTGGCATCTTAGCGCTGCTCTTACCGGCAGCATGGCTCACTGCAGCCGAGGGCTATAGCCTGAGAGATTTCTTGTACCACACCGCGCAGCAGGCTTATCTGCTACCTTGTGGTCAGCACCATGAGCTGTGCATAGGCTTGTTCACCTTTAATGGCCCCGCTGTAAAGAGAGTGCTGGCGCAGCGTGACCAACAGCGTCACCGCTCTTGTGTGCAGTACCAAGAGGTCGATAAGTATCCGGCCTTTGATTATGCGCTGGCCGCTACCATGGCACAGAGCTCTGCTGCGCTCTCGGCAAAGACCAGTACGCAGGCGGCCTTTGCCTGTATGGGCGATCTCCTCCTTGCTCCTAAAGTTACGTACCACATTAGTAACGTAGGGAGTGGTGGGAGTGGCGTCTGTGACGTCAGTAGCTTCACGGGCGTTAGTGATGTCGCGGGGCTCAGTGGTAATGGTAGTGGTTGTGATGTTCTGCCCACGGACGCGATTTTCGCAGCACGGGAGACTGATCGCAGTGCTTACGCTCAAGCGCTGGCCACAGCGCAGACTTTATCTGGCCTCTCAGCAGGGGCTGGTTCTCAAGCTACCGCTTTAGAGGAGCCAGAGGGCGCGCAGCTACTTACGCCTTATGTGGCCTCTCCTGACAGAGGTAATCGCAAGAGCTCTGGCGCGACGCATTCCGCTGGGCATGCTGCGACCTTGGCAGCTACCAAGAGCGTAGTGGGTAAAGAGCAGCTGCTGCACTGGCAATCACTCTTTAATCCTGAGATCACCATGATCGCTATGGAGCCTAATACTCAGGGGCAGTGGCAGCGCCTCGAAGTGTGGCCTTATCGCGACTTATGGCTCTTAGGCGGGAGGAGAGGGCGATGCTATAACTCGTCCTTTACTTTCTTTAGAGAGTACTCTATAGGCGCCCTTGCCCACCGTGAGCGCTGGGCTCTGCATTACTCCTTACCCCTGTTAAAAGAGCGCGTTACCCGTAGTGTGGCGCACTTTAATGCCGAGGTTGAGCGTAAGCGGCAGTGTGCAGCAGCAGAGCAGTGCTTTGTCTTTGATGACCTGCACGATAGCGTCAAGCCAACGCGCTTCTTAGAGCAGCTCTTAGAGACGTGTACCCCTTGTGCGCCGGTAGCAGAGGATAGGTTCTTTGTGGCTTTAGCCCACCCTTTTTGTAAAAAGTTCTTCTACGCCCATCCCCAGTGGTTAAAGGGCCTGTTCAATGTGCAGCACCACTTCCCTTACCCTGCAGCTTCTAACCTCACCATTATTGTCAGTCAGCGGGCGGAGGAGTTTAGCTGCCTCATGACTGATTGCTTTTGCTCAGGTCATACGCTGGATAGCTTTTCCCAGCTCTTTAGCCGCTATCTGTACTACCCACGCGCAGCAGATACAGATTGCGTAGAGGTATTGCTGTCACCACAGAGCTTAGAGCCAGATACCGAGTATGAGCCAGATCCCGAGCCAGAGGAGCTGACTGCACCTACAGAGCTAACATGGGGAGCAGAGCCAGAGCAGTCATTGGCACAGGACGCGGCGCTCTTAGAGAGCACTCCTGCTCTTACCCCAGCAGAGCGGGCTTTTCTCATGGCGCAGCTTGATGATGTGGTATTAAAGCGCTCAGGATGTAAGCAGCTCTTAACTCACATCAGCAGTGCGACCTTGCTGCAAGAGGACAAGCAGCAAGCGTACTTACAGCGGCTGGGAGTTGATAGCACTGACTACAGTGGAGAGTACCAGCGCGTAGATGGCATTAGCCCCCATATGATTGCCTTGATGCGGCGGGCCTATCCGCAGTACGCAGCCCTGATTGATGCTGATGCCGTGTTCTTTTACGTTTACGGTATGCTGCACTCCTCTCATTGGCGGCGGTTGTATGCACGCCGTTTACGGTGGGAGCCCATACGCATTCCGCTGGTAGCGTCCTTTGCCGACTTTTGGCACTTTATGCGCGCGGGACAAAACTTAGCGTGGCTACATGTGCGTTATGAGGAGATCGAGCCTTACGCCGGTTGTGAGATTGACGGGGTGAGGCATAAGCCGTCTTATCACCTCACTAAGGCCCGCTATGGCACCTTTGCGCAGCAGAACCGTGAGCGCGACCGGAGCGTGATCTTTTACAATGAGCACTTTCTCATTCGTAAGGTACCGCCCAAAGCGCGCTGGTACCGCGTTAATGGGCGTCCGGCTTTGGATGACATGATCTCAAGGTTGCGCGCTTATCCCAGCCTTGAGGGACAGGACTATAACGACATTAACATCTGGGCACAGACCATGGGCGATGAGCAGTATTTCTTAAAGCTGCTCTTGCGTATGATCGCGGTCTGCGTCAAGACAGAAGAGATTGTGTCGTCCTTACCGGTGTTACGGCTGGGGGATTTCTCCAAGCGAGCTACGCTGAATCCGGAGATGCCACTGCCGCAGGCGCAGCAGGAAGCGCCAGTAACGCCGCTGGGACAGTTGCAGATGCCACACAAGAAGCATCAAGGCCGTCGCTCTAAGTCACACCTTGCGGAGATTGCCAGTGAGCATAACGCCAGCATGCCACTGTTACAGGGATTGGTTCTTGCGGACGAGGATTAAGAGCGCAGGCGGAGGCGCTGGGCATGTATCTTTGAGGTCGGTGGTGGTGGTGGTGGTGGTTGCAGTTGAGCTGTTGTGCGCTTGTGGTGAGGCTTAGGCTACAGAGTAGGGGCCTTTATCTTGAGGGGCGAATGATTTAGGGCAGTGTGGTGGCTCTTTGTGGTAGGCAGCGGCTCCATAGTAATGCCTTTATCTTGAGGGCTAATGATTGCGTGCTGTGCGGTTGCTCTTTGGGTGAGGCTGTGACTCCAGAGTAGGGGCTTTTATCTCGAGGGGCGGTTGGTTGCTGGCTGTGTAGTGGCTCTTTTGGTAAGGCTCTGTCTTCAGAGTAGGGCCTTTATCTAGAGGGGCGGTTGGTTACAGGCTGTGCGGTTGCTCTTTGGTGTTGGCATTGGTTCCAGAGTAGGGGCCTTTATCTCGAGGGGCGGTTGGTTGGTTGGTTGGTTGGTTGCGGGCAGTGTTGTACTGACATCGGGGAGTTGGCTCGTATTTATTTTTCCTGATAAATATTACCTGTGATCGATGCCAGTAAGGGGCATCACTCTTAGGTAAAGGCCGTATATTAGCGGTTTTTGGAAAATCAGGCTCAACTCCACGACGTCAGTTGTAGCTCTTTTGGTAAGGCTCTGGCTCCAGAGTAGGGGCCTTTTTCTCAAGGGCGTTTGGTTTGCGCCGTATGATAGCCGCCATCCTGCCCCATCATAGGTCACAGCCTCAGATCACTAAAGTTTTTCCCGCCGCTGCCGTTAGGGCCAATCCCAACCCTTATTCAGGGCACAGCTTGTGCACTAAGTTTGGGCCTCAAAAAGCAGCATTGGTTCTCTCCACTCTCGCAACTCTCTACACTGTAAGTAACGCCGCGCTCGTTTCTTTCCTCTGCGCTGTTTAGCGCAGCTGTAAGTAAGACAGCGGCATTAAGTGGCGTGCAGTGGCAGCATGTGACAGTAAGAGGCAACGCTCTGACTATAGCGGTCATGGGAGAGAGCAAGTGGCAATGAGCTAAGAGCAATCGTGTTCTTCAAGACGCGGGAGCTTTGTCCCGCAGGTGCAGGTACGTGGTAAAGCATGCTCTGCTAGACGCTTCCTGCTGGGGTGGGCACAGCCCACAGAATAAGAGGTTAGACCATGACGCTGGAACTTGTGGCTGACAACCCCTATCGCGTGTTCGGTGTAGGCACCCAAGCCAAAAACGCCACCCTCACTGCCAACTACAAGTCCATGATGACCGCTCTTCTCAAAGGAGAGGAGATTAACTTAGGCCAAGACATGACGGCTTTTATCAAGCCGCCATTGCGCACGCCACGCCGCCTCGATCTTGCCAAAAGCCGCCTCATGTCGGCCCGTGGCCGCTGCTACTACGCGCTCTTTTGGTTTGTCGATTCCAATCGCTTAGACCACGCTGCCATCTACTACCTGTCGCAGAACGAGCGCGAAAAAGCCATTAAGATTCTGCAAAGCCAGCAGACCTTTTCCTCCTACATCAACTTAGCCGTCTTAGCTTTATTAGAAGACCGCTATGATGATGCCGCCACGCTCTATACCCGCTGCCTGCAAGACGAGCAATTAACGCAGGACTTTGTGCAGTGCATCATTGGCGACCAGTTCAAGATCAAGGGCGCCTTTGTGCTCTCCAAGGTCTTAGAGGTGCTGCAACGGGCCAAAGAGCGCCAAGAGCGTGATGAGACCGCCGACGAGCGCAGCTATGCCGGTGGTGGTGCCGGTATCCTCAACAAAGAGGCGCAAAAGGAGCGCGAGCAGTCGCGACTCCTGCCAGAGTTTAACCAGCCATCGATCATCGAGAACCTGCACCTGCGCAAGCAGGCTAACAGCTTTGATCGCCACCTCAATGATGCCCTCAACAACCTCATTGAGCGCATCACTCTCATTAACCGTGAGCACGGTATGGACGGTGACTTCCTTGAAGTGGAGCTCAACCCTAATCCCGCCGCGCAAATGGTGCTTGATGAGATCACCCGCTTCTTAGCGATCAACAACTCTCTCATGGAGGCCTTTCGCCAGCGCTGCTTTCAGTCCCGTGAGCGCAGCATGTTCCTTGACTACATCTACAATCTGGTGTCGATCACCCACTACGTCTTCCACCTCTACGCTATTGAGCTGGGACGGCAGTACTCCCCAGCGGTGGTGCAGCAGATGCGCAGCATTATTGCCAAGCTGGAGCGCCTCTACTTCCGCTTAAAGTCGAGTGACATCGACTACCTCATTGCCTCGCTGCGCCGTGTCGAGGACTCGCTGCCTTTCTACTATGCGGTGTCCAACTGCTTTGAGAAGTACTACCTCTTAAGCGACGACCAGCACCTCATTTCCAACTTCTATGAGTTCAACAAGGCCAGCACTAAGGTCATTGATAACTTCAATCGTACCTTTGGTGTGAAGAGCGCCTATGTTGACTGCGTGATGCACCTCCAAGACATGGTGGTGCGCTACAACGTCAGCTTTATGCTGGTGATTGTCAATCTGGCGCTGCGTCACAGCCATAACAGCAAGCCACGCTACCAGCTAAGTGAGCAGGAGCTGCGCGTAGACGAGAGCAAGATGCGCTCGTTTGCGGTGGCTAACCCTGATCAGGGCCGTAACCCTGATGCCATTGGCTACACCAAAAACCGTGTGGCGGGGCCGCTTAATCCGGCCGCCGTAGCAGGGCGCATGGCTCCAGCACCTGCGGCCAATGGTGGCAATGGCGGCATGGCGCCAGTAAATGGCCGTGGCCGTCAGGGACAAGGTCAGGGGCCGGATGTGGCTATGGACAAGAACATGGCGAAGGCCATGCGCAAGCAGCAGGCGCGTGAGGCCAAGACGCTGGCGGAGCAAGAGAAGCGTCGTAGTCGCTTCTTTAAGCGGAAGCTGGCGCACGAGCGTAACAAGTTTAAGGTGATGCTCGATCGCTTTGGCAACTACGCGATTTCGCCGAATACGGCGACGCTGATTGAGGTGACGCGCCATCAGGTGGAGAGACTGCCACCTCCAGTGAGTGTGCGGACTATTGTGGTGGTAGCACTGCTGATTGGTGCAGCGCTGGGTGCTATTTACCTCAATAGCTGGCTGCATCAGATTGGCTGGGCTGGTGCGCTGTAGAGCTGGTAGTGTGAGGTGCGAGCACCGCTCGCATTGTCAGGGGCGCTGCCCCCTGACAGCCCCCGCTTAGGGCTATGCCCTAAGAACCCTGACCCTTACACCTACACCTTACGGGCAAAGCGCGTCACCATGTCATTGAGCATGCTTGCCAGCGCTTGTAGCTCTTGCACCTGCTTGAGGTTGTCTTGGGTGCTCGTCAGCGTGTTCTTACTCATCACGTCGATCTTGTGCACCTTCTTCGTGATATCGTGCGCCGTCGACTCATGCGTGCGCACCGCCTTACTCACGTTAGAAATCAGCGTGTTAATGTTGTTAACACTCTGCAGCACTTCTTCGAGCTTGTCATGCGACGCATGCATGTGCTCGACGCCATCCTGTGCCTGCTCCTGATTGCGCTTGGCAATGTTAACCGTCTGCTTGGCGGTCTTCTTAAAGCCCAGAATCAGACTCTGAATCTGCAGCGTCGCCTGCTCCGTGCGCGTCGACAGCGAGCGGATGTCATCTGCCACCACCGCAAAGCCCTTTCCTGCCTCACCAGAGCGTGCCGCCTCAATCGCCGCATTTAAGGCTAAGAGATTGGTCTGATTGGCCACGCCCTTAATAAGACGCGATGCCTGCTCAATGGCGTCCACATTCGCCGCCAGCGCTTGAATGTCCGTGGTGATTTGCGTAATCGAATGGTAGAGGCCATCGATAATCGCCAGCGCCTGATCGGAGTTGTTCTGCCCCTGCGCAATCAGCTGCGAGGTTTGGTTGGATGCGTCCACTGTTTGCTTTGAGGTGTCGTGCACCATGTCAATCATCTTCGCAAGGTCGTCGGCAATGGAGTTCATCTCAGTGAGGATGGTCTTCATCGCCTCAGTGCGGGTGCGCACATGATTGATACCTTGCTCGTGCTGCAGGAGGCCCTCAGTGGCCAGATCGTCAATCTGCTCCGAGGTCTCCTTGATGCGCGTCATGATCGAATCTACTTCTTTGATGTTGTAGATAATGTTGTAGATGACGTCGCTTTCCACACCCGTGCGATCGCTGTAGATCAGCGAGTTGACGGTATCGACCGTGGTCTCGAACTTACGTGAGAGTAAGTCGAGCATGTGGTTCTTGCGGTAGATGTTGTAGCCGATGATGCCTAAGGTCACAAGTAAGCAAGGCACACTGCTAAACATGTGGGCATCGAGCACCATGTAGCCAGCGGAGGCTAAGAACAGAGCGTAGCTGCCAGCGTTGAGCAGGTACCAGCGCTTAGTGACCTTTTTACCGGCATTGATGCGGGCGTAAATCTTTTCAGCACGGGCAATTTGGTTGCGCGAGGCGGCGGTACGCACCGACTCATAGCCGGTGATCCGACCATTCTCGACGATAGGGATGATAAAGGCGTTAACCCAGTAGAAGCCGCCGTCCTTAGAGCGGTTCTTGACGATGCCCATAAAGGACTTGCCCTGTTGGATGGTATCCCACATGAGCTTGAAGACGGCTGCAGGCATGTCAGGGTGGCGCACGATGTTATGCGGCTGACCGAGGAGCTCCTCACGGGAGTAGCCACACATGTTCACAAAGGTATCGTTCACGTAGGTGATGATGCCCTTGGTGTCAGTCACCGAGATGATTTTCGCGGACGGGTCAGGCGGAAAAGTGTGCTCGACGTTAGTGACAGGCAGATTCAGACGCATGGAGTTGACAGGGCGCACAGAGGGCGTTCCCAGCTCCTATCGGATGCATGCAGCCGGATGGCTGGCAGAAGCAGGAGGACGATTTTCACCTTTTTGGGGAGGGAGACAAGGTGGGTGTAATGAGAAGATATTGCAATATTGTAGCCCGAAGAAACAAGCTACGGTGAGACGTGGGCTGCAATATCTAAAAGGGTCGAGGGCCTTAGGTCCTCGTCCAAGGTTAAGGGACTGAAAGTCCATGCGGGTGTAGGGCAGAGCCATACTGGGTGCAGGGCAAAGCCCTGCTAGGGTGTGTGAAGGGCTAGCCCCTCACCTTACTCAAAAGAAAAACGCCAGGCAAAGCGAACCTTGTCTGGCGTTTCTTCTCTAGCGGGTAGGGACGTCTTTTAGACGTGATCCTTATTGGAGAAGCGGCTAATCATGGCATTAAGCTCCGTGGAAATGGTGCTCACTTCCTCCATCTGCTTGAGGTTGTTGTTGCTCGAGGCCACGTTCTCGTCACTCATCGAGGAGATATGCTGCACCTTAATGTTGACGTTATCGGCGGTGCTCGCTTGCGACTGCACCATCTCATTGACGTTGTTAATGAGCGCGTGGATGTTGTCGATACTCGCTAACACCTCGTCGAGCTTCTGGTTAGTGGCGTGAATCTGCTCCACACCCTCTTGGGCGTGCTCTTGGTTCTCACCTGCGAGCGTCACCGTCTCCTGCGCCGTCTTCTTAAAGCGCTCAATCAGGTTGTGAATCTGCACCGTGGTCTCTTCTGTGCGCAGCGACAGCGAGCGCACCTCATCTGCCACCACCGCAAAGCCACGACCGGCCTCACCAGCACGCGCCGCCTCAATCGAAGCGTTTAAGGCTAAGAGGTTGGTTTGGCTGGCGATGTCCTTAATGAGCACCGAGGCCTTTTCAATGTCGTCCACACGGGAAGCTAAGTCGGCAATGGCCGAAGCGATCTTGTTAATAGAGTCGCTTAAGTTGTCAATCACCTTCATGGTCTGATTGGCAACGTCCTTACCCTCGCTAACGAGCTTCGCCGCCGAGTCCGAGTTGCGCACCGTCTCTTTGGCGCTGTTGCTGATGTCATTGATCATGCTGGAGATGTTGTCAGCAATCTCCTTCATGTCGCTTAACAGCTCTTTAGCTTGTTGGGTACGCGCTGTGGTCTCGTTTGCGGAGCCCTCTTGCAGACTCAGGCCCTCTTGGGCAATGGCGGTTAAGCGGTCAGAGGTCTCTTTGACGCGGGTTAAGATGGTGTCCACCTCTTTGAGGTTGTACATGATGTCGTACAACACCGCACCCTCTTGGCCCGCCTTACGGGTGTAAATCAGGGTGTTAATGAGGCTGGGGTGCGTATCAAAGCAGCGGGTGATGAGGTTCTGGAGGTGGTTTTTGCGGTAGATGATGTAGGTGATAATGCCCAGCGTGATGATAATGCAAGGCACGTTGCTCCACACGCTCGGGTGCAGCGTCGCATGCGCAAAGGAAATGAGGAACAGACCATAGCAGACAACAGACATGATGTCCATGCGCTTGCGTGGATGCTTACCCTCGCGCATTTTCTTGTAAATACGCGTGGCACGGGCAATTTGCTCGTCCGTGGCTGCGGTACGTACCGACTCATAGCCTACAATCTGCCCATTTTGGATGATAGGCATGATAAAGGCGTTCACCCAGTAGTAGCTACCGTCTTTGCAGCGGTTTTTGATGATGCCCATAAAGGACTCACCGGCTTTGAGAGCTTTCCACATGGCGGCAAAGATCTGCGGCGGCATGTCAGGGTGGCGCACGATGTTCTGTGGCTGTCCAATCAGCTCCTCACGTGAGAAACCACTCATATCAACAAAGGTGTCATTAACGTCAGTAATGTTACCTTGGAGGTCGGTGACGGAGATGATTTTCGCGGACGGGTCGTTCGGGAATTTATGCTCCACATCGATAACAGGGGTGTTAACTCGCATGTTTGCATTTCCACATTAGGGGCCAAAAACAGCTACAGCTGTGAGCCGGACGAGGTCAGCTGGCTCGCAGAGAGCAAGGAACAGCATGGCGCTCGGAGGTGAGTTGAGTTTAGGCCGGTGTACTTCTTAACCGGCAGCGCTTAACCAAAGCAACACTCTATCTTAGTGCAAATTGGCTCTTAGGGGTAGTCGGTCGCGTCACTCTTGGCACACAAGCACAGACAAAGGTGCTTTGGTGTCACCTTTTAGGTCGAGGGTAGGGTGCAGGTGGTTGGTGTTTGCACCCATTTTAGGCAGGGTTAGGCGAATAAAAGGGACATGCGCCATCCTTTGCCGTGGGGGCTGTGGTGCTGTGAATGAGGCGCAGCGAGCACCCTGTACGCGCGCAATTTTCTCAAGAGCAAGGGTGCCAAGGTTCTCCGGCCTTGTACACGGGGGAGAGCAATGCTCCACAAGGGAGGGGCAATCTCTGTGAGGATCGACTGACTTAATAAATGACGGAATTTAGGGCACGCATGCTTGCCCATCTCCAGATAGGCTCAGGCTCGCTTGCACCTTTTATCTCGAGGTGAGACGTTGCAACCACGCACCACTACATCCGTCACTTATTAGTTCACTCTTTCCTGACGATGAGCAGTGACAAAGAGTGGACACTAAGGCATCACTAAAGAGAGCAGCAGGGCTGTTTGCCGCTTGCTGTGCTGCTAGAGTTTTGTGTACGCAAGCAAAGTAGCGACCGCAGCGGCAGCGAATAAGTGGCAGCGCGCACACTTTTATCACAAGACCGCACCAAGCCCTATGGGGTACAAAAATAGGCAAACATTGTACAGAAATGAGCATGGCCTTACAGCGGGCGCCCCTCTAAGATAGGAGCCATTCAAGCTACTTTGAGTAAGTTAGCAGGCAATGAGAAATGGTGCCCCCAGCTACTGTGATCACAGATGTGCATACAGCATCAACTTACAGCAGTAAGAGGCGCAGACTTAGTCCGTTTGAGCGGCAAGGACAGGCATGGGCTACCACTTTCTCCTTGAGTCTATCCTAAGGAGCGAATTATGAGAGCAAAGCTGTTTGCCGTAGCGGCTGCCATGACCTCGGTGCTAATGGCGTCCCATGTCAGTGCTGCCCCTGCTGAGGAGAATTCGATGAAAGTTAGCAGCAAAGAAGAGCTCACCACTTTTGCCATTGGCAATCCAAACGACGCCTATGCGCAGTACTTTATCGGTCAGAGCTACTTAAACCCATACCAGACCGACAAAAGCTGCGGTGTCTCCAATGTGACCTTTGAGCCAGGCTGTCGCAACAACTGGCACATTCACCACAAGGCGCCACAAATCCTTGTCGTGGTTGCAGGTGAGGGCATCTACCAAGAGTGGGGTAAGGAGCCAGTACTCTTAAAGCCTGGCATGGTGGTAAACATTCCACCTGAGGTAAAGCACTGGCACGGCGCTACTGCTGACAGCTGGATGCAGCACCTGTCGATTGCTCCAGCCATTGAGGGCGCCTCTAACGAGTGGCTTGAGCAAGTGGACGATGCCGCCTTTGCGCAGGCTAACACTGACGCCAAGTAGTCTTTAGCAGCACTCCCTTTTATTTCTCTCAATCCAGAAGCTACTTTTAGAGCCCTGCGAGCTAAGCGGCACGTGGGGCTTTTGTGTTTTTATAGACCGCAACAGCAAGTGGTGGGTACCAGCAAGCACAATGAAGCTGGAGATGGGGGCACACGCAGCTTTAAGGCTATCTCCTTACCTTTGAGGGAATATCCTCTCAGGTAAAAGGCGTATCTGAGCGGTTGGGGAAAAAATCAGCTGCCACTTTGCAATGGCAGGTAAAGAGCGACTGACTGCAGAGAGGACGGCCTTTAGGGGAAGCATGTAAGCATGGTGCACCTTCCTCAGGTTGGATTAGACCCATTGGCACCATTAATCTCGAGGTGCGATCTTGCCATCACGCACTCCATCTGCCGTCATTGAGGAGAGCACTCTGTCCTAAGGCTCCTAAGGTAAGGAGAGCAACGCTTTGCGCCTCTTTAAGCGCAGTACCTGCTCGGGGGTATGTCGCTGAGACAAGATAAAAGCTCCTTTTCTCTGGCGGTGCGTCAGTTCGGTATAATTCGCATAAAGTGCAGCAGAAACAGAAAAATGGAGGATGATTATGGCTTCCAACTATCAACAACGCGCCAAGGGCGAAGTGCCTGAAAACATCCTTGCCGCCTACAAAAAAGTGGACAAGATCTTTACCGTGCTCATGGGCTTCATGGCTGTGATCATGTTTGTCTTGGCGTTTAAGTGCAAGGAGATGAGCACCGGTGATGTCTGGGCCTTTGGCATCGCTTTGATCATTTCTTCTCTGGCGGTGGTCTATGCCATGACTAGACTTAGCAAGCTGCTCAACATCATTAGCCAGTACGAGGATGATTCTGAGGACTGAGCTGCGGTAGGTGGCCTTGCTCATGCCTGTCCTGAGATCTTACTGCGTTAGAGCTGAGAAATGCTGGTGCTGCACCACAGCGCTCCCAAGTACAGCGCCATGTTTCTGCTTTAGTTTTATAATGAGCGCCGAACAGCTCGCCTCAGTAACATCGAGCAGAGCTGAGCAGCTTATGGTTGGTTAAACGTGGCATTGGTGGCCGAGTGAGGAGGAAGCGGGTATGGCTCAGAGTAAAACTGCGCAACAACAGCAGCACCCAAGCACGACCACGCCCGAGGCAAATACCAGCCGCGATACGTCCACGCTTACTGACTCTGAAAGTGATGCGGCCTTAGCAGCGCTGGAGGCGGCTTTAGCTTCTGCAGATGACAGCACTACTACTACTACTACTACTACTACTGCTGCTGACGCTGCCGCTGATTCCAAGGAAGACGAGAGCAAACCAGCGGTGCCTACCCACGGTACCCGCCGTAAGATCACCGCTATCGATGATGCCCGCGCCGTATTAGGCGGCCTCGATGAGTGGGATCCCACATTAAAAGACGACATGGTGCATGCCGTCGAAGAAGCCATGGCTGCCGCAGCTCATGGTGACCATAGCGATGATGAGGACGTCGCCGCTGACCTCGATGATGACGATGAGGAGGCGGATTTACCGCCAATGACCTCACTGCTGCCCGAGGACTTTGACGAGTATTTGGATAAAGACAGCGCCGCTGCCGCAGCCGCCATGCATGCGGGTACCTCGGTGCACACAGAGCACAGCACTGCTGCCTCTCCAGATGACGCGGGTGCTGCGGGTAAAACTGGTAGTACTGACAGTAAAGAGGCGCAGGACGCCACTGCTAATAATGCTAATGCTGAGGCTACAAAGCACAGCAGTAGCAGCACCAAGCGTCAGTCCAAGACAAAGGCCAAGCAAGAGTCCACCCCTGATGATAGTGGTGAGACCACAGCCTACCCTTACTCCATGCAGCAGGTCGATCTGTTTGGTAACGTCGACCCTTTTAATGGTGAGCTCTTACCAGAGTCTGCTTCTACCCCTGTAGCGCCAGCGAACTCTACAGATGATAAGCAAGCGGTGCCTCAAGGCACTGCTGCTCCCCATTCCAATCCCAATTCCACTACCAATCCCACTACCAATCCCAACGCTACCGCCACGCCCTCGCCAGCGGCGCCTCAAGCGCCGCAAGGAAACAGTGGCTATATCAACCCGCAATCATTAGGGCCAGTCAAGCGCTTAGAAGCTAACACTAAATACTGGCTCACCCCACCTGCACCCCCGCCAGAAAAAACTAAGGTCACGGCTATTGTGCCGCCCTATGTACAGGGCTATGCCTTATTGCGCCAGCCCATTGCGCACCCTGAGCCAGATGCCGCGAGCGTCGCGCATGCGCTTGATATCTCGCTGGCCATTGCCTATGCCCGTGACAATCACGATGCGCAGGCTGTAGCGCAATTGCAGCAAGAGCAGTACACGGTCTCTCCTGAGATCGCACTAGAGCTCGGCTTATTAGATCCTGCTGACGCCACTGACGCCACTTCCGCTGCTCCGGCAGAGCCTAGCACCCCAACCGCACCTGTAGTGTCATATGCAGTGCACCTTGAGCGTCTGCCGCTTCCTCCTGAGCAGCAGCATATACAGGCGTATGACGTGGACGCAACACGGTCGTATGCTCTGGTCAAAACTAAGGATGAGTTGCGCCTTGAGCACGCTGTAGAGGGCTTGATTTGTCTGTGCTTTACCACCATGGGCTGTTTAGTACAGATCCGTGACCTCCCTATATACGCCACGCGAGAATCACCGCAGCAGTACTACCCCCTGTGGGAGCAGCTACAAGCGCAGCAGGTCGCAGGTAGGCTCAGTGCAGCCCTGCCAGCGGTGCAGGTCAAACGCGCTGCCATGTCGCATCTAACGGCTGCTACCACGTCGAGCACGCCAAGCACGCCAAGCACGCCCAGCTCCCCTGCATCTCTGCTCTCGTTACAGGGCCCGCTTGCCCATTACGGTGCTCCAGCCACCGTAGCTAGCGCCATTGCGGCAGCTAGTGGCATCACGCCGCTGGTGCCATGCGCCTATGAGTGGCAGGTAGAGTTTACGCCTTACCCGCAGCTTGAGCAAAAACGCCTCACTGACGAGCGGGGCATCACGCTGCTCTACAACTACACTAGGGTTACCGAGCACTTCTTGCTGAATCAGCTTATAGAGGAGCTGCAGGCGTGCAGACAGATCGTTACCACCATTGATCTTTTTCGCGCCACCCAAGATAGCTTTAATTCTTTTGACGCGTGGTTTACTCCCTTATGGATGAAGTGCCGCTATAGTGGGGAAATAGTCGATCTGTTCAATGATTTCATCTACGATATCAACTACTATGTGCCCATTGCCTGTGAGGTAGAAAACCCGCTGATCTTGCGCCTTCACTATGATTTGCCGGATGTGGCAGAGATCTTAGTCATGCTGCAAGAGCAGCAGATCAACCTGTTCTTGCTCCTAGCTTATGGCCTCTCGGATAATGCGCGGCGCTTTGTCAGAAGTGGCAGGAGGCCTCATAAGTGGCTCGGTGGCAGTGATGAGTTCTCGATCCTGCTCAATTTGGACGATGAGACCAAAGCACAAGCAGCGCGGGTATGCGCGCAGGGACTAGAGCAGCGAGAATTCTGGCCTGGTATGGCTTTACCACAGCTGCCGCCTGCTTATAAAGAAGCAGCAGAGAGCCTGCTTTTTAGGCTCTTAAGCGATCCGCTCTATTATGATATGTGGTGCGGTTGGGTGCGGATTAATGAGCTGCGTTTGACCCCACGCGGCCAAGAGCTGCTGCAGCCTTTTGCTAACGCGCCTATCACTGACATTTATTCCCCAGAGTGGTTTGTGGCGCTCAACCAACTAGTGGGTTTTCCTGACGGGGGCTTAAACGAAGCCTTGCAGCAGCAAGAGCAACAGCAAGAGGAGCGTGAGGCCAAGATACCGTATCACCACCCTCTGCCAGGCCGGTCAAATAACCCACGGCTGAGACCAACAGCGGAAGCTGAGATCCAGCTTGATGATGAGCGCCATCGGCAGGCGGGCTTAACACGCATTCCCCTGCTTGAACCGGCGCATACAGTGTTAGCGCAATCTGTGGTCAAGCAAGTACTGCCAGAGCCGGTAAGACTTAAGCCACAGACACCACCCACAGGAAGCGGCTCTTAAGAGCAGTAGGTGAGTATCCCAAAAAGCAAATCTCAAAGGAGTTAACTGCCTACAATCAGGTGTTTTACTTTGAGAGTAGGCGTTTGCTGAGGCGCTACGCTCGAGATAAGGCGCCGTCAGGCGCTTTTAGGTTACCTACGCTTGCTGCACTTCTGCTCTCTCCTCTGGGGCGGGCGCTGCCAACGCCGAGGCCATATCTCGCTAAACAGAGATGGGCTGCCCCATGGGGCTGCTGTGGCATTGGCTGTGGCGGTGAGTCTAACGTCGCGAAGTTGCAGCCGATTTTTCCTCAAACCGCTAATATACGGCTTTTACCTCAGGGTGGAGCTCCTTACGACTACTCAAGGGTAAGGCGCTAGCCTTAAAGCTGAGCGTGCCCCCATCTTAAGCTTCAGTGTGGTGGCTAGCGTTTAGGGGCGAAGTAAGTCGCAAGTGCCCTTGTTTTTCTCTTGCTGCCCTTTTGCGCTAAGATCGACTCCATCTCTTTTACCGCATCTGGAGCTGTCAGCTGCTAAACTACAGTAGCGCTATTGGCAGAGTTGGCGGCGACTGTTGCGGCCCCCACTCTGCGGTGTGCGGTTAAGCCCTGTGGCTTTACGGGGCTGCGTACCAGCATCCTCTGTTAGATTTCCTTCTCCCTCACTTTCTTTTGGCTCCGCTCCGAGCCTCAACGAGCTCTGTTATGACTGCTTCTCCTGATTCAGACTTATCTCCACGTACTCCACGTGTCTCGCAATATGAAAAGATGCAGCAAGAGCTGACTAAGCGTGACCGCGCCGCCGCTATCGCCTTAGCCCAATTAGACAACTTTATTGCCTCCGACAATATTGAGCCCATCGAACGCAGCATCACCGAGGCCCAGCGTCAAGAAGTTGCCCGCATTAGTAAGCTGCCTGTGGAGCGCTTATGGCACGATCAGTATGAGGCAGCACAGGCACAGTCGCCAGATACCGCACTGCCAACGCATCATGCGTGGCACTCCTTACCGCCAGTCTTTGTCCCCTATGGCAAGTACGGTGAGTATATTCATCCACAGCTGGTGTTTTTCCTTGCCGATCTCTCCTCAGATGACGGGACGCAATTAGCCCAGCGCGCAAACTTTGATCAGGATGCGCACTTTGGTGGCGCTATCGCTGAGGATGAGCGCGAGTACTTTGATCCATGGTTGTACGATCCGCTGCTGTATCCGGCAAAGTCTCCTTACGTCTACACTGAGGAGCACAGCGCTCAGATCGAGGCGCGCCTCAAAGACAAAAACATCGATCTCTACTACTATCCGCAGGTACTCTTTGACCGCGAGCCCGAGAGCCTCCGCGCCCGTCGTGTCATCTATGAAGAGGAGCAAAGCGCCCTTTTTAAGCAGCACTATGGCATCGACCTGCCTTACACCTTAAGGCTCTGGTTCTGCTATCACGTGCGCCCATCCTGCTTCTTCCGCCCTGAGATCATTGCTGCTTTAGGCCTCTCGGAGCGCTTATTTGACCGTCTCTGGCTGTATTTGAGCCTGCACACCGGCTTTTCTTTACTGCCACAGTGGACGCAGCAGCTGCGCTATTACGTCTTGCACGGTGCATGGCCAACTGACCCGATGCCCCCAGAGTTTAATGTCGACTGCTCTATCCCGCTGCAGCCGTTCTTCTTAAACCACTTGGGTAACATCGGTAGAGCTGTAGATGATCTCTTTGCCCGCTGGGAAGTACCAGGCCCTGCTGTGCCTTACCACCACTTTGGTACCCACATTCCTTATTTCAGTACCAAGATCATCTCCGGTATCTTTTTGCGCATGCGCTATGACCTTGCCTTGCAGCGTCAGGTCATGTGGCCAGAGGCTGATGCCCGTACTGCGCAATTTGATCCGCGCTATCAGCTCACCAACACCGGTCGTAAGATCACCAAGGAGATGTTTTATCCGGTAGCCTGCTACTCATCATCTCCGGTGCCGGTGTGGGAGGTCTTCCGCCACTTAAACCGCTTTAGCTCCTTTGCCTACGCGTCTAAGGACGCCTTTTTACCGCTGCCGCACGAGAGCGGCCCCATGCGTAATGCGGTGTTAGGCATCTACGAGCGTGAGGCGCAGATCCGTCTCTTACAAGAGTACTATCTGCTGCGGGAGTGTCAGTTTTTCCGTCTGATCTTTAATGACGTCTTTAAGACCTTACAGACGCCATTTCGCCTCTGGGAAAAGCAGCTGCGCCAAAACAGCATGAACTTTAAGGGCACCTTGCCACATAACATGTGGAGTCGTACCCACGATGAGATCTTTGCGCGTGTCACGTGGCCAGCTCCAAGTGCGCTGCCACCTACGGGATGGAGTGCGGATAACGACTTACTGCTCCCTGATGATGGCACCAAGCTCTTAAAGGAGACGTGGCGCTTCTACCCACACAGCCTCCACATCCAAGATCTGGCGACGCTGATTTTTAGAAACAGCACCAATGCCCAAAACTGGCAGTGGATCTTTAATCGCAACGAAGATCTTAATGTCGAGCTCTTTAATGTGCAGTGGCAGCAGCAATCGCTGTCCACGGCGCTTATGAGCATGATCAGAGGCATGGCGGGGCCGGAGTTTGACCCTGATGCGGTGCCAGAGCAGACCTACGAGCAGATCAGAGCAAAAGACCGCGCCATGGCAGCGCTGGCCATTGCCCAGTATAAGGACGGTAACTTTGATCGTTATTTAGATCAGGTGCGTCGTGAGGGGCACATTAACCCTGAAGTCACTTACGACAAAGTGATCATTGACGGGCAAAATGGGCGTGCTTTCATGCTCAGTAGGGAGTTTGTCCAGATTTCTGATATCTTCCATAGCGCGCGTATGCTCATCATTTGTGGTGATGTGGGCTCGGGTAAGACGGTGTTATGCCACTGTGTTGCGAATCAACTGCTCAAGCAGTTGCGTGATGATCAGCGCATGCGTAGTACCATGCCCAAAAATGGTGGCCAAGTCGTGGCGCTGACGACATTAGATGAGCTCTATCGCATGCGGGTGTTTATCTACGGTGAGCCGTATGAGGAGCGCATGGCCCGTGAGAAGAAGTTTAATCGCTACATGAAAGCGGGGCTGTTAATGATTGACGGCCTCTGCGATCAGATGCAGGCGCTGGATTTACCCCAGCAAAAGCTCTTTAATGAGATCATGCGCTATAGAGCGCAGGAGCATTTGCCAGTGGTGATCACCACCCCGATTGCGATTGGGGCGCTGCATAAGTCCATTGGTGATACCTGCTTTGAGGCGATAAAGAGCTTTATGGTCATGGCGACGGCGCTGTTGGGTGCAAGCCGCAGAGAGTTTCTCTACGTCGATGGCGCCATGATCACGTAGGTCTGAACCTCTGGAGTGACAGCTGTGGTGTTGCCTCGTGGCGGTGCTGACGCTGGCGCTGTCTATCTAAGGAGTGCTCTCGGGGGGGCGCGCTGAGAGCAGAGCTAACCGCTGGCGGTCACACTTAGTGGTAGGGTGCTGTTAGTAGTGCTGCTCTCTCTGGAGGCTCTTAGGGATGCGCTTAGCGCTGCTCTGCTGTGGGCTTTTAGAGCGTAGCGCGGGGCTAACTGAGAGCGCTGTGCGGTGCTAAGCTCAAAGGTGGTAACCCTTTGGGGCGGGCGCTGTACTACTGCAGAGCCTTCACCTTCAAGGTGGTTACTTATGTGTAGGTGGCAAGGCGCAAGGTAGAGTAGGGTAGAGGAAGTAACGATGACAGCAGGGCGTGTGCTCGCTTTTGATTTTGGTGTAAACCACATTGGTGTCGCTGTTGGTAACGAGGCTGTGGGCTCGGTGCAGGCTCTGACCACGCTCAAAGCCCGTGACGGTATTCCCCGACCTGAGGACTTGCAGGAGCTCTTTACGCAGTGGCAGCCCGAGTTTGTCGTGGTCGGCTATCCGCTCAATATGGATGGCAGCGATGAGCTCATGGGTAAGCGGGCCCGTAAATTTGGCCGCCGCCTTATGAGTACTTTTGGCGTGCGGGTGTACTTTAAGGACGAGCGCTTAAGCTCCGCTGCTGCTAAAGAAGAGATCTTTACCTACCAAGGTGGCTATCGCGCCCTCATGGATAAGGATCGCATCGATGCCAGCGCGGCTAAGATCATCTTAGAGGGCTTTTTTGCGGTAGGGGGCCGTCAGAGCGTGACTGACTTTTGTGACCCCGCCGCTTTTCAGGGCAAAAAGGCCAAAAAGAGCACCGCTACGCCGCCAGAGCAGTAGCATCAGCACAGCATGTGGGTTACATCTGCGTTTCGCAGTAGACAGTTAGGCAAGCAGGTAGGAAGGCAGGAAGGAAGCAATGAGCAAACAGCACGATCGCGAGGCCATTAGCGCTAAGTTACAAGAGCTTGAGGACGAGCTTAAGGCTCTGACACTCTGGGGTGGTGATGAGCAGCGCCCTCATGAGAAGCTCGCAAAGCCGCTGGGGCCTTTTGGCGTGGGTGAGATTGAGTTTCATCAGTGGCTTGAGTATGTGCTGCTGCCAAACTTTAGGCAACTTATCGCTGCGGAGCAAGCGCTGCCAGAGTTTATGGCCGTGCATCCTTACGCTATTGAGTACTACCGCAATCACTGGAGCCAGTACCGCAAGCTGATTAGCCTCTTAAAGGAGCTTGATCAGCTCATTTCCATCAAAGAAGAGCTTGCATCTGCGCTGGGATACGAGTACTCCGCAGAGAGTACCGCTCAGCAGCATGCTGCACAGACCACAGGAAAAGGTGGCCAGCACCATCACCACCATGGCCAGAAGCACGGCCATAAAGGCAAGCACTAAATTAAGCCCGCGCTCACAGTGGTAGTGCACCTACCTGAACACTACCACGAAGCATGATGGGGGAGGGCAGGTAACCTCAAGCGCCTGATGGCGCCTTATCGTAAGAGCAATGCCTCAGCAAATATCTACTCTCAGGGTAAAACACCTGCTTGTAGGCTGCTGCCTCTTTTGGGAGTGCCCTCGGTACAAGGCTAAAACGCAGAGCCTTTCCTTAAGGCAGCGCGGGGCACCGGTATGACTGTCAATACCTTGTCTGTGCCGTCACTTTCCTCACAGCTTCCACACTAAGCCTGTATCTTTGCAGCTAAAGCGCTTGCTTATGCTCTTTTGTCAGCCGGAGCGCTTACCGCCACCGCCCCCATTGTCAGCGCGCAAGATGGGCTAGCAAATGCACTATGATGCGTAATTGCGCGCAACGCCACCTTAAGTGGTGGTACAAGTCGCAGGAAAAAATCTGCGCCCTGTACATGCCCCGTCTTTGCCCGCAAAACGCCTTTTTATCCCGTAAAAACGTGATGTTCGTGGCAAATGTCTTGCATCGTTTGCCCCCGCATAAGCGTTTTTTGTTTCTTCTGTGTGGGTTTTTGCTTTGAGCTTCTTATCCAATCTCGGTTCCAAGCTAGCTGTGCCCTTTGAGCGGGCGCAAGCCAACCCTCGGGTGGCTCGCGGTTTAGCTGCAAGCGGAAGTGCCCTCCAAAAACTCCGCATCATTAAGCTGGGTACACCACTTCTGGTGCTCGCCTGCTTGGCAATGATCACATTGCCAATTCCGCCATTCCTGCTGGACATCCTCTTCTCGTTTAATATCTCCCTGTCGATGGTGGTCTTACTCGTCGCCATCTACACTAAGCGTCCTCTCGATTTCGGCTCCTTCCCAACCGTCTTACTGCTGACCACCTTACTGCGTCTGGCGTTAAACGTCGCTTCTACCCGTGTGATCTTACTGCACGGCCAAGATGGTACCGCTGCCGCCGGTAAAGTGATCGAGGCCTTCGGTTACGTGGTGATGGGCGGTTCCTATACCGTCGGTCTCATCGTCTTTGCCATCTTGGTTATTATCAACTTCGTGGTGGTGACCAAAGGTGCTGGCCGTATTTCCGAAGTGACCGCCCGCTTTACCTTGGACGCAATGCCAGGTAAGCAAATGGCCATCGACGCTGACTTAAACGCTGGTCTGATTAACCAAGAGCAGGCCCGTGAGCGTCGTGAGGAAGTTGCGCGTGAAGCTGACTTCTATGGTGCTATGGACGGTGCCTCGAAGTTCGTCAAGGGCGATGCCATCGCCGGTATCCTCATTCTTTTCATTAACGTGATCGGCGGTATCATCATTGGTACCGTGTTCCACGACCTCTCCTTAAGCGACTCGGCTCAGATTTATACCTTACTGTCTATCGGTGACGGTCTGGTAGCGCAGATTCCATCGTTACTCTTATCGGTGGCTGCCGCTATCATCGTGACGCGCCAGACGAAGTCCAAAAAGGAGATGGGCCAGCAAGTGGTCTACGAGCTCTTTAATGATGCTCGTACCATGTTCATTGTCGGCGCCGTGCTCTTTGTCATGGGCATCGTGCCAGGCATGCCACATGTGGCTTTCTTATCGTTAGCCGCCATTGCTATCATCATTGGTCTGATTATTCGTCACCGTAAGGCTGTGGCTGCGGCCGCTGCCGCTGCGGCGCCACCACCTGCCCCTGTTGAGCCATCACCAGATCAGCGTGAGCTGTCGTGGGAGGACGTCTCTGAAGTGGACGTGATTGGCCTTGAGGTAGGCTATCGCTTGATTCCAATGGTGGACAAGGCCCAAGGCGGTGAGCTCTTAAACCGTGTTAAGGGTGTGCGTAAGAAGCTGTCGCAGGATTTAGGTTTCTTAATCCCGCCGGTGCACATCCGTGATAACCTCGATTTAGGCCCAAACAGCTACCGTATTACCTTAATGGGTGTGACCTTTGGTGAGGCTGACATCCAGCCGGATCGTGACATGGCCATTAACCCAGGTCAGGTGTTCGGTCGTGTGCCTGGTATTGCCACTAAGGATCCAGCCTTCGGTCTGGAGGCGGTGTGGATCTCGAAGCAGGATAACGATCGTGCCTTAGGCTTAGGCTATACGGTGGTGGACTGCTCGACGGTGGTGGCAACGCACTTATCGCAGATTCTGGCCAACAACTGCGCCTCGCTCATTGGTCAGGAAGAAGTGCAAAACATTCTGGACATTGTGGCCAAGACGCAGCCAAAGCTGGTCAATGGTTTGGTGCCTGCTATCGTCAACTTAGGCTTACTTACCAAGCTCTTACAGAACCTCTTAAACGAGGGTGTGCCAGTGCGCGACATGCGTACTATCTTAGAGACCTTGGTGGAGTATGGCCCAAAGAGTCAGGATCCGGAAGTGCTGACGGCTGCCTGCCGTATTGGTCTGCGTCGTCTCATTATTCAGGATATCGTGGGTGGCGATTTGGTTATTCCTGTGATTACGCTCTCGCCAGACCTCGAAAAGGTCTTACACAAGTCCTTAGAGACTGGTGGTGCCGAGGGTGTGGGCATCGAGCCTGGTCTTGCTGACCGTATGCAGAAGAGTCTGTACGAGGCTACGGCCAATCAGGAAATGGCGGGCGAGCCAGCTATTCTGCTCACCTCTGGTATTCTGCGCTCGACCTTATCGCGCTTTGTCAAGAACACCATTCCTGGCTTACGCGTGCTGTCTTATCAGGAGATTCCTGATGACAAGCAGATTAAGATCGTGTCCGTGGTGGGTAACACCGCCGCGCAAGCGCAGCTGCGCTAACTTAGCTCTCTAAGAGTCAAGAGCGCCAAATAGCCAAAAGCCTCATCATGCGATGGGGCTTTTGCATTTCTGCGCGCGGCAAAACACAACGCTAAAGTGCTGTACTGCACAACACAACACAGCGCTGACTGCACAGCACAGCGCAGCACCATGGCAGGGCCAAGAGTGACCTCTGCGTTTGTAGCGTGAAAACATGCCCGCAACCCTAAGAGTGGCCAGCGCAACGCAGAGCTTTATCACCGCATCCCTCGGGGAGAGTAAGCTGCGCCGAAGAAGCTGGTAAGCTCTTGAGCTTAACTTGCAGCACTAAGCACCATGGAGCATAGCCTCACACCAAGAGCACCCTAAAACCATGATGAGCTTAAGGCCGCAGGCAGGATAGGGCGCGCTTGTATCTACACAACCGCCGCGAGCCCTGAGTGTACCGTGCTGATCACTCCATGGTGCTACACCAAAGCTGCCTCCTTAAGGGACACTAAACTTTGCTGCACGCCGTTTTTTCAGCTAAATGCGCTGAAACATAGCGTACAATAAGACGCAGGCGCTTGGTGGCGGTCGCATTTGGGAAAGAGTGTGCTAATAAGTGACAGATATAGTGGTGCGTGGTTGCAACGTCCCACCTCGAGATAAAAGGTGAAAGCGAACTTGAGCCTATCTTGAGATGGGCATGCATGCGTGCCCTAAATTGCGTCATTTATTACGTCAGTCTTTCCTCTGTACCAGACACCATGCTCTCTGCATGGTTAGAGAAAGTAGTAGAGGCAGCTTCATTGCGTGCTTAGAACTGCAGAGCTTTCACTGTGCGTACTCTTTTTGGCCGATACTATCAGGCAACAGAAGCTTGTATAAGCAGCTGCTGTAAAAATACGTACCACCTAATTTCTTGAGCACAGATAGAGGCAGTGCTTCTTCTCTGCGCTTTGTGCCCCGAGCCTTAAATCGGTGCAGCCAAGCAAAGCACGAGAGGTTAAAGCGCTGATTTTGGATGAAATTAAAACGCTTTGTCGCCAAAGACATGCGTGAAGCTCTGACCATGGTCAAGGACGAGCTGGGCGCAGACGCTATTATCATGTCCAATAAGCGCGTGCCAGCTGGTATCGAAATCGTTGCCGGTGTAGAGAGCTTACCTCTGCCTCTGTCACGTCCTGCTCCTGCGCCTGAGGCCGCTGCCGCCGCAGCCCCTGCCGCAGCGCCTGCCCCTAACGCTACCAATGCTCCCGCCGCGCAACAAGTCTCAACGCCTGCTGCGCCCCTGAACAACCATCAAATCGGCTCGGCCTTAGCAAACCTTGCTAACGCGGTGGCGATGAATGGGCAGCAGCGCCAGATGAGCGATGATGTGGTGCAAGTCTCCGCACCGAGCCTTGGTTTGGGAGGCGGCTCCAGCGGACAACAACAGCTTGGTATCACCGGCGCCAATAATGGCGGTGAGAGCAATCTGGCCACTAACGCTGGGGGCAATAGCACCGGTGGTAAGAATCAAGCCTACGCGCAGAGCTTAATTGAGATCCTTGAGCGCCAAAACGCCATGTCTAAACAGCAGGGCGATGCGCTTTTGGATAACATTGCTGCCCACCAACAGGAAAAAGCTGCTCAAGCACAGGCTCAAGCCCAAGCGCAAGCTGCGGCGCAGGCCCAAGCTGCCGCACAGGCCCAAGCCCAAATGCAGGCAGCAGCGCAGCTGCCGTCTGCTGCCCCTCCGGCCCTTAACTTACAGGGGCCAAGTGCGGGCCTTGGTACCTTAAGTGCACCACAAGGCATAAGCCCAGCGGCTGATTTACGGGCAACCTTACAGGCGACAGCAGCACAAGCTCAGGACTTGTTCCTGTCACCGCAAGCGGCAGCGGCGCAAGTGCGCCAAGGAACGCAGGCTAAAGGTGCTGCCTTTAATCAAGCTGCTGCTGCCTCCCCCAATAATGCGTCCCCTGATACCAATAGCGCCCAGACCCAAGTTAGCGCGCAACCTCAGCGCTCTTTTGCCGATGAAGCTGCTGCAGCTTTGGGCATGCAACGTATCGCTGATGACTCCCTGAAAGGCACGGGAGTGTCGCGCATCATTAATCCCATCGATGATGAAGGAGCTAACGCCGACGATATGGCCGATCCAACCAAGAAGGCGGGGCCGTCGAGAATCGATCCATCGTTAGATGAGGATGCCGATCTCTTCAAGACGCCGCCGCTACCGCTGTCGCAACAACGCGAATTTAAGAACTTCTTTGGCAAGTCTAAGGTCAAGCAAGCTAAGGAAGAGTACGAGAGCAAAGCGGGTATCGACACCTACCGCGCCTCTGGTGCGGACGCCTCGCTGGTGCGTCAAGATTTCGAGAAGATGCGCGCCGAGGTGGAGAATATCCGCAAGCTGTTGCAATTTGAGTTAGCTGGCCTGTTGCAGGATAACCGCTCGCGTACCGATCCGGTAAAGGCCATGATCGCCAAGCTCTTACAGACGGTGGGCTTTTCTGAACGCGTCTGTGACATGCTCTTAAGCAAGCTGCCTGCGGAGATCTCTTTTAACGGCGCGTGGAAGGAGCTTGTCAACATCTTAGAGCGCTCCATCCTCGTGGGTGATGATGAGATCATCTCTAAGGGCGGCATTGTGACCTTAATTGGCCCCGCCGGTGTCGGTAAGACGACGACATTAGCTAAGCTTGCGGCGCGCTTTGTGATGCGTTATGGCCCGCAGCGTGTGGCTATTGTCACTGCTGACCACTACCGTATTGGTGCGGTGGAGCAGATTAAGACCTATGGCCGCATCATGGGCTGTGCGACGTTTGCCGTGAAGAATCTCTCGGAGCTGCCACAGCTTCTGTACTCGCTCTCGGACAAGAGCCTCATTTTGGTGGACACCGCTGGTGTGGGCTTTAAGGATGAGCGCTTTAACACGCAATTGCAGCAGTTAAAGTTGCAGGCTAGCCTCAAGCTCAAGCACTACTTAGTGCTGCCATGCACCACGCAGCGTAAGGTGTTACAGCACGCCTATGATCACTTTGCGGTGGTGGGCTTAACGGGTCTTATTGTTACCAAGATCGACGAGTGCCAGAACTTAGGTGATGCGCTGTCGCTGTGTATTGAGATGAAGACTCCGATTAGCTACATTACCGATGGTCAGCGTGTGCCTGAGGACTTAGATGTGCCAAACACCAACATGCTGGCACGTCGTGCTTTAGCGGCTGTGGATGATGAAACGGTACAGCGTGCGGTGGCCAGCAAGTCCTAATGGTGCAGCGGAGACAGGGCGTAAGTGCGGTTGCTGTGAGGCGCTGCATCGCCCTGTAAGTAAGGTAAAACTTGTGGGATGTGTGAGTGAGGTTGGGAAGGTAAGCTCGCCTTTGCGTTGCTGTTGCTGCTAAGTATGCCTGCATACTCTAAGATGCAGTTATCCTCATGGGGGCAGGGTAGAGCGGAGTAGGGGTAGAGGGTAGGGAGCGACAGTACTTAGTGGATCAGTGCGGTTAGACGGGCAAAAAACCGCGTAGCAGCAGTCAAATGGCGGCAGATACGGGAGGCGCTGGTAGGTGTACCAGCGATCGTGCGCGTTTGCGTGTGGACGTGCACGTGCATGCTGCAGCTCTTTGGGTATGTGATGCCAGCTGTTGAAGCAATAGGGGAAAGGCTCTCTGTTGGTAGTGGCCATAGCCAAGCAGAGCAGTGAAGAGCAGCGCAGAGTAAGCCACAGACGCGGGATGCCCCTTACGTCCTAACGCAGTGCTAAGGAACATATGCTATGAACTACCGCAGACTTCCGTCTGCGGTTTCACAGTGCTAACTCTGCTTTTACACAGTGTTAACACTGCTTTTTTCTAGTGGCGAGCCGCTATCTG
>CASEBB010000043.1 GCA_949286015.1 uncultured Succinivibrionaceae bacterium | reverse complement strand
TGGTGAGCAAACGTAGGGGTTGAGACCGTTGTTTGGCACTTGGGATATAGGTGGTACGGGGGATTGTTGCTGCCTAGTCGAGCTATGTGTACAGCAGCATGGTGTCTTATAAGCTGCGCGCTGCTGGGCTGCGCCTTAGCGTTCGAGGAGCGCGCCGTCAGCACCAAAAAAATCGCAAGGACCCAAAGTTAGCTTGCGCCACGTCTGCGGTCAGTCCGGTGATCTTGTCTGCCATGTTGATCCTTTGGCTTGTTGACTCTCTACGAGCACGCTGCCCCCTTCTACTGTTATCCCAGTCAATTACTGCTGGCAGCACTGTGATCAAGGCCTATTCTCTTTTTTGCTCAACCTAAGCTCGTCTAATGGCGCAGCCTCTGCTTTACAAAGCAGAAGCTCCGCCGTCTTGTGCACATCGTCAAAACCAAAACTCACAAGAAAACTCCTTCCTTCTTCAAAAGAACTACTGGAGCAAAAATCTCCGCCATATGCTTTCTGTCAGCCGAATCAGCGTCCTGCTGATACAACTCAACACCTGCCAGCTTGCGCTCCCAGACAAAGCACCAAGCCTCTGCCATGCTGTAAGTGGTTTTAGCAAGGAACTTAGGGTTGGCTAAGTCGTCCTCGTCAATCGTATCGGGTGATAGCAAGCACTTATGTTCAAGAAGATACTTGACCATCAGTTTAGCCCGCTTCTTTTGAACCTCGGCCGAGCTGTGAGCATGCTCAACGGGCGCGTTAAAAATCTGGATCCCCTTGCTCGCCATCTCGTCTTTAAGCTCAAAGTAAACCTCGGCTTTTGCTTCATAATCTTGAAAAGAATGGTCGTCAAGAGTGCCATCAGTTAGCATCATCGCAACCTTCTCCTTAGTGGTGGTAAAAGGGATTAAGTCGGGATTAGCCAACATGCGCTCAACTAGCTTCTTACCAAGGTCGTGCAGCAGGGCACGCTCTTCTGGGGTCTTTTCCACATAGAAGTCATCAGTGATTTCAATCATAAACCAATCCTCATGCAAGGTGTGTGATAGCAGGCGGCCTCAGCAGCCTAGTCCTGCGTCGGGTGATCCTGCTTGGTCTTCGCTGCCAGAGCTCTAAGCTCCTCGCATTTAGACAAGCAGCAATCGCTCCAGTCTTCTAACACAATGCGGCGATCATGGATCAACGCACTGCGGTTGTACGCGTAACCGTACGGGCGGATATTGGGGTTTTGGTGCAGCAAGCAGAGCTCGATCACCGACTGACGAAAGCTCGTGTTGATGCCCTCGCGGTCTGCAGCCCAAGTGGCAAAGCAGGCCCGCGCGGTGGCATGCTGCGTGATGATTCTGGGCTGCTGCTCCTTGTCGCGCGCACCATAATCAAGGTACGGCTCTAAGCCATGTTCTATACGCTTGGCATTGATCTGCCTTATGCACACCTTAAAGCCAGCGTCGTTAAGATGGGCACCCTTGCGCGGTGGCACGAAAACGTAAGCATAAGGGGAGCAGTCCTCATGACGAGACTTGATCAAATCCAGCATCGCTAAGGCTCCGCTCGAGAGCACGATAGATCTCACCCGATTTGGGAGCTTGATTTTGTCATGCGCTGGGTTCATATCCCAAATACCGCGGGCAAAGTCGATCTCTTGCCACTGCAGTAGTCTCACGGCCTGAGAACGGGCAACAGTTAAGATCGAGAAGATGTACGCTAAGGCATTCTCATTCAACCCTGTGTTGCTCTTTGCACGAGCAAAGATACCACTGCCGGTGCTGTATTGCCAAAGATCAGCGATAAGATCAGGGATCCGCTCTACATTAAGCCCTGGCAAGTGCTGGTATGATGCCTTGCTCATCCGCCCCGTCAAAAGCTTAAAGCGCTCCAAGTTTTCAAGACTGTAGCACCCTAACGCAAAAGCTCGCTCAAGAACTTCGATGATCAAGCATTTAAACTTGTGATCACGAGAGTAGCGGTGCTCACGGGTGCTGATCGAGTACATCTCAGCAAACTGCTCCGGCGGAATGTCCTTAATCGGGCGTCTAGGATCAAGCAGCAGGCCCTGCTTACCCATCACAACCTTCCTGCTATCGAGAGAGCAAAGGAACTTGTTGATGAGAGATTTGCGATCTAAAGCGCGCTTCGCTTGATCTTGAGCAGCGCTATGATTTAGCTCGGGGTTCTCAAGGACATCCTTTACGATACCACAATGAGGGCCTTTACTCTTAAGGAGCACTTCTCCAGCAGTTTGCCGAGATGAGCTCTACCACAGCAACGCAAGCACATGACCAAAAGCAGCTTTATGCGCATGGCCCCTTGTAACGGAACCATCATTGGCTAAGAGCATCTTGCTCCTGCTGTGCTGCCTTGCCTTCAAACTTATCAACAAGATCTTTGAGCGGCTTGATTGCAGCTCCTTTATCATCGAGCCATGCCTCCCAACCATTTTTGCTGGAGCCTAAAACAAATTCAGCTGCTGTAGATACTGCTCGAAACGGTAAATCCACAACAGTCTTAAAAGTACCATCCGGCTGCGCTACAATCGTGCCTTTTTCACGCTCATTTGCAAACATCTTGGCCACTTCGTCATGTCCAGCGACAGCACGATCTTTCCTCTCTTCCCCACGCACCTGCGAGCCTTGTAGCAATATCCATTGCTTAGGGCCCTTATAAACCAGTTGAGCTTTCAGCTGCCTATGTTTCAAGTGAAAAACCCCACGCAACTGTTCTGGAACCTCTTCCGACAATGAGTGCTTAACTGGTAACTCGTTACTGGCAGCAAGCAACTCAATTTCAGGCTGCAACACTTGCGGCTCCAGAACCCCTGCATTACAGGTGACAGACGCATCGGTACTGGTACTGTTAATCGTGTTTTCCGCAGATGACGATGCCAGTTGAGCATCCGTTGTCGCACCAGCCTCTGCCGATGAAGGATCTTGATTCTGTGCGGCGAGCGCATGCAAATCATTAATGCTACGTCCTTGCTCATCGCGCCACTCTGCAGTACCTTGACAAGAACGGCCCAAAACAAACGACCCTGCTGCCGACGGTGTAGCAAATGACATATCGCACTGCAAAGAGAATTCGCCATTGTCGCAGGTAATGATGTCGTGAGCCCTCAAGACCTCATACAAACTCTTGGTGCTACGATAGAGGCTCTTATGGGTACTGTTTACGTTTATTTTGGCCCCACGCAAGACCACATAACGATCAACCGCCAACTGTACCATGTTGGCTTTACCACCCTGCAAAACAAACACATGCTCCGCACCAGACGTAGGGGCTAACGTTGGTAGCTGTTGCTGTTGCACAGTTGCGCGCAACTGCTTGTTTTCTTGTTCCAGCGCGGCCAACCTCTGCTCTAAGCTCTGCACTTCCTGATCTTTTTGCTCTACTTTCAGGACTTGCTCGTCATACTTGGCAATTTGCTGCTTAAGATCAGCTTCTAGGTCATCAATCTGCTGTTGCAGCTTGCTCGTATGCTCCTCAGCAGAAAGAGCCACTCTCTCTGTTTGAGCAGCAGCAACCGGATTGCAGCCCAAAAAGCCCAGCACCGCATTAAACTGCTGCAGAAAAGACTGCACATTGAATTGCGTCCCTAAGTGCGAGTACTGATGCTGCGGCTGCTGCTTATTCTCAAGCACAAAGTCACTATGCTGCTGCACATAGGCAATCGCTTCTGACTCTAAACCAGCTATTGTCTCCTCATCAAAAGCAGAGGACACAAACAGCACAGCCACATCCCAAAAGTCCTTGGTACGATCATGCTGCTTAATGCGGCCTAAGCCTTGGTTGGTTTTACCAACATACAAACGCTTCTTACCACAAAGCACATACACGCCTTTATGAGGTAGGGTCGTGTCCATGCTTTTGATATCCGCAGCATCAAGCTGGGCTCGTGGTACTACCAAGACCGAGCTGTTCAGCAGATCACTTTGCATCAGCAGGGTACTGTCACTAAGCGCAACATTGTCTGCCAGAAAGCTTAACTTGTACGTCTGCATGTATGTGCCTACCTTTGGCCTAATCCCATGAGTGTGGCTGCGCGCACTTCACTCCTAACTACCAGCGCTACAGCATCTGCTCATATTAGCAGAGTCCAGCCTTGCGCACACAGATAAACGCTGACAAACTGCACCTCACCTCACCTCACCTCACAAGCGCTACCTTGTCTCACAAGCTGCCAGTACCATCTCGTACATCCCTTAGCCTCGCCCCGCATAACTACCCGACAGCACCTCCGTACAGCCCTGATAAATCACTGCATGTCTAAGTTTTTCCTAAGCGCCTTGTGCTAGGATACTCACTTTTAGTCGTGCCCTCGGCACGAGGCAGGTAACCTCAACTCCCTTGCCACCTCTTTTGGCTAGCTGCCCTGACTTTTGAGAGCCGCGTCAGCTGTAGCTTAGCTGTGTTTCGCTTTGACCTTTGGTTTTTGCATGTCAACATCAAGTTCAGCATCTGTCTCTGCGCCTTCTGCACTGCCTGAAGAGGCCGCTGCCGCCTCTACTGTCGACCCTGCAGTAAATACCCATATCGGTCTCGAACCAGAGACCATGGCCATCTTTGGTGTCCTCGCTATCGTCGCCCTCTTCATCGATATCTGGGCACACCGCAAAGACCAACCTATCGCCTTAAAAGCAGCCGTCGCGTGGACCTTATTCTGGATCTGCGTCTCGATGGGCTTTGCCGCCTTTCTCTACTTCCACTTCAATGGTGAAGTCGCTTCGCTCTTCCTTGCCGGTTACCTCTTTGAGCAGGCTCTCTCGGTCGACAACCTCTTTGTCATGATGGCCATCTTTGCGTGGTTCCAGATCCCTGAGCAGTACTGCCACCGCGTCCTCTATTGGGGTGTGCTTGGCGCCATCTTCTTCCGCCTGATCTTCGTGCTCATCGGCTCTACCCTCTTTGCTTTGGGCCCAGTGGTCGAGTTCATCTTTGCCTTAATGGTGGCTGCTTCCGGCTTCATGATGCTGCGCAAGAAGAATGAGTCTGAAGACGCAAACGTGGACTACACCCACCACATCGCCTACCGTGCGGTGCGTCTGTTCTTCCCAGTCTTCCCTCGCTTAGTCGGTCACTCTTTCTTCGTCAGCCACGAGCATGTTAAAGCAGAGTTAGAAAAGCCAGAGAATAAGGGTCTCGTCTTAAAGCGTGTCGGCCCGCTCTTCGCCACCCCATTATTCCTGTGCTTAGCCGTGATCGAGACCACCGACGTCATGTTTGCCTTTGACTCGGTGCCAGCAGTGATCGCCGTGAGCCGTGAGCCATTAATTGTGTACTCGGCCATGATCTTTGCGGTCTTAGGTCTGCGTTCTATGTATTTCGTGCTCGATGCCATGCGTCAGTACTTAATCCACTTAGAAAAGGCTGTTACCGTCCTGCTCTTCTTCATTGCCTTTAAGTTAGCCGCTGGTGCAAGCTTGCACTTATTTGGCTTTGGTCTGGATATCAGCGTTTACACCTCGCTGCTGGTCATTGCGATCATCTTAGGCTTAGGTATCGTGTCCTCTTTCATCTTCCCTGATAAGAGCAAAAAAGCCGCAGCTGCTGCCGCTGTCGCCGCGCCAGCTGCCGTAAGCGAGAGCTCTGCTGCAACCGCTGCTACTCCTGAGCCTGCTGACGCTGCTCCTGTGGCTACAGAAAGCGCCACCACAGAGTCTGCCCCAGCTGCCGCTGCTACCGCTGAGAGTATGGCTGCCGCTACAGACACTGCCGCAGCAAAGGACACTACCGAGTCGCAGAGCAAGTAACATTTCGGCTCTCCTTAGAGTTTGGTAGCTACCGCAACGTAAACTCACACCTTGAGGCACACACCTGAGCCGTGGTTATGACGTTTCCTCTTAACCACCTCAAGTAGGTGTGCGGGCTTTATCCACCATGCTCTGCATAGAGCCAAAAGTTGATGTCAGGTCTTACCCTAAAGCAACTTCATAGCAGACGCCTGCGCTGGCGCTGGCTTTGATAGAGACTCTAAGGGCGCAACCTTACCCTGAAATGGGGTTAAACTTGGGGGCGGGTACACTCACACTAATGACACTCCCCCTACTCCCAGCCCTTCCACCACTCCCGCTATTGCTCTCATTCCTGCCCTGCATGGCCGCCACTGGCCAGCACTTTTAGGAGAAACACCTTCCTGCCCCCAACTCAGGATTAGCGCCGCCTTTCGTCCTTTCGTATTAACGTCGGCCGCTTACTTTCTGCGTTTTGTGCTCTTTAGAGCCCGCAAGACGCATAACCTCGATCATCATCGTCATCGTAAGTACGCTGTGCCCTCTCTTTTTGAGGCACAGCAGCACTTACCACAGCCGCAGTTTGCTTGCCAAGAGTCAAGCTGCCCTTAGGCCTAAACATGCCGCCCGCGCAAAAAGAACGACGCTAGGCTCCCGACCTTGCCTCGCCGCGCTCTTTTTTCTCCGCTGCCCCTACCCTACTCTGCTCTCCCGAGCCAGAGCCACTGAGCAGCGCTTACTGCACCACAGGCGCGACACGGACATGGCATGGCCACTGTAACCGTAAAGGTAAATCACTCATGTCAAAAAGGTCACGTGCTGCCGCCCAAGCAGCTGCCCGCCAAGCCAAAGAAGAACAAGCAGCCAAGCGCCAACAAGAAAAAGACGCTTCTTCTACCCGCCACTTAAGTAAGTACGCCGCCAAAAAGCTCGCTCAAGCCGAAGCTATGCGCCGCGCTGCCGCGTCAGGCGCCTATGACGACGACGCGTCTACCGAAGATTACAGCACCACCGCTGAGGACACCGCTGCCTCGGTTGAGACTACTGCTATCGCTGCTTCATCTTCTTCCTCTCACCAGCAAGGCCGTGCTCACAAGGGGCGCTTAAGCCTGCGCACTACGAGCAAAGACAGCTCTGGCACCACCGCTAAAGCCACCATGGCCAGCGATGACGCCTCCTTACAAGACAGCCGCTCACGCAGCAAATCCCCAGTACCAAAACCACTGACCATTGGTACCTCCCGTCGCGGCGGGCGCAATGGTAACGGTCGCCATGGCTCGGCTGAAGCCAAACCACTGTCTAAAGCAGCTGCCGCAGCTGTCGCAGCCGCCAGTAAGGTCAATAAGCAGAACATCCGCTCCTACAAGGTCGATGGCAACATCGTCTTACGTGCCGAAGAAGAGACCGAGAGCGAGCGCGTAGCCCGTCTGCGCCGTGTAGCCCAGATTGCGGATGAAGAAGCGAAGCTGCCAGCCAATGTCCGTGAGCAACGCGCCAAGCGCCGTCAGCGCGCTGAAAACATCCAGAGTGCCCGCGTCAAGGCCTTACAGGACATCGAGGCCCGTGGTGAGACCTACCAGCGTCCAAGCGACACCGTCCCTGAAAAGGCCGAATTTAAGCGCCATACCGTGCTGACCTTTGGTATTGCCACCAAAGATCGCATGCCGGATCTCAACGATCCGCTAGAGCGTGCTGCTGCCCTCGCGCCGCACAACCGTCGCGACAGCATGCTCTTTGCCCCAATTAAGCGCCACAACAAGCCATTTGGCAACCAAACTGACTTCATGGTCAAGTTCCTCGCCCAATGGTCAAAGCGCAACGACAAGGGCGGTATCTTTACCTCACTCTTTCAGGAGGTGATCAAGACCCGCCGTGAGGAAAACAGCATTGCCTACGTCGGCCTGCCTGCTTTCTTAAAGTTCCTTGAGGGCAAGTCCAAGCGCGACATCATTAACGACTACGCCTTTGAGTTCCGTCTCTACATCAAGCGCCGTGAGATCACTGACTTCATTGCGACCATGCAGTCACCTGCCTTAGCGTGGATGGCGCACCGTCCGTATATGGATCAGTACTACGCCTTTGTCTACTTCGACACCCACCCTGTGCGTATGAAGCTCGGCAAAAAGCGCGTCTACGTCGAGCAGGAGCTCTTTATCGTCGGTGTGACCTTAGATGGTCGCAAAGACCTCATCGGCATTGTGCCTGACTTTACCTCGGGGCGCCTCAGTGTCGACTTCTGGCAGCGTATCCTGCAGCAGTTTAAGCTCCTTGGCAATCGCGGTATCTGCTTTATGGTCGCGGGCTTTAAGTGCCGCTACTTAGAGCGTGCCGTCAAGCAGTACTTCCCTGAGACCACGCTGCAGTTTAACCTCCTTGAGGTGCTGCAATTTGACAGCTTCCAGCTCCCAGAAGCGCAGCGTAAGCTCTTTATGACTGACGCTGCCGACCTCTGCGAGGCGCCAAACTTTGAGGTGGCTAAGGCCAAGCTCGAGCTCTTACGCCACAAGTGGGAACCACACCTGCCAGCTGCGGCGGGCATCCTCCAAGGTAACGTGGAGCTGTTGCACAACCACACCCTGCTGCCATCCCCAGAGCGTAAGATCTTTACCACCAACAAGATGGTGGCATCGGTCGCTACGCTGCTCTTAGGCGCCAAGGGCACCGAGGACTTCTTCTCCGATCACGCGGAGATGCTCAACTACTTCTTCTACCGCTACCTGCTGATTGGCAAGCAGGAGTGGCTGGAGCATCAGGACGAGGCGATCTACAACCAGACCTTCTCCCACCTCTTTGCCCTGCTGCGCCACTGTGAGGTCAGCGGAGCCCAGCTGCTCAACCGTCTGCTGACGCAGCAGCACCAGGACTTCATGCAGCGCCACTTTGGCAGCTTCGGTAGTGGTCCGGTGTTTAACCTCAATCCTAACCGCCGTAAGATCTCCCTCTCCGGTAAGATTGAGCCCCATCAGACCTTACAGCAGCTGTGGGCTGATGACGTGGTCGAAACTGCCGACCCGCTGCAAGTGCAAGCGGCGCAAGAAGCCGAGGCTACCGCTTTATTGGTGCAAGCCCAGCAGCAAGAGCAAGCGCGTTATGAGCAAGAGCGCCAAGCAGCAAAAGAGGCTATCTCCGCTGCTGCCGCTGGTGCCGCGCAGACAGCTGCGACGCTGGCCCAAGCCACGGAGATTGAGGCTACAGCCCGTGCCGCTTTAGGGGGTGAGAGCGGTAACAGCAATGCTGCCGCCACTAGTGCGCAGAGCACGCTTACCAGCGGTGCGCTGTCTGAGAGCCAGACCGAGCTGTCCTTACCTGAGGATGGTGCCGACACCACGGTGGTTACAACGCTGAAGCTGCGCTCTCAACAGGCTCCGGCCTTAGGTGGCAGTAGCAGTGGCAATGATGCCAGTGCTGCGGGTGCGGCCGCTACCGCTGACGCGACTGCGGCCAGCGCTACAGCAACGCAGGATGCGGAGAACGCCACCGCGACGCTGACGCTGCAACAGGAGACGCAGCACGCGCTGCAACCACGCGTGCGCCCACCACGGCCCCTGCGCTCAACGCTGCTTAAGCCGCAGCAATTGGCGGCAGCGGCGGCCGCCGGTGCAGCCGGTACGGCAGACACTGCCAGTGCAGCTGGTGCAGCGAGTGGTACTGACGCGGCGCCTGCGGGAGCAGCCACGCTCGCGCCTGTAAGCGGCAGCACGGCCATGGAGCCAAGTACGCTCAACGCGAGCGCCAATGGCCTACTCTCGCCGGTAGTACCGTCTTTTGCGGCCGACTATGAGTATGACGTCCCAGAGCTCACTGCTGAGCAGTTCAACAGCTTAGAGCAAGGCACGTCGACGCTCTCGGGCCTCAAGAACATTAATGCGCCCCTTGATGTCGTGGAGAGCAAGGACAAAGCGAGCGATGGTGCTGACTCCTATAGCATGGCACTCTCTCCTGCAGAGAACACCGGTGATGGCTATGCCTTAGATCAGGACAACAGCCGCTTAGAGCAGCGCTACCACTCCTACACCCTGACCATGGATGTGGCCGGTGCTGAGGTAACGGCACAGAAGCTCGAGCAACTGCATGAGCTGGCGTCGCTGGAACTGCACTCTGGTAGCAGCAACAACGGCTCTGCTTCTCAGGGTAAGGAGCAACAGAGCAAGTCACAGCAATCAACTGAGGATGAGCACAGCACGGCAGCTGCTGAGGCACAAGATAGCGCTACCAGCGCACAAGCGCTGGCGCATAACGCTGTGGCTGTAGCCGCGACTGCAGCGGCAAATCCTTTTGCAGCGGCAAGTGAGTCTGATGACATTATGCAGGGGGTCAGCAGCAACATCCAAAGCGCCAATGCGGTGCTGGGTACGCTTAAGCCATCGATTGCGCAGGCCCTGCGTGAGGATCGCGAGCTCTTAAAGGCCAATGAGCGCCAGCAGATTTACTTTAGCTTAGGCCACAACTTTAACTTCGATAACATCGATAACGTCATCCAGCAGGTGACGCCTATCTTCCGCGCATCGCTGCAAACGCGCATTGCCTATCAGGCCGAGCAGAAGAAGTTAAAGGAGCAGCAAGCTAAGGACGCCAAGCGCTCCAAGGAGCGGGCACGCTACTTAAAGCGTCAGGCGCAAAAGCAACAGCTGTTGCAACTGCAGGAGGCGCAAAAGCCAATCAACATCGAGTCCTTTACGGGAGTAAGCTCGATTCAGGACTTATCGCCACAGGCGCACTCTACTGAGGACTTAGGCTCGCTGGAGCGCTTAGTCTCAGGAACGTCCGGTCTCTCGGGTTCCCTGAGCTTACGGGCCAATGACCAGTACGAGGTGGACTTTGCGAAGCAGCAGCTCTCTATGCAGCCGCTGGGCGCAGCTAACCCTGTGTTGCAGGCGGCGAGCATGAAGAGCTCGATTAAGGTGGCGCCACAGCTGATGAGCTCCCTGATGCAAAAGAACAGTGGCGCGAGCAGTGCGGAGGTCATGACCATTGCGCACAGCACGAAGCAGCAGCAGCACAAGAAAAAGGCACGCCCAGCCAAGACCTTTAAGGTGGAGGTAACGCAGCAGCCTAATCTCCTGCAGCTTAGTGAGCACAGCTTTGGCGCGGGCATGATGACCGAGTCAGTGAGCACCTTAAGTGAGGCCTCAGGTTCACTCTTTACGCCAGAGGCAGCACCTGCGGCGGTAAGTGAGGATACGGCCTTACCGATTGAAAAGACCGCTGACTTTAAGGGCCCCGTGGCGGCACCGGAGGTACGCTCCCTCTTAGCCGAGCGCTTAGCGCAGCCTAGTGGTGTGCGCACGGCGGAGCCGGATGACAAGGTCAACTTACCACCGGCAGCGCACTAAGGCTTGCTGAGCTCAGCACAGTGCAGCTGACTAAGCGCAGCTGCGCTGCGCAGAGCGGCGCACAACACAAAAGGCCAAGCGGCATCACAGGGGTGTCGGCTTGGCCTTTTTGTTTAGCCCGCAAAACGGCGCAATGCAAGCAGCTCGCTGCTAGCGGCACGCGGTGCTCAGGAGCCGCAGCAGCGCCTAACGGCGCATTGTCTTGAGGGTGGATGTGCTGGCAGATGGGGGAGTCTGGAGCTTATTCAGGGGAGCAAGCGCTGTTGTTAGGGACGACTGACTTAAGCGATGACGGACTTTAGGAACATCATGGTGCACCGTCCTCAGGTAGGCTTAGACTCACCTGCACCATTCATCTCGAGGTGTGTGACCGTGCCAGCACACATCACATCTTCCGTCATTTATGAGATCACTCATTCCTGAGCGTCCAAGCAGCCCTCTGGGCTATGTCCACAGAGCTGCTGCCACCAGCGGCGGTAATCTCAAGATCCTAACGGCGACTTAGCTTAAGCCTTGAGAGTAGCGCCGCCGCCACACCTGCTCTCAATGTAAAGCCTAATGGTAGGCAGCTAGCTCCTGTGGCGTGTGCTTTTGGTGATACTCTCCTCCCATCCCTTAGGGACTGGCGTCTCTTGCCGCTGCGAGGAAGCAGGGCTCTCCTGCTCCCAATGCGCCGCATGGCGTGCCACTTAGGAACGACTGACTTCATAAATGACGGAATTTAGGGCACGCATGCCTGCCCCTCTCTCGATAGGCTCATGCTCGCTTGCACCTTTTATCTCGTGGTAGGCCGTTGCAGCCACGCACCACTACCTCCGTCACTTATGAGCTCACTCTTTCCTTAGCGGCAAACAGCCTTACAGCTCGCCCTTGGTGAGGTATTTCCAGCCCTGCAAGTCCTTAAAGCCCTGTGGGAACTTACCTAAGCCCATAAAGGCCAAAAAGAGCTGATCGCGCTGCTGGCTCTGCTCTGACCAGCGCTGTTGCGCCATCTCTGAGTCCACCGCCAGCTCCTTAGTAACGGCAAACCAGCGCAGGATCTGCGGCATGGTTTTCCACTTGAGCCAATCATGAAGCTCTGTGTACGCCGCGCACTGCTCGTGGAAGCGCGGCTGCTCTTGGTGCTTTTGCACAAACTCCTGCAAGTATTTTTGCAAAGTTTGCACAAAGTTCTGCGCAAACTGCAGGACACTTACCGCTAAGAAGGTGGTAAAGCCACGCCCCAGCATCTCTCTGCTATCC
Source organism: uncultured Succinivibrionaceae bacterium (assembly GCA_949286015.1). Taxonomy (GTDB): domain Bacteria; phylum Pseudomonadota; class Gammaproteobacteria; order Enterobacterales; family Succinivibrionaceae; genus Anaerobiospirillum. The sequence goes on along the minus strand of CASEBB010000043.1, from coordinate 11,114 downwards.
ACCGAAAAATTCCACAGCTGCGGCTCAATCTCGGCTCTTAAGCCCGCACACACCTCTTGCGCCTGCAGCTGCTTTTTGTACACCTGATAGGCCTCATCAGGCGTGCGCCGCACGTTGGAGACCAGCGCCACCACCGATAATTTGAGAGCGAACTTGCTCCTTTCCTCACTATTGACGAAAAATTCCTGTGTACCGTCTTCGTAGCGAGTAACCTCAAAGAAGCGCTCGACCAGCTGCCGCTCTTCCGCCGAGGCTGTGGCTGCATCCCACTCCTCTTCATTAAGTTGCTCTTCAAGCGGATCAAGGAGGGCATCCAACCTGTTACGCGCGGGCACGTCATAGCGCAGGTCTGAGATCAGATACAGGTAACGTGGGTGACCGGCCTTAATGTACTTAGTGAGGGGCACGCGGGCACCAAACGAATTAGCATCCGATGGCAGCACCGTAAAGCCGTCGAAGGTGGCCTCGCACTTTTCAATCGCCTTTTGCACCCAATCTTGGTGCGTGGAGACGCGCAGCGTGTAATTGAGATGCTGCGCCTCCAGCGTGGCCATGCAGGTTTGCTCGTCAGTGAGGTAATCGGCCACCACCTCACAATCAGGGTTGCCTAAAGACACCAGCGACTGCTGCATAAAGTCTAAAGCAGGGCAGTCTGTGATCTTGCGTGGCAACACAGCAAAGCCCACTGGCGCCATTTCCTGCTTCGTGTAGAAGATGAAAAAGCGCAGCTCACTGGCATCTTTGTAGGCTGTACCGTAGAACTTGCGCAGCTCCTCCAGCTCTTGCGCGTTCTGGATGAACAAGGACACGTCCAAAGCAAGGATCTCTGACGCAGCATGCGGCTGATAGCGCTGAGCAAAAAAGACGGGAAACTCGTCCTTGGCATGCGCGAAGAAGCTGTAAACCCAGCGTAAATCAAAGCTCATGAGCTCCGCGCCAAAAGGATAAGCATGCGTCATCTGGCTATAGCCCAGAGTGCGCGTCTCGCTGGTATTTTCCAGCATCATGAAGCGCGCTAGGGTCTTAAGCTTCGCGAACATGTCTTTGCTGCCCTTCCATTGAACCTCTTTCTCGGCCACGAAGTCGGCAAAGACTGCATCTAAGTCGGCATCGATACCCGACAGGCTAAAGAACTGGTTCACCATGCTCAGCAGCACGTCTGGAGCAGCAGGCTTAGCCTGCAGCTCCTCCTCTGCATTTGCCGCTGTCGGAGTGGCCTTAGCCTCAGGCGCATGCGCACCTGCCTCAAATGCCGCACTAGCAGTAGCCTCAGCAGAGGTCTCACTGTGAGGAGGCAGCGTCTCCGGCGCAATCAGGGACGAGTCTACACCACTGATGCTATGCGACTTGCTCGACGTAGTAGGCACGGCAAAGCCACCGACAATCTTGGGACGGGCAAAAGTGCGGGACATGCCGGTAGTGCGGGACATGCCAAGGTTGGCATTTTCAGAATCAGCAGAGCTATTTTTTGGCATGTGACTTTCCTACCTTAGTGCGTGGTGATGAGAGCGGGATCTTAGGAATGATTGATCTCATAACTGACGGATGCATGGGGGAGGGCTGGCAACAACCTACACCCGAGATAAAGGGTGTTCTGGCCTGAGCCTAACTGAGGTGAGGCCAGCATGCTTGCCATAAATCCCGTCATCTATAAGTAAGTCGTTCCTTAGTAAGGCGTAATGGCGGCGAGCGCCACATAGCAGCCAGTACCATTATCGCAAAGTTGAGCGTAAATGGCGCACCTACTTAGTTGCGGCCAGAAGGCTAAGCAAGGCAGCTTAACACAGCTCAAAGCTTAGTTATCCTAACAGCGCCTAACGGCGTCTTATCTCAAGAGGAGTGCCTGAGCAAAATCCTACTCTCAGGGTAAAACACCTGATTGTAGGCAGTTACCCCCTTTGAGATTTGCTTTTTGGGATACTCACCTCAGAGCAGCGTCCCCATCCTCGAGATGCATAGTGCAGGTGAGCCGGAGCTTATCTGCAGCTGGGGCACAACGCTTACCCTAAATCCGTCATCTCTTAAGTCAGTCGTTCCCCTGTGCTATCTGCTTGCTCTGCTGTGCGCTCACGTCGGCACCTCACTGCTGCTGACGCCCCCTGAGTACGCCACTACAGCGCTGCGACGTTAGCCCCAGCCGCTTGCGTGGTTAAAGTGTTGTTGTTGGTGGTTGCGCTTGTAGACTCGCAGAGCTCTGTGGTGGCTGGTGCCTTTTCTTCCTTACAGATATTTACAGGTTTAGTGGAGGGATGTTAACAGCTTCCTTTGCAGACGCCACTCTCAGCAGCAGTGGCCGCATGACCGCTGGTATCCACTATACCCTAAATCTACCCCGAAAAAAGCAAAAGACGACTACACCTCAAGGCATAGCCGTCTTTTCCTCAGGAAAGAGCACAGCGCAGCGCAGAGGCGGGCTCAGGCGGGCAAGGAGACAAGCCAGCAAGCAAAGTAGCGTCTTACGCACTTGCTTGCCTGCCTGCATCCCCTACGCCCGTCTGTCTCTGCCCCGCGCTTAACGGCGCTCTTAGAACTTAAACTTGAAGTTAGCCTGTAAGCCCAGCTCCGAGGTGTTAGCCGAACCATTGTAGTCCGCGCTCACACCCACGCTGAGGTTGCCCTTAGAGGCCTCCAGACCACCCTTGATACCAAAGGTTAATGGGTCAACCACATCTGAAGACAAGCTCGTGTTCAGGTTGGTGCCCGTCCAGTTGACCACACCCGAGGCATCGGTGTCACCAAAGTTCCAGTTAGCCGTGAAGTCAACCGCTGGCTTTAACTTCCAACCAGAGCTGGTGATCAGCGTCTTCTCAAAGGACACACCCACAGGGATGGTGAAGATCTTCATCTCATCGGCCGAGTAGCTGGCAACTTGACCGGCATCACCCTTAACACCGTAGTCATCCATATCCACGTGCTGGTAACGTAAGCCCGCATGTGGTCTGATGTTGATGTTATTGAACTCGTAGTCGAGCTGTCCGGTCACTCCTAAGCTATAGCTGGTGGTATCCATGGAGCCGCTTAAGCCACCTAAGTTGTTGGTACCAGTGGAGACATCACTGCTGACCTTGGTGTAGCTAAAGTCACCTAACATGGTCACAGGGCCCAGCTTAGTCACACCGTAGATGCCTAAGCCATAGTAGTCAAAGTCATTGGAGACGCCAGAGGCTAAGCCATTACCGTCAGCATCACCTTGACCAAAGCCAATCAGAGCACCAACCTTGAGGTTTCTGGCTAATTTGAGCTCCGCGCCCATGTTGAGACCGTACAGGTCGATGTCAGTGCCATAGGACTTGTCCGCAGCGTCAAAGCCATCGTTCTCTTGATGCTTGTACACAGGGCTGGCCCACATTTGCATGCTCGAGTCTGGGCTAGCAAAGGAGCCGCCAGGCGCACCACCGCCAATACCCGAGCGCAGGGACATCGCATCAAAGAGCGAATCATTGACCGCTAAGGCCGACTGCACCGCACCACCATACATGCCCAGACGAGCTGCCTTTTCCGCCGCACTACCGTCAGTGTCCTTAGTTAAGACATCGCTTAAGAAGGCACTAGAGCCGGTGATGTTAGCGTTTGGATCACCATAAGTGGCCAGAGTCTGACGCACTGGGGCAGACGCATTTCTAAACATGCGATCGATACGCTGCTGCGAGGTCTGGAGCTGGATCTTACCGACATTGCCATCAGGCACTAAGGTCGTCAGTAAGCCATTTTCGGAGGTCACCTCTAAGCTACTGCCCGAAGCTAACTCCACGCCCTCACTACCCGAGGCATCATTGTCGGTAAAGAGGTCAATCGAGGTGCGGACATCGTAGTTACCTTGCAGCACCACCTTGCTGCCGCTCTCGGCCGTGATCACGGCACCGAGCTTATCAAAGTGGATGGCAGAGGTAGCTGTATCGTCGGTAGCACCCACAGCGCCAACCTTGACCATGAGCACGGCATTGCTGCTTAAGGCTAAGTCAGCAGTGCGATTGTTGCTCAGCTGGTTAATCTGCTTGGCCTGATCTAAGGACGTGACAGCGTTATCGCCATTGATCACGATGTGTGCACCGTCTGCAACCACCATTGGGCTATTGAGCACCAGCACCGAGCCGACCTGACCAGCACCCGATTGCAGAGAGCCATTGCTATCGAGGTAAGGCTGGATGTCTTGAGCCAACGACTCACCCGAGCCATAGGTACCCCACGACACCGCCGCATTCTTACCCACGACTAAGTCACCGTCTAACACAGTACCAGCACGACCAGTTGCCTGCGCCATGCCACGATCAATAGAGACTAAAGTCGCTTTCTTGCCATATGCAGGATCGACGTAGAGCGTGTTGCCATTTAAGTCGAGGGCGCCAATGTGGGCGTTGGTATTGCCGTTAAAGTTGGTGTCATCGGTACCAAATTGCACCACATTGCCGCTGAGACCTTGATCAACTTGAGCCGCAACCAGAGTACCAATATCGCTGCCCGAACCTAAGAGCGTGGTCTGGGAAGCACCACTGGCAACATTGAGGGTCGTGACCTTAACGGTACCGCCTAAGCTGTTGGTGCCCGTAGACAGGTTCAAGGTCGTAGCGTTGATATTACCTTGTAAATCAGCAGCACCATTGAAGTTCAGGGTTTGCGCCGTTAAGTTCGAGCCGCTCGCTTGCGTGGTAGTACCATTAAAGTTGAGGTCAGCATTACCCGTAACTTGCGCGTCAGCAGCTAAGTCGATAGTGGTGCCGCTAAAGTTCCAAGTGCCGCTCAGCTGGCTGTTACCGGTAAAGTCAATATTGGCAGCATTGACATTACCCGAGCTACCAGAGGTGCCAGCCGTGTAAGCGGCCGTGCCCGTAGCTGCACCAATGGTGACGTCATTGGTGGCAGTAACGTTAACACCTTGGGCAAAGGAAGAGGTACCACCACCTAAGGTGACATTGGTACCGGTGATATCACCAGAGCCAGTAAAGACATTGCTGCCGTTCAGCACGAGGTCAGTACCGCTCAGATCAAGGTTGGTACCACCTAAGGCCGAGCCTGCGTTCTGAGTCACAGTGCCGGTGCTGGTCATGAGCACATCACCAGAGCCTGCGTTAGCGCTGCCGCCGTCCATGGTAATGGTGCCACCAGAGAAGGTTAAGTCACCACTGGTAGAGGAGACGTTAGCACCAGAATTCAACGCAACAGTGGCACCGGAGAAGGTTGCACCGCTAGCAAAGCTCTGGCTACCAGCATTCACAGTAACCTTGCCGTTGGTTTGATCATTAGCGGTAAAGGTACCGCTACCGGCAAAGGTCTGGTTACCAGCGAGGGTGACGTTATTACCCGTAGCCGTGATGTTGGAACCGCTTAACTTGCTGCTGTTATCAATGGTGATATCACCAGCGTTAGCTGTAAAGGTCAGCTCACCGCTGGCATTAATCTGCGCACCGGTCATATCAATGGTATCGCCGGTGGCGGTGACATTACCCGCAGAGGCTGTAACCACACTGCCATTGCCAAAGGTGACGTTATTACCCGTAGCCGTGATATCACCGCTGGCAGCGGTGATGTTGGCACCGCTGTCAAAGGTCACAGTGCCATTATTAGCATTGACATCGAGACCAGTGCCAAAGCTGCTGTTGCCACCTAAGGTGACGTTATTGCCAGTAAAGTTACCCGAGCCGGTAAAGGTGTTGGTACCGTTAAAGGCGAGGTCAGTACCGCTGACAGTGAGATTGTTACCACCTAAAGAGGCACCAGTGTCTTGAGTAGCAGCGCCCGTGCTGGTGATGGACACATCGCCAGAGCCAGCGTTAGCGTTGGCGCCACCGGCCATGGTAATGGTGTTACCGGTAAATTCTAATGGGCCGGTAGTAGAGGTGACGTTAGCACCTGACTGTAAAGCCACACTCGTACCGGAGAATTTAGCACCAGCATCAAAGTTCTGGTTACCAGCACCAACGGTAACGCTACCGGAGGTTGCTTCAGTAGCCGTAAAGCTACCACTACCGGTAAAGTTGTGGTTACCAGCGAGGGTGACGTTTTGACCAGTGACCGTCAAGTTGGTACCAGCTAAAGTACTGCTGTTATCAATGGTGAGATCATCTGCGTTAGCAATTAAGGTCAAATCTCCGCTAGCAGAGATCTGAGCTCCCGACATGTTAATGATATCGCCAGTGGCGGTAACACTACCCGTAGTGGCCGTAACCACACTGCCAGAGTCAAAGTTAATGGTAGTACCGGTAGCAGTGATATCACCTGAGGTGGCAGTGATATTGGCGCCAGTACCAAAGGTTACCGTCTCACCTGAAGCGTTCAGACCATTACCAAAGCTGCCGCTACCGGCGAGGGTGACATCAGTACCGCTAAAGTTACCAGCACCGGTCACGTTAGTGGTCGAGCCCGCAGCTAAGTTGATTGTCGTACCCGAGACGGTGGCATCACCACTGACGGTCATAGTGCCGCCATTAGTGAAGTTATCAGCGTTCGAGACCAAGTTACCGCTGTTGACGTTAACCGTGCCGCTGTTAGTAAAGGTGCCGCTGTTGACGGTTAAATCGCCTGCCGCAATGGTGACGCTACCGCTATTGATAAAGCCGCCGCTACCATTAGCACCGGCCTCATTGGTAGTGAGGCCACCTGAGGTCACAGTTAAGGTACCAGTGGCACTATTTTCAAAGGTGCCAACCGTAACACCATTTGCCACAACTGTGGTGTCGTTATTCTCAAAGCGCGAGCCGGAGTCACCACTGACGCTGTTAATATTGGTAGCAACCCCAGTAGAGCCAGAATTGACCACTAATTGGGCATTAGTGCCAATGTTGACATCAGCGATGTTGCCACCGTTTTCTAAGCGCAGTCTGCCACCAGACTGGATCACCGCACCGCCGACAGAGCCATCAGCCTGCGAGACAAAGTTACCACTGTTATTGGCGGCACCGGCTAAGGTCGAATTGTTAATTTCTACCTGATTACCAGAGATTAACTGTATAGCACCGACATTAGCGTTCATGACATTAGAGATGGTGTCTCCATCACCAAGGCCATTCACATCTTTAACTACGAGGCTATCTAATTCGTCAGAGCGGATTTCTACGATCAGATCTTCGTATTTCGTACCGATGCTATTGAAGAAATCATCATAACTAACCTCACCACCTGAAAGACCAGGAATATCTCCAATAAGGCCACCGCCTAAGTGAAGATAACCTTGCGTTGCAGTATCCATGAATGAACCGTCGGTATTATCCTTAATCAGCTGCTCACGTAAGGAGGCAACTTGATCTAAGTTAAACTCGGTATTATCAGTGAAGTCGAGTTTTAAGGTGCCACCGTTGACAAGCTTAAAAGCATCAGCAAAGGTACCACTGGCAATTACTGCTGTGTTATTACCACTATCAAAGGTGATATTAGAGACCGCCTGCTCCCCAAAATGCATCTGACCAGTGCTGCCAGAGATAACGATTGTGTCATCGTCAGTGAGATGGACATTATTGGCGATGTTAACCACACCACCGTTAATGTTCATAGTTGTACCAGCAGCAGTACCGCCACTGGTATTGAGCTCATTGAAGTTAGCGGTGCCGGTGCTGTTAACGGTGACATTAGCATCGTTCAGGTTGAGCACGTTGCCGTTAAGCGAGGCGGTAACGTTTGTGCCCGAACCAGTGGTCTCATCAATGACCTGATAAGCGTTACCACTGCCATTGAGCGCACCAATCTCAAGGGTGCCGCCGGAGTTAACGGTGAGGTCGCCGCTACCGTTATTAATCGTCCAGTCACCTTGCTGCACGTTTAAGGTAGCGTTGTTATTGACCACCAAGTTCGAGCTAATGGTGCCAGGATTGCCGCCTAAGCTATCTGCTACCACCGCCGTATCTGGGTGGGTTTGGTGGCTTGGGTTAGGCGTGAAGGTACCTAAGGTCACATTGACCGCATTGGTGCCCGTGCTATCACCTAAAACGATGTTGATATTGGTAGAGCTGAGCTCGTTGGCAATGGTGAAGGTACCACCGGCAATAGTGGCATCGGTAATATTAGGCGTGGTGTTGCTAAGATCAAAGCTATTGGCGTTAATGGTACCAGCACCAATATTGAGGTTGGTATCACCACTTAAATTCAGGCCGTCAACATTGAGCACACCGCCCTCGTTAAAGGCGATTTGACCCGCAGCAGCACTAGCGCCACTAATTAAATCAGCAGTGCCTAAGCTAACATCACCACTACCAATGGTCAGGTCGCCGGTAGCGTTTAAGTTTACGGCGATAGCATCACCACTTAAGAGCTCGTTGGCATCCTCAGCGGAGAGCTTGAGGTGACTGTCAGTAGCAGGGGTAGCAACGGCCGGAGCTGGCGTGCTGCCCACTTTAATGGTCGTCACGTTGCCTGTGCCAGAGCCCGACACATTAGCCTGAGTTAAGTCTAAGGTTGCCTCCGTGCCGGCAGCATTAGCCTGCACGTTGATGACATTGGCACCACTACTGTTATCGAGCACTAAGCTGCCCGACATCGTTAAGGACACACTGTCGTTGGTGGCAGTATCACCACCTACAGTAAGCGAGCCCGAGGCTAAGGTGATATCACCACTCTGAGTAAAGTTACCCTCAAGCACATTGAGGCCATTGATGGTGCCACCTGCTAAGACCACATTGCCGGTAATGGTGCCTGTTCCTGCAACAGGAGGGGTTTGTGACTTATCCAGAGGAGCGCGTAAGTTGAGCTCATCACGCAGATGGAAGGCCTCTGGCGTACCCGCGTTGTCGCGATCGACAAAGGTAACGCTCTGCGCCTGTAAGGAGCCCACACCTAAGCCGTCGGTGTCCCCCTTACTGTCGTAGCCAGTGCTGCCTAAGGTCAGATCCGTGGCGTGCACATCTAAAGCTAACTCACCACCAGAGAAAAGCTCATCTCCAATGGTAAGAGCGTCGCCACTGATGACGCTATTATTGCCTGACGTGTTGTCATCAATAACTTGGATATCACCAGAGCCAGCAGCATTCGAGAACTCCAGCTCCGCTAAATCGATATTGCTGCCCGTTAAGTAGAGATCGGCACCACTGCTCAGCGTCACATCAGCTTTATCGCCCGAGACGTAAGAGACTAAGTTGTCAGCATCCATCTTCAAATCAGCAGTGTCACCACTGACGATGATGTTTGCTGTACCAGAAACAGTACCAGAGCTTAAGTCGCTGCCGCTACCATCAACCGTAAGGCTCTCGTTGTTGAGATTAAGCTGCGCGCCGCTGCCTAAGGTGACCTTATCTACTGTTGCAGCACCTTTGTTAACAACTAAGTGCGAGCTATCGCCTAAGCTTAAGCCGGTAGCGTCTAATTCCGCATTAAAGGAGCCATTACCAATATTTAAGGTGTTGCTATCACCGCTGACCTTAATGCTCTGCGTGTTGTAGGTAGTGCCTGCAGAATCGCCTCTAAAGGTGACAGTGGCACTATTAGCCCCACTACCGTTGAGAGCTAAATTGGTATTCACCTCTAAAGGATCTGTATTGGCATTGCCACCAGCACCAAAGATCAGAGTTGCTGGGCCTGCACTGGTGCCACCATTACCCACCACTAAGGTTTGGCCACCAGAGACAGAGTCATCACCGGCAACGAGGACTTTATTAGTACCAGAGACATTAACGCGCAGCGTGCCTTGGCCTACCACAAAGTCAGCATTACCATTGGCCGCCCCTGACAGCTGTAAGCCTTCTTTGACCGCTACTGTACCCGCCCCAAAATCGGCCGTACCATTATTGGTCAGCCCTAAGGTGCCATTAACAGTGACCTGACCACCGTTGTTAAAGACGATTTGGTCAGAAGCAGCGCTAGTACCCGTAGCAAAGTTGCCCAGATCTAAATTGGTATTACCGGCAATCTCGACCTTGCTACCAGAACCGACCAGAATGCCAGCGCCTGAGTCCGTAGCTTGCGCATTTGGTACGTCTAACAGGTTCTCTACCTGCGTACCCGTAAGCTCTAAAGTGCCATTAGTCACATCGATAGTGGACAGCGTTTGACCACGAGTACCATCATACAGGTTACCAGCTTGGGTCAGATCTAAAGACGCAGCAGTGCTATTAGCATCACCAAGCGTAACCTTACCACCGGCTAAGCTCATATTGCCCGAATGCGTGTAGCCACCATCTTGTACGTGGTAGTTACCACCCTCGGCAACGACAACATTACCACTAGAAGTGCCACCTGATGCTGGGGTAGCACCATCGCCTGTTAAGTGCAGGGTGTCACGTAAATTAAAGTCCTGCCCCGTAGGAGTGCCATTAATGTCGTTATCACCGACAAAGGTCACGTTCTGCGCACTCAGCTCGCCTACGCCTAAGCCAGAGGAGCTGGAATCAAAACCATTAGCGCCACCTAAGGTCAGATCCGTGGCCTTAACCGCTACATCAACAGGAGTATTACCCGTCGTAGAGAGACTCTTGCCGATGCTGATATTGTTACCATTAATATCGAGGTGCTTGCCCGCGACTACATTAAGGGCAGCAGCTAACTCGGCAGCCTCATCAGACACCGAAGCTAAGGTGTAATCACCAAGCTCCACTTGGTTGGTCTCGCTGCTAAGGTCTAAGGTGTTGCTATCACCTCTAAAGAGGATCTTACCGCTTTGACCGTCACTATCGCTGTCAGTAATCAAGCTATCTAAATTGGTCTTGCTGATAGCTAAGGTGCCGTTATCAGCGGTAGCTGGGTCGTTATCAGCCTCAACGCCACCGACATTGATACGGCCCTGACCAGCAAAGTCGGCCCCCGAAACGCTTAAATCACCGCTGTTAAAGCTAATAGTACCGTCAATTGCAGACGCACCACCAGACTCCACCGTAAAGGAGGTGAAGCTAGCTGTACCGGTGTCCTTAACATTGAAGGCATTGCCATCGGTCACAGCCAGATCTTGCCCCATATCTAATTCGGCAGTTAAAGGCTGGCTAGGATCGATAACCTCTGAGGCATCCATACCAATGTTAATGGTGCCATGGCCGCCACTAGCAAATTCGATAGAGCCACTCTCGCCTACCGTCCACTTGCCCACGCGCACATTTAAGGAAGCGTCATCCTTAGTTTTGCCATTGAGCACGACATTGGCGTTAATGGAGCCACTTTCAGTGGCAGAGCCCGAGACATACTCATAGGTGTTGTTATGCAGG
>CASEBB010000042.1 GCA_949286015.1 uncultured Succinivibrionaceae bacterium | reverse complement strand
TTTAGTTTACTGGGGTCAGTAGAACCCCAGACACAAGCCCTTTTACCACAAGTGAGAGTGGCCTTTTAGCTAAAATTGCGGCTCGAATCTCCCACTAGGTCAACTTGCAGTGCACAAGAGGCACTTGCAAACAGCACGCTCTGACGCCTCTTTAGTCCAGAGCATACAGGCAACGCCCCATCACCACTACCAAAGATGCTGCAAGAAGCAGCAAGATGCTGCAAAACGGCGGCGCGCAGGCATAAAAAAAGGGAGCCTAAGCTCCCTCTTTTGCTCATGATGCTATGTCAGGCGTTATTGTGCTGCCTCATCTTCAGTGGCAGCTTCTTCAGTATCATTCGCGCTACCAGCACTAATCGTCACGTTGGTGTTGTGCTCTTCTGCCGCAGTATCTTCAGCGGCGATAGCTTCATCAGCAGCAGCGCTGTCAGTCTCAGCGGCAGCATCGTCGCTAGCAGCTTGCGTGTCAGTGCTCTCAGCAGCAGTAGCCTCATCGCCAGTGGCAGCAGTCTCGGTGGCCGTGCTCTCGTCCGTAGTAGCAGCGGCAGCGTCAGTGGCAGCGGAGTCGTCCACAGTTGGAACTTCACTGTCAACTGGGGCTGGGGTAGCACTATCCAGCACTGGAGCATCGGTGCTGCTCATCTCTGGTGCCGCTAACGATGGCACATCAGAGTCTAAGGATGGCACATCCTCAGGAGCTGGCGCCATGGTCTCCACAGGAGCGGTCTCTTCAATATTTGTGAAGTTGCCTGCTGGGGTGGTGTCCTGCTTCTGTAAGTAACCAATTAACAGACACAGGCCGAAAAACACCACGGCCAAGAACCAAGTGGAGCGCGTTAAGAAGTTACCCGAACCCGCTGCACCAAACACGGTAGCAGAGGCACCCGCGCCAAAAGAAGCCCCCATGCCTGCGCCTTTACCCTGTTGCACGAGGATCAAAGCGACAATGGCTACGGAAACCAGTAAAAGTAAAACAATAACAATCTCGTACATAGCAACGAACCATGCGCCTCTGGCAAAACAGAGGCTCACATCAGCGCTACAAGGCCACACACTCTACACAAGAGCCAAGCCTGATGCGCTCATGTTTTTATCACGGGCAAACTGAGCCTCATATTGCAGCAGAGTAGCTTTTCTTTGGCTACAGCCACACACGGGCTTGAGACGAAAACGTACTTAGCACTACTGTTACTTGCCATGCCTCTCGGCAGAGCTACGCCCCTGTGCTCTAGAGCTGCTCTAAAGCAGCAGAACCGTTTACAGCTTTTCCAGCCGCCCACAAGAAAATTAGCCCAGCAATCATACCGACACAGCTGAACTTTTTCAAGAGCAATGCCTTGAGGCGACAACGTGCTTAGGCCGTAGGTAACGCCACCGCCGCCGCAAGAAAGCAGGCGGCAGCTTGGAGACGGCAGGAGAGCTTACGGCGCCGTAAGCCGTGCTCAGCAAGCAAACTAACTTTAGATGCTGTTAGCATCCTCCGCTTGGGAGCGAATCACGTCGGCAATGCGCACGGCCATCTTGTGCACCAACTCGTGATCTTCACCCTCGACCATAACGCGGATAACTGGCTCCGTACCGCTCTTACGTAAGAGCACACGACCACGGCCAGCTAAGGCCTTCTCCACCGCAGCCACTTCTTGCTTGACGCGCTCATCATTTACGGCATCAAAGCCTGTGGTCAGACGGATGTTAATCAGCTCCTGTGGGAACATCTGTAAATCAGATACCAGCTCATTTAAGCTCTTCCCCTGACGGATGGAGGCCTTTAAGACCTGTAAGGCGGAGATAATGCCATCACCAGTGGAGGTGTAATCAAGGCAAATGATATGGCCGCTGTTTTCACCGCCTAAGCGCCAATTGCGCTTTAAGAGCTCTTCCATAACGTAGCGATCGCCCACTGCAGAACGGCAGAAGTCGATACCGGCACGCTTTAAGGCCAGCTCAAAGCCCAAATTGGACATTAAGGTGCCCACGACACCGCCGCCTAAGCGGCCGCGCTCATGACGATCTAAAGCAATGATATAGAGCAGCGCATCGCCATCTAAGAGGTGGCCATGCTTGTCCACCATCATCACGCGGTCACCATCACCATCAAAAGCGATACCGACATCAGCTTTGGTCGATAAGACGCGCTCGATTAAACTCTCTGGGTGGGTACTGCCGACACCATCATTGATGTTGATACCATTTGGGTTGACGCCCATGGTAATGACGTTAGCACCGAGCTCCTTAAAAACCAGCGGAGCGACGTGGTAAGTCGCGCCATTGGCACAGTCGAGAACAATGGTGAGGCCCTCTAAGCTCATGTGCGAATCAAAGGTCGCTTTGCAGAACTCGACGTAACGGCCTGGGGCATCGCTTTGGCGATAGGCACGGCCAAAGAGGGATGGCTCGGCTAAGGTGATCTCGTGCTCTAAGGCCTCTTCAATGGCTTGCTCGACCTCATCAGGAAGCTTAGTGCCCTCACGTGAGAAGAACTTAATGCCGTTGTCGTAGAAAGGGTTGTGCGAGGCGGAAATCACCACGCCTAAGTCAGCACGAAAGGCCTTGGTGAGGTAAGAGACGGCTGGGGTTGGCATTGGCCCTAAGAGCACGGTAGAGACGCCAGCGGCACTAAAACCGGCCTCTAAGGCAGCCTCGAGCATGTAGCCAGATAAGCGTGTATCTTTACCGATGATGACCCGTCCTTGATCTTTTTTGAGCAGCACTTTACCGGCGGCCATGCCCAAGCGCATGACAAAGTCAGGGGTGATAGGAAACTGACCGACACGGCCTCTAACGCCATCGGTACCAAAATAATTACGCTTCACCGGCAATATCCTCATCGCCCATTGTGGGCACAGGGAAAAACAAAAGATACAGGGAACAGATAGGGCACCTCAGCCGTAGTGCTGGCGCCATGAGCAAGCACGTGACTGGCGTAGTGCAAAGGCATTGTACACCATGGGAGGCAGGGGCTTGCGTTTCTGCCTTGGCATTGTGCCAAGATTGGTGCGCAAGAGAGGCAGGAGGCAAGAATGTAGAGAGGCAGGAGTGTTTAGAGGGTAGGAAATGACGTAAGACGTGAGGGGAGTGGAGTGAGCGGCATGAGAGGCATGAGAGGCAAATGCTACATGGCCGCACCACATGCCATGCAGCCAATATGGAGGTAGTGATAGCGCATGGTAACGAGCAACAAGCGACGTGACGGGTGCTGATTACGCCAAGTGTCCTTGGGGACAACCTCAGCAGAGCAAGGACTCCCCAAGGTGACAGCACTCCATAGAGGCACTTCCTTGAGGGGTGCCTTAACAAGCACCCCCACAAGAGCCACCCTACTTTACCCTGCTGGCATGCGAGGCTCATCTGAGCGCCATAATACCCAATGCTGCTGCCGCTTATTTCTGCGCATGCTGCGCTTGCTCGGCTCTAATCTGCGATTCAACGATAGCCTCGCCTTTGCAGCTGCAACCGCCATTGCAGACAGAAGCCTGAATCTCAGGGCTATCAGCGGGATTCTGACCTGGCGCTAAGCGCTGCTGCAGGCGATAACGCCGCTTGGTCACAAAGTAATCGAGAATCAGACCGGCCGCCACCACAACATCGACCGCAATCCACACCTCGCGGGTCAGTGGTAAGCGCAAGAGCGGCTGGAAGACCAACGCTAAGAACACCACCGTTACGATACCCAAAGGACGCTGGCTGCGGTGATACTCCACGGCTAACATGACAAAGCCAATGGTGGCGAACAAGCGAATCAGGATATACACGCCATAAGGCAGAGGCAGCAAGCAGGCAAGAAGCAGCACCGCCATGGCTAAGCGCATTTTGAGAGTCAGCATACGAAAACTCCTCTAAAAGACGCTCTCATTATGACAGGGCACAAGGCATCTTTGCGTGGCGGAGCTGCGGAAGATTTGCAACTTACGAAAAGTTTCACCTGAGAGGAGGTGCACCTGTGGTGTGCTGGCTGTGAAGTGCGATCGTGAGGGCAATTGGCACAGGGGCACAGGGCTGTGCAGCATGAGCTGGGTTAGTACTACCCCCTGAGATCAGTCCTTTATCTCAAGGTCAGCCCCGTCTGTTACAGGCGGTGCTGCTGACAACGCACGCCCTATTCTTCCCTGCTGAGCAAGCGGCACGCAAACAACCAGCCTCATCTTGCGCGCTGGGCTTGTGCTCTTAACTCTAACCACAGCCATGGCCACGCCGCGCTCTGGTGCTTAGAGGTACTTGGTCTTGTCCAGCACCTTGAGCATCTGCTTGGCGATAGCATGGATCACCGGCACGCACACCGAGTTACCAAACTGGCGGTAAGCTTGGGTATCTGACACCGGAATAATGTACTCCTCAGGAAAGCCCTGTAAGCGTGCCGCCTCGCGAGGGGTGAGCTTACGTGGATTCTTACCCTCTTGGGCAATGAGGATCTCCGAACCGTCCTTGTAGTAGCGGGCCGAAATCGTGTTGGTGTAAAGAGAATCAGCCGTAAAGAGCGAGTAGCCAAAGCCCTTACCGGCCTCTTCATTGTCCTTGCGGCGGCGCTGATGGCCTGCCCACAGCTCATCTGAGATGGTGTACTTATCGTCCACCTCAGGCTCTAAGATATCGCCTACCTTAAGCTCAGGCGTGCTTTGGGGCTGCGGAAAAGCAAAGCAGGAGGAAAAAGGCACCTGCTCGCGGGCAAAACCGACGATGTAGATACGCGCACGGTTTTGCGGCACACCAAAGTCCTTAGCTGAGAGCACTTGGTAGTGCACCTCATAGCCCAGCTCATCTAAGGTCTGGTAAATGACCTTAAAGGTTTTGCCACGGTCATGAGTGAGTAGATTGCGCACGTTTTCAAGGAGAAACGCTTTAGGGCGCTTGGCCTTTAAGATGCGCGCGATATCAAAGAACAAGGTGCCACGGGTGTCGGCAAAGCCCTTTTTGAGGCCAGCTTGGCTAAAAGCTTGGCAAGGAAAGCCACCGACGAGGATGTCGTGGTCAGGGATGGTGTTCTCGTCGATCAGCGTGATGTCACCTAACGGATACTCGCCATAATTGGCGGCGTAGGTCTTTGCCGCAAACTTGTTAATCTCCGAGGAAAAGACCACGCCCACACGCCCTGTTTGCCAAAAACCTAAGCGCGTGCCGCCAATACCAGCAAAGAGATCGATCATGCGGTATTCACTGCGCTCCAGAGGCAGATTAGGAAAAGGCGGTATCTCAGAAAAGCTCAGTATCTGCTGTAACTGCGCTACTGTTGGCTTTTCTTCCCCACTCTCCCAGCGCTTGAGAGTGCGCTCACCCACCTTCGGTATCCCTAGGGCGGCCGCCATTTCCTTGTGCGTCATATGCAGACGCTCACGCTTTCTGGCAATGAGCTCGGCCGCCTGCACTAATTGCTCTGGGGTGACAGTGATAGCAGAAGTTGCAGCAGCATCAGCATCAGCGGGCATGAGGCTCTCCTCTTAGAAATCATGAAGCGGCAATACAGTAGGCATTATGCCCTAAATTCCTCAATCCTAGCACTTTTACAAGACAAGAGCCTTGCGCTCTTATGCCCACATTAGATTGTGAACCAAAGCCGGTAAGCTGGCTCCGCTCAAAAGAGCTATGACAGGACATCTTGGCTACAGCCAAGCCACCACGCAGAAAACAAATGGCTAGCCCTGACCTCTGCTCTCAAATTGCGCTCCCAGCTTTGCTGCCACTACTACCTTACTCTACGTACACAAGCAGGCAGTACTGAAGTTTGAGAGCTCTGGTGACGCTGCAGGTACACGAGCTTGTTAGCGTGCCTACAAAACAAGCATCCATATATGTGCAAGAGGGAGGCGCATCTAGCGGATAAGAATTGCAGCGGAATATTTTTTGCCTGCAGACTGTAACTATTAGGGCTTAAGTGAGAGCGTCAGAGCCCACACCAAATGCGTAAACTCCCCTCGGTGTGTTCCTCCCTTAGCGCACTTACAGCCTGTTGCCACGGGACATAGCGCCGTCATCGCGTAACTTAAGGAGTTGGTGGTGCAGTTACATCTCAAAGATTCGTATTTCGATCTGTCTTCAACCCTTATCATGGCCAATGTGGATCTCGATCCACAAGACCCCTATACCCCAGAGGAGATGGCAGAGCTACTGCAAGACTACGAGGAATGTGGCGCCACCTTTGTGGAATTTAGTGTGGACAATGGCTCCTCACTCGAGGAAGAAAAAGAGCTTATCTGTGCAGCCTTAGATTGGGCTAAAGGCAGCAAGCTCATCCCTGCGATTTATACCAGCAAACCAGAGGTCATGGCCGCTGCAGCGGAGCATGGCGCGCAGCTGGTGGTCGATCCTCTTGCCTTAAGAGCAGCAGGCGCCTTAGAAACCGTGGCACGCACGGGCTTAGCCGTCTGCCTCTGCTATGACCAAAACGTGGTCTTTAAGGAGGACAAGGACGATCCTTGTGCTGCGGTCGCGGAGTTCTTCTATGAGCGCATTGATGCCTGCTTAAACGCCAAGATTGAGCGGCAGCGCTTGCTCTTAGACCCAATGATTGGTGTCGAAGCCAGTGTTGATTTCCGCCTAAAGATGATCGGCCGCTTAAAGACCTTTAACAGCTTTGGTCTGCCTCTGAGCTGTGAGTTACCACGCGTGGTGGAGGAAAAGGGCATCACCGGTGAGGACAAAATGCCTGTGGTATCCGCTGTTGCTCTCTTTGCTGACCAGCAAGGCATTCGCATTCTGCGCACCCGTAAGGTCTACGACATTGCCCTTGCGATCAACACGTGGCATGTGCTGCACTTAAGTGCCCGTCCATTTAAGCTCTCCCGCGCCATTGGCCGCACCTTAAAGAAGGCCTTAGCCAAGCGTCGCGAGCGCCGTAACCAGAGCCAGTAATGCGCTCTACGCAAGCTCTGCCAGCTGCGCGCTGAATAAAGCCCCTCTGAGTGGGGCACACACACCATAAGCACCTTACAGCGCCCTGTTCTCCAAGGTGAGGCAGTCACAGCCTGTGCTGCGCTTACGGCCCCTCTCTCCTGAGGGGTTATACACTTTTCATCGCGCCCAGAAAAAAAGCCCAGTAGGTTCTCCCACTGGGCTTTTTTGTTAGTTGCGGCTACAGACTACTTCTTGCCACTTGGCGTGTTGTAAGGCCAGCCTTTATTGCTGTCATCATCCTTACCTGCATCGCCATTACCTGCGGCAGGAGCTGCGCCCTGCTCAGGTTGAGCTGGAGCTTCACCTTGTGGTGCTGTGCCCTGCTCGCCCTGTGGCGCCGCAGGCGCGCTCTCACCACCGCTCTGTGGTTGCGCTTGCGCCTGCTCGCCTTGTGGTGCGGCCGGAGCAGCTGCTGGAGCTTGATTAGCTTCTGGCTGGGACGCACAAGCGTTTGCCGCATCGCTGCTGCTAGAACCAGAGCTACCAGTGCTGGCGTTACCGCTGCTGGACGTGCTGCTAGCATCACTACCCATGGTAGAAGCAGTGCTGTTACCACCGCTATTGCCACTGTTGCCATTGGCATCAGAGCTCTCCGCAGGTGGACGGCAAGGACGACGATTCATGAGGTCATCAATCTGATGCGCATCAATGGTCTCGTACTTGAGCAGCGCGTCCTTCATCGCCTCTAAGATGTCACGATTTTCCTCGAGAATCTTATAAGCGCGGTCGTAGCAGTAGTTGATGATCTTGGTGACTTCCTCATCAATGATCAGCGTCGTCTTATCCGACACCGGTAAGGTCGTCACACTGCCACCACCTAAGTACTGAGCCTGACCTTGATCCTGATCAAACTGCATTGGTGGCAGACGATCAGAGAAGCCCCAGCGCGTCACCATACGGCGGGCGATGTCAGTAGCACGCTCGATATCATTCGAGGCGCCCGTAGTCACCGCATCAGGGCCAAAGGCAATCAGCTCCGCGACACGACCGGCAAAGAGCGCACTGATACGTGACAGCAAGTACTGCTTAGACTGGCTGTAGCGATCCTGCTCTGGCAGGTATGCCGTTACACCTAACGCACGGCCACGAGGGATGATCGAGACCTTATACACAGGGTCGTGATCAGGAACTAAGCGACCAACGATAGCGTGACCCGACTCATGGTAAGCGGTGTTGGCCTTTTCATGATCATTCATGATGAGGCTACGACGCTCGGCGCCCATTAAGAGCTTGTCCTTAGCCTCTTCAAAGTCCTTCATGGCCACCGTGCGCTGGTTAGCACGGGCTGCCGCTAAGGCCGCCTCGTTAACAAGGTTGGCCAACTCAGCACCCGAGAAACCAGGCGTACCACGCGCCAGCAGACCAGCATCCACGTCAGTGGCTAAAGGCACCTTTTTCATGTGTACCTTTAAGATCTGCTCACGACCACGGACATCAGGTAAGCCCACGGTCACCTGACGGTCAAAACGACCAGGACGTAACAGCGCTGGGTCTAAGACGTCTGGGCGGTTGGTAGCAGCGATCACGATCACTGCCTCAAAGCCCTCGAAGCCGTCCATTTCCACCAGCAGCTGGTTTAAGGTCTGCTCACGCTCATCGTGACCACCACCTAAGCCCACGCCTCTTTTACGACCGACGGCGTCAATTTCGTCGATGAAGATGATGCATGGGGCATTCTTCTTGGCCTGCGCGAACATGTCACGCACACGCGAAGCACCCACACCGACGAACATCTCAACGAAGTCCGAACCGGAGATGGAGAAGAATGGCACCTTGGCCTCACCAGCAATTGCACGGGCCAGCAAGGTCTTACCAGTACCTGGTGGGCCCACCATGAGCACACCGCGTGGAATACGGCCACCTAACTTTTGGTACTTAGATGGATCACGTAAGAAGTCCACCAGCTCGACCACATCTTCTTTGGCCTCGTCGCAACCGGCGACGTCAGCAAAGGTAGTCTTAACCTGATTTTCACTTAAGAGCTTGGCCTTGCTCTTACCAAAGGACAGTGGATTGCCTTTGGAGCCACCCTGCATTTGGCGCATGAAGAAGATCCACACGCCAATGAGAATGATCATTGGCATCCACGAAATGAAGATCGAGGTCAGGAAGCTTGGCTCCTCAGGACGGGTACCTGAGGTACGCACATTATGGTTGAGCAGGGTATCGAGTAAGGCGCTATCGTGGATAGGCATTACCGTCGTAAACTGCTCGCCATTACGCTTGAGGCCATTGATCACAGGGCCATTAAAGACGACCTCTTGTACCTGATCGCTTTGCACCGACGAGACAAAGCTCGTGTAATCGATGGTGCGACCACTGCTGTCTGAGCTGTTAAAGGACTCAAACAGCGACATCAAGATGATCGCTATTACCAGCCACAAAATTAAGTTTTTTGCCATGCCATCCTCAAAAGAGTGCGCCTAAGCACACGTTCGACCATAGGACCTCGAGCAAGAAAAACTCACGTGGATAGTAAGCAGCGCCATTTAAGGACAGTGTTAGCACTACCTTGGGGGGCCTGCCGCATATCCGCGTTGTACTTACCACCTTAGGATCGATCCTAAGCGCTGCCATGAGACCGAGCCTCAAAGCAGCTAGTTGTTTGCATCACCATACCGCAAGAGCGTATTGCTACGACCTTGCGGCGTCCACTCAGGCGCGGATGCACAGACGCACTGAGGGCACAAGAAAAACTGGAGCGCTGACAGTGCTACCCAAGGTAGCGCCACACCGTCACGCCGCATAAAGCCTGTCAGAAAGCTTGCGCAGGCGTGGGTTCTAACTTACGGCGTGGTATCGCTCTGTGCAGAGCAATGCTTATGATAGCCGCAAGCTGCTTAGTTTCTGCTTAGGAAGCTGCTGCCCCTAAGCGCCGCGTCAGCGTGGTGGGTGCAGGACGCTACCGCAAGCGCCGAGGCTTAGAGCGCTAAGCTACACTTTAATTTAGTGTAAAGCATTGTGCCACTGCCGTAATGCAGTGGGGAGCTTGTTGGCTAATTATCGCAACAGACAGCGCACAGGCAACACGGTAGTGACTAAGAGCAACCTACCCTATCGCTACACAGCAACAGCCGCAGCTTTTGCGGTTTTTTGCGGGCTGGCGCCCTTACCACAGTGCAGCGTAAGCGCTGATGGCGCGCACACCAACTTACAACTGTAATCCACCTGAGGTGGACGCTAAAGCCTACTGCCGAGAGGGCTAAGCGCGCTTTAGCTTAAGTGGTAGTGCTGTACTGGTCTTAGTCCTCAAAATCAGGAGCCTGACCAGAGAGCTCATGGCCTTTAAAGCCAGTGGCGACCATATAAACCTCACGGGAACGATCACGCGACGCCTCTGGCTTACGTACTCGCACCGTAGTGAAGTCTTTTTTGAGCTCAGCTAAGAATTCTTGGGAGCCGGTGCCGGTAAAGACCTTAACCACAAAGGTGCCACCTACCTTTAACACACGGCGCGCCATGTCTAAGGCCAACTCAGTTAAGAGCATGGCACGAGGTTGGTCAATAGCGGTTGTACCGGACATGTTTGGAGCCATGTCAGAGAGCACCACATCGGCGCCTTCACCAATCATGGCGTAGAGCTGCTTAAAAACGGAGTTTTCGCGGAAATCGCCTTGGAGGAACTCCACCCCACGAATGGGACGCATCGGGAGGATATCGCAGGCGATGACACGACCTTTATCACCGACGCATTTCACGGCAAACTCAGACCAGCCGCCTGGAGCCGCGCCGAGGTCAACCACGATATGACCAAATTTAAGCAGACGATCTTTTTGTTGCAGCTCCTCGAGCTTAAAGCTCGCGCGGGAGCGCAGGCCACGCTTGTGGGCTTCTTTGACGAAGCGATCATCAAAATGTTCTTTGAGCCAGCGCGTTTGACTTGCTGTTCTTTTACGTGCAGGCATAAGCCCTCTTAACTTCACTTTAGAGCCAAGGCAACACCCGCCGCAAGGCCCTCAAGCCTGACAAAATTCACTAATTATACCCCGCAAAGTATGCTTTTTCGCAAGGCGTCTTGTAGCAGCTGCACTTTTGCATCGCACTTGTGAACACGTGGCGTGATGGAGACTAAGCTGAGCACCTTATCTGTGCTCTGAAGCTGCGCACGGGACGGCAAACGCCACAGGGCTCTTCTCTAAGCTTGTGCTCTGCTCAGATTTTGGTGGATAGTGCATCCACACTACTCCAAAGTTGGTCACGCCAAACTCAGATACGCCCCCGCAAAGGCGCCTGACGGCAGCTAACCTTAAGAGTGGAGTGCCAGAGCGCTCCTGCGTTGTGCTACACCTTGCAGCAGGGCGTTTGGGATTCCCAACGTGCCGCTGTGTGCTGAGAGATCAGCGCTGCGCTGCTGCTCTTACTGAAGTTCCTACGCTGAAACTGCTCTGCTCCCCTATCCCGTGCAAAAAGCTACCATTGCCGCTAAAGCAGCGCGTGCTGACAGCGCGCTGCACGATGCGCGCAAAGTGCGCTTCAAGCGCGGATTCAGCCCACAGCAACAGATGACAAGTGCCCCGCTTTTCTCTAAAATATGCGCATTTGCAAAGAGCTGTCACCACTTTGAGGCAGCTTCTTCGTAAGGCACTCCTCGTTTAGGGCTGCTCGTCGCAGCCTCACTACTTTAGGACGAACTCATGGCTCTGAACGCAAAGCAACGCCAATTTCTCAAGGCTGAGGCCCATGCTCTCAATCCAGTGGTAATGCTGGGTAACGATGGCTTATCCGAGAACGTCATCAAAGAGATTGCGTCATCAATTGAGCACCACGAGCTGATCAAGATTAAGCTCAATGCCGGTGACAGCCGCAAAGAGCAGGCAGCGCAAGCGGCGGAAGCGGTGGGAGCCGAGCTTGTTAATGTGGTGGGCCGTATTGCCATCTTGTTTAAGCAGAGCAAGGAAGGCTCGCGCTTTATCCTGCCACGCTAAGCAGCACTACCGCGACCTACGACCGCATTTGGTATCATCATGAGGTCGCACAGAGCATGCGCAAAGAAAAAGCCCAGAGGCAATAACGCTACTGGGCTTTTTTCTTTTGGGACGTTACTTAATCCCAACTTTTGCAAGGAGATTTACGGTCAATACTCAAGGGCGCTACAGCAAAGACCTGTGGGAAACTACCCCCAAAGACCTACCCATGAATGCAACTGTCTACACACAGTGCTTGCTGCTACGCTAAGCAGTACTTAGCTGCGCCACCCCGTACTAACGCTGGCTCGGAAAAATGTAATTAAGTTGCACTTCGCGGTCTTGGTTGTTGTTGCTGTTGTGAATCATCGGCCACTGGCTACTGTCCCCAGAGTAGTTGCGCCGGTTGCGCAAATCACTCCGCTCCGGCGGCGGATCCATTACCTGCACTCTAAAGCGCGGCTCTGGCTCAGACATCTTGAGGCGATCCTTGAGGTTAACCCCATTAAAAGAGGGATTGTCCTGATCGTAGCTCGCACTCTGGGCACTCAGAGGGCAGGCCAGAATCAGAGCACAGCCACAGAGCACAGCGCTGAGCTTAACAGCACCACCAAACCACTGCATAAGCACCTCCGCAACGTACAACCAGCACAACCAAGATAGCACTTGCCATCTGTACGGATGATGCAAGAGAGCATGCAAGAAACATTAACGAGAGAGCGGCATACAACCCCAAATGCACTGTGAGCAGTGTTGGTTAGCATGTGCCTACAGCTCACCATCTCCACTGCCTAACGGAGCGCTGTGCGCACAGCCATGCAGCACTAAGTGACGCCAGGAAACGAGTCCACCATTTTGATCTTGACGTCAGGAAAGGAGTGCACAAACTTAACCTTGAAATCAGGGAAGTTGTCCACCATCTGCCACTCCCCGCAGTCATCAGCAAAAGAGCTTTTTAGCTTGACGCGCAAATCAGGAAAGGAGTCGACTACCTTAACCTTAATGTCAGGAAAAGATTCGACCACTTTTACCTTGCCTTTAAGCTCAATGCCGTTAAAGGTGCAGGTATCAGGGTCGAAATCAGCGCTCTGGGCATTGAATGGTGCGCCAAGCAAGAGCGCGCAACCACAGAGCGCACTGCGCACAGCTCTGTGCTTACACCCGCCAGCGCCAGCAAACCAGCTCATAGACAGCCTCCAAAAAGGTACGGTACAGCAACAACAGGGAGCAACGGGGAGCAACAGGGATTCATTGCCCTAACTGAGAGCAACTGCATCCATCTTACAGCAAACCAGCACCAGCGCTCACAGCAGTGCCTTCCGCCATCTTTTCCTCAAGACAAGGCAATACAGACAAGACAGACAAGCCATTGCTGTCACCGCTTAGCCAGCCGCTTAAGAGATAAGCGGCGCTCGCTACACCGCTCCTGCCCTAAAAACACAAAAACCGCGTGCAGCCTAGCCACACACGGTTTTGCTACAGGCCATCTCGCCACCGCACACATCATCTCAGCGCCTTAGCGCCTTAGCGCCTTAACCTTAGGTGAGGTGACGTGACAGCGCCGCTGGCCACCTCTGCGGTTAGCCTTGCCTCAAATTAGAGGACGTACTTAACCTCAGTGATCTCGTAGGTCACGGTGCCCTTTGGAATCGTAATCGCGACCTCATCACCCTCAACCTTGCCCAGTAAACCACGGGCAATAGGCGTCTTGTAGGAAATGAGGTTGTTCTCAATGCTGGCCTCATCCTCACCGACAATCTTGTAGGTGATTTCCTTATCCGTATCCACATCCACTAAGGTCACGGTGCAACCAAAGACCACCTTTAATGGGCCCGAGGTCTTAAGCTTGGTCACGTCAATAATGTTCGCCGAGGCCAGCTTGGACTCGATGTCCTTAATGCGTGCTTCGCACAGGCCCTGCTCTTCCTTAGCAGCATCGTACTCAGCGTTTTCGCTTAAGTCACCGTGGCTGCGTGCCTCAGCAATAGCCGCAGTAATACGTGGACGCTCCACCGTCTTTAAGCGGTTTAACTCTTCACGTAACAGTTGCTCTCCACGAGCAGTCATTGGCGTTTGTTCCATGAGTATTGCCCTCCTAAACCGCCCGAAGTACCAACTCATGGCCAACTCGTAGCGATCGCCAAATTTATTTTAGGAACCACAAAAACAAAAAACGCCCAGTGCACCACGCACCAAGCGTTTTTTCTGGAGCTGCGCTCCGGCATAGCAGAGCTTAGCCTCTACGTTGAGAAGCTCTGCTCCTGTGAAAAGAGCAATGCCCCTCAAGTTAGGGCTGCTTGCTCCTTGTGGGCAGTGTCGTAATTAGGCACCTTACACCAATTGGGCACATGACTCCAAGGGGAGCACACGGCCGCACGGTGGGCACATTATAGCACCGCCACAGGGCGGCACCACTACCTGCAACTACCTATCACTTGCCACATGCCTCTTAAGAACCACAACTCACCTTAGGAACGACTGACTTAGTAAATGACGCAATTTAGAGCACGCATGCATGCCCATCTCAAAATAGGCTCAGACTCGCTTGCACCTTTTATCTCGAAGTGGGACGTTGCAACCACGCACCACTACATCCGTCACTTATTAGTTCAGTCTTTCCTTACAGCTTTACGTAGAGCTGCTTTTGGTAAGGCTACTTGCCTAAGTTCTTGATGAAGCTCTTGACCTTCTCACCAAAGCTCTCGGTCTTTGGCTTGTGCGAAGCGACGCTAGAGTTGCCCTTATTCTCGCCTTCGCCGTCAGCGCTATCCTCACCATCTAAGGACTGCTCTAACTTGTGCAAGAGATCCTTTTGGTAATCATTGAGGTTAACTGGCGTTTCTACCGTCACCACGCAGAAGAGGCTGCCCTTTGGACGTCCTGGAATTGGCGACTGGATGCCCTTGCCATTTAAGCGCAGGGTCGTACCCGTCTGCGTACCTGGGTGAATGGTCAGCACAATCTTGCCATCTAAAGTAGGCACCGTAACCTTGCCACCTAAGGCAGCGGTAGCAAAGCTGATTGGCACCTCGCAGTAAAGGTTATCGCCATCGCGCTTAAAGAGCTCGTGCTCCTTAACGCGCACCACGACGATTAAATCGCCGCTTGGGCCGCCGTGTAAGCCGGACTCACCCTCACCTGATAAGGTGACATACTGGCCGGTGTCTAAGCCGCCAGGGATGGTGACATGCACCGTGCGTTGTTGCAGCACTCGGCCCGCACCATTACAACGCTTACATGGCTTGGTTAAGATGAAGCCCTCGCCATGGCAGTGATCGCAAGTTCTCTGCACATGGAAGATACCATTTTGCGAGACGATGACGCCCGAGCCGTGGCAGTATGGACACTCTTTGCGGCTCTTTGGATCGGTGGAACCCTCACCGTGACAGTCAGGGCAGGTTCTCATGACATTAAGCTTAATGTCCTTGGAGATACCCTTGACGGCCTCTTCTAAGGTGAGGTCGAGGACAATACGCATGTCACGGCCGCGCTGTGGCACAGGGCCAGCGCGACGTCCGCCTCTGCGTCTACCACCAGTAGCACCGCCAAAACCACCCTCACTAAAGAAGGTATCGAAGATAGTAGCGAAGTCGGCGCCGCCAAAATCGAAACTGCCAGCACCAGGGCCACGCGAGCCGTCTACAGCATCGAAACCACCAGCATCATAGGCGGAACGCTTCTCTGGATCAGACAGCACTTGGTAGGCTTCATTGATCTCTTGGAACTTCTCACCAGCGTCTGGATCTTTGTTACGGTCAGGGTGGTACTTGATAGCGAGGCGTTTAAAGGCGCGCTTGATATCCTCATCACTCGCATCTTTGCTGACGCCCAGCACCTCATAATAATCGCGTTTTGTCGGCATGTCTCTCTCTTGCGCCAAAAGCCAAAAAGCGGGCGGAGTTGCCTCCGTCCGCCTTTTTGGGCCCCGCTCGTAAGCACAAACTGGTTTTGCTTGCGCTTAGCACCTACTCAGCGGGCAACTCCTACTTTACGGCTGCCCGCCGCATCTTCTTACGTGTGACTGAGCAGGGCAACCGCAGGGGACAAGACTAATTATTTCTTGTCGTCCTTCACCTCTTCAAACTCGGCATCGACGACGTTGTCATCCTTGCCACCGTTTGCAGAGGAAGAGCTGGAAGAGGACTCAGCGTCAGCGCTTTGTTGTTGCTGCTGATAAGCCTCAGCCCCCTGCTGCGCTTGAGCACGCGACATCACCTGCTGCAGGACATCCATCACGCGCTTCTCAGCAGACTCGATGTCATCCTTGCTGTCGGAACGAACCGCCAGCTCCAGAGCATTGATTGCACGCTCGACGTCAGCCTTGTCGGCCTCACCGATCTTGTTCTCGTTTAACTGCTTACGCACCATGTGGATGGTGTTGTCAGCGCGGTTACGAGCAGCGGCCAGCTCCTCGAACTTCTTGTCCTCAGCGGAGTGAGCCTCAGCCTCGTGCACCATGCGCTCAATCTCTTCCTCAGAGAGGCCAGAGGAGGACTGAATGGTGATCTGCTGCTCCTTGCCAGTCTTCTTGTCCTTAGCGGACACGTGGATCAGACCGTCAGCATCGATATCGAAGGTCACTTCGATTTGTGGCATGCCACGTGGAGCTGGGTCGATACCCTCTAAGTTGAACTGGCCTAAGGACTTGTTATCAGAGGCACGCTTACGCTCACCTTGCAGCACGTGAATGGTCACAGCTGGCTGGTTATCCTCAGCGGTGGAGAAGACTTGCGACTTCTTGGCTGGGATGGTGGTGTTCTTAGGGATTAAGGTGGTCATCACACCGCCTAAGGTCTCAATACCTAAGGACAGTGGGGTCACATCCAGTAAGAGCACGTCGTTCTTGGTGCCGGATAACACGCCACCTTGAATAGCAGCACCGATAGCCACAGCCTCGTCAGGGTTGACGTCCTTACGTGGCTCCTTGCCGAAGAAGTCAGCGACTAACTTCTGCACCATTGGCATACGGGTTTGACCACCGACTAAGATCACGTCGTTGATCTCGCTCACGCTTAAGCCCGCGTCGTTTAAGGCGGTGCGCACTGGGTCTAAGGTCTTGTTCACCAGATCCTCGACTAAGGCTTCTAACTTAGCACGAGTGATCTTGATGTTCATGTGCTTAGGGCCGGTCGCATCAGCGGTGATGTAAGGTAAGTTCACATCGGTCTGTTGCGAAGAAGACAGCTCGATCTTGGCCTTCTCAGCGGCTTCCTTTAAGCGTTGCAGAGCCAGCTGATCCTTACGCAGGTCGACGTTCTGCTGGTTCTTGAACTCTTCAACTAAGTAGTTGATGATGCGGTTATCGAAGTCCTCACCACCTAAGTGAGTATCACCGTTGGTAGCTAACACCTCGAAGGTCTTCTCACCATCGATCTCGTCGATATCGATGATGGAGATATCGAAGGTACCACCACCTAAGTCGTAGACGGCGATCTTTTGCTCGCCCTTAGCCTTATCCTCACCGTAAGCGATAGCAGCGGCGGTTGGCTCGTTGATGATACGCTTGACGTCTAAGCCAGCGATACGGCCAGCGTCCTTAGTAGCCTGACGTTGGGAGTCATTGAAGTACGCTGGGCAGGTGATCACGGCCTCGGTGATGGTCTCACCTAAGATGTCCTCAGCGGTCTTCTTCATCTTCTTGAGGACTTCAGCGGAGACCTGAGGAGGAGCTAACTTAGTGCCGTTAACTTCGACCCAAGCGTCACCGTTATCAGCCTTAACGATCTTGTAAGGCATGATGGAGAGGTCGCGTTGCACTTCGACGTCATCGTAACGACGGCCGATTAAGCGCTTGATAGCGAATAAGGTCTTTTGTGGGTTGGTAACGGCCTGACGCTTAGCAGCATCGCCCACTAAGATCTCGCCGTCGTCGGCATAAGCGACGACCGAAGGAGTAGTACGACGGCCCTCGGAATTCTCGAGCACACGCACCTTATCGCCATCGAGTACTGCCACGCAAGAGTTAGTAGTACCTAAGTCAATACCAATGATTTTTCCCATTTACCTTTTTCTCCAGGATTAATCTGTAAAGTACCAGAGCTCTTAGCTAAGTCTTACGCATCTTTGCTTAGATTAAGAGCTCATACCCTCTAAGCTGTGTTGTAGTGTGCAGCGCTTTGGCGTCTTACGACACCGGCTCTCAGCGCTGTGGAGTCGTCCCGCTGGGGCGTAAGCCCTTGACGGCGCCAGCACTACGAAGTGAGCATGCTCTAAACGAGCATGTGGTCATTAGAGCTTGTGACCATCCCCACAGGCGTGGCAGCGGGCTAAGTCGTCATAAGGTAGAACTTGAGCTCCGCCTCACGTTTGAGGGCGTGGTACTTTGAATTCTGTTCTCTAACTGTCTAGAAAAATGGGGGTGGGGTAAAAGCTTTTCAAGTGTGGACTGTAAAAATTTTTGCGCCAAACTGCAAAAGCGTTTGCAAAGCTGATAAACAAGGGCTTTGTGTGCAAAGATTTTTACAGCAAAGAGGTGGTGCGCCGTGATGAGTCACGTGCACTAAGGGCGGGCGCGATAGCGCGAAAAAGCAGACAGCATGGGGCTTTGCTGAGATTGGAGCGCAGAGCCAGTATGGTAAGGGGGTTTTGCAGGGGGCTTGAAGTAAGCAGCTGGGCAAAGTGGCAAGGTAGAAAGGCGGGTCTGGGCGCTACAAAGTAGCGACTCAAGTTACCGAGGCTCAGACACAACCTATGAGGGCCTATCACCTTGATCCTACTCAGAGTACGCGCTGCAGGTAGCGGCGCCAGACGTGAGCCGAGCTAAGTGCCATGCTGGCTTCCCCTAAGTACTAAACGACAACCTGTGCGAAGACTATCTGAGGAGCCTACGCAGCAGCCTCTACTCCGAGGTCAACACACCACCGAAAGAGGAACTGCTTTGTGATGGTGCTTAGAGGTGATGATAGCTGACGGAATTTAGGGTAAGTATGCGTGCCTCAGCTTAAGATAGGCTCAGACTCACACGCTCCATTCATCTTGAGGAGTGGTGGTGGTGGTGGTGGTGGTGAGACGTTGCCTACACTCAACACTGCCGTCACTTATTAGATCACTCATTCCTTAATGGCTGCTTGGTGCTAGCGGCACGTGTCGCCAGCGCACTCTTAAGAACAACCCCAGCTGCAAGCAACCACGCTCATTGCCCACACTTAAGCGTAATGCCCAAAAAACAAAAAAGCCCGCAACTTACCACCCCTTGCGAGGCAGCAAATTGCGGACTTTAGCTGCACCAAAAATCACTCCAAACGTAGCGCCAACACCAATAATGCTGACGCTACGCCCGTGGCATTGTTAGTTTTTGGCAACAATCACCATTGCTGGACGCACGACGCGCCCATTCAGAGTGAAACCTTTTTGCAGAGTGTTAACCACGTGGTTATTTGGCACATCTGCCGATGGAATCTGTGACACCGCCTGATGGAAGTTTGGATCAAAAGGCTTGCCCGTTGGGTCAACCGCCTCGACGCCAAAGGAGCTCATCTCCTTTAAGAACAGGGTCAGAGTGTTCTCCACACCATCAATAGTGGCCTTAGTGGCCTCATTGTTACGATCGGAGAACTCCAGAGCCTTCTCTAAGGCATCGTAGATAGGCAAAAGCGAGCGCACAAACTTCTCTAAGGCGTACTTACGCTCACGCTCAACATCTTGCGCTGCGCGCTTACGGACATTATCAGCCTCAGCTACTGCACGTAACATCTTATCATGCTCAGCAGCTACCGCCTTGTTTAAAGCATCGATTTGCGTCTTTAAGACGTTGTTCTCTTGCACCAGAGCCGTGTTTTCAGCCTCTAAGGTCTCCAGATTCTCTTCGTCATCGAAGTAATCGGCGGCATTCTCCTCAACAGGGGTACCGTCGCTACCTACGGTGATGTTCTGCTCTGGGTAGTCAGGATTGCCGTTGGCATTAAAGGCAGCGCCCTCAATACCCTTGTCATGACCTAAGCCTGCACCTAAATTCTGGGTCTGAGCGTAAGCTTGAGCCTGAGCTTGAGACTTCTGCGCCATAGCTTGCTTGAGGTTGTCAATTGCGGCCATACCAGCAAGCTCCTTGTCCGTTAAGGTCTCACCGGTATTTTGTCTCTGACCTGCCTCTAAGGTATGGAGTGCTGCATTAACGTCTGGCTTATTCTCGAAATCTGGCATCTCACTTCTCGCCACAAACAAACAAAACAACGAAAGCCCAGCCTTACTATACTCCGAGCCCGTCTGCTTGAGGAAATAATTAGCTCGTAGCAGCGCTCCCATGGTAGGTACTAACCATGAGCACAAGGTGCTGTCGCCTATTCTGGTGCGCTCAGCTGACTTCCGTTTTCTAAATGGGGACGATGACAAACAATTTCAAGGGCTCTTTGCTAAAATGAGTGCACAACAGCGCTCTTTTCCCTGAGCAATGGCTATATGCTACAGGCAAAGGAGTATGACTGCTCCCGTTTTTCTTAGCCTTGCACTCTTCTTTAGAACTGAGCACGGCGTCTGTTACGGAATCCTCATGTTTCGCAAAGTTTTACTGTTAGGTGCAGTCGCCGCTGCCACCACCGTGCTGTCTACTGGTTGTGCATATCGCTCGGACTTAGCTCAGGGTAATTTCGTGGAGCAAGAGGCCGTCGACCAATTACGTCAGGGCATGACCGCCGCGCAAGTGCAGTACGTGCTGGGCACGCCAATGCTGACCGACCCATTTGACAATACCCGCTGGTATTACGTCCACTTCTTACGTCAAGGCTGGAACGACCCAGAGATTAGAACCTTAGTGGTGCAGTTCCAAGGCAACAGCCTCTATGACATGGCGGGTGACTTTCACAAGCCTGATGCCTTCTATTCTGGCAATATGGGTATCCAAAAGGTGGATATCAGCGGCGCGCAAGGTGTGCAGCAAGGCACGGGTGGCCCTGTTTACCCAAGCACTGACACCCAAATGGCGCAGTAATGTGACCTTTGGGCGCCCCTGAGCTGTGCCATAAGTTTTTTACCCCCTATGAGGTATGAGGTCAGCCTTACTGACCATGATCATAGGGGGTGTAATGCTTTTGGGCATGCTCATCATGAGCAGCGCAGTTAGCAAAAAGCGTTGAGAGACAAAGGAGCACCGGCCATGTCAGTTAATGGTAAGAACCTACTGCCAGCGTCTGGCGCTCCGGACTCTTTAGTCAGTAGTGAGCCTACTGCTCCTAATGCAGCTACCGCAGCCGCCTCCTGCGCCTGCGCCCCTACCTCTGCCCCAGCCTCTACTCACCCCGCCTCCTCAGCTGTCGCCACAGCCTCTCAAGTCCCTACCTACGCTCACGACCTGTCCAGCTCACAGCAGAGCGCGTCACTGCTCTCCTACCTACTGCTTCCTGCTACAGCCACCTTACGCCTTATGGCACTTGCGACCCTAGGTGGTGCTCTTGTCCTGAGTGGTTGCTCCATTGAGCAAAGCGACAATGCTGAAGCCAAGATCGAGGTCAGCAAAGCTGAGGTCAAAAACCCTGAGGAAATGACGCCGGTCGAGCGCTTTATTTACGACTGCGATCAGTGCGTTTTAGGTGACATCAGCAAGCTCAGCGAGCTGATTACCACCTACCACAGCACCTATACCCGCTCTAACGAGTACACCCCAGACTCATTTTTGTACCAGCATATTGAGCCCACCCAAGCCTTTGAGCGCTGTGCGCAAAAAGCCATGCTTGAGGGCGACCGCACGGGCTTTGACAATATGATCATTCGTCCTGGACGGGTGGCGCGAATTGCCCGCTACTTCTATGCTCAGGATGATGCCACGCAAGGCGCCTTTTGGCTCCAGCGTATTATCAACACCCAAGGCGAGAACCATGGCTTTGAGGTGGCGGGACGTATCTTTATTCAGGACATGCGCACCATTGATGTCGGTGTGCGTCTTTTGGAGCAATCAGCGCGTTTAGGCAACCGCAACGCGCGGCAAATGCTCATGGGCTTAATGAACCCAGGCTCTTCCTACTATCAGGAAATCACGCGCAATGCGCCACAGAATGATGACATGGAAGAGAACGAGGCCCTGCAACAGCAAAAAGAGCTGCAAACGCTCGAAAAAGAGCGTGCTGAGAGACGTGCGGCCCGCCGTCAGGCGCGTATCGAGCGCCATGAGCGGCAGAGCCAAGCTAACCGTGCTCAAGCGCAGGCCAATATTGAGGCCCTCTCGCAGCGTACCTATACCGACGACGATGACGCAAACGCCACCTCTGATAGCGATGAGTTCTTAGAGCACGAGGATCAGAGTGATCTCGACATCGGTCGCTCTGTAGCTCCGGCCTCACGTTATACCCAAGCGCCACGCAGTGCTACGCCAAATGATGATGACTCTGAATACGACGATGATGAGGACATCGATTCGATCGAGGCAGCGCTGCAATCCAATGATGCGGAGCTCAACACTCCGCTAAGCCTCTACGAGCACAGTACTCCCGCCGTGGCTAATGCAGCTACTACTGCTACCGCTAAATCCACTGCTACCGCCGCTGCCACCGCAACCACCACTAACACTACGGCCAGCAAAACGCAGCAAAGCAGCAACCCAAGCGTCCCGCTCAATCCACAACAGCGCAATCTTATGGAGCACCAAGAGCGCCTGAAGGCGTTAGAAGCGCAGTCGCAAGAAGCCACCAAGCGCGTGCACGAGCGCAATCTGTTACGCAGCAACAGCAACTCTACTGGCACCACAATGCAGGGCAATGGTAGCAGCACCACACCTGAAGCTACATCTACACCAAACGTAGCGCCGCACAACTAAGCAGTAACTACTGGGTCGACGTTGTTTGGAGTACCGTCATGAGCGAAAAAGACTACACCCACAAGGTTTTGTCCTACGCCGAACAAGTGCTGACCTATCTGGTGAGCGTGCTGCTCCTAATGGTCGTCTACGTTATTCTGGCTGGAAGTACTCTAAGCTTTACTAAGATGTGTGTTCTGGGCGTGCTGAGCGCCATGTTCATTGGCGGTGTCGTGTTCTGCATCAGAGTCATGCGCAAGCATCTGCACTGGCTGCGATCCTTGTAAGCGTGCTGTATGGCGCTGTTTCCTAGGGTATGGTGAGGGCTGCGACGGCTGCGGTCTGCTGCGCATCATTTTGCGCTCAGGGGTAAGAGACCACCCTGCTGTAGCAGGAGAGCGTGACGCAGTGCAGTGTGATCCGCGTAGTGTGACATGCAGTGTTGCTACTGAGGCTGTGCTATCCAACACCTACCACCTTTACCCCTCCGCTAAGATAAGGCTGATCACAATGAAAAAGCACAAAGAACAGGAAAAGCAGACCCTGTTTGGTATGGACATCTCGCTCCTGCAGGAGCCTACGCTCATCGATAAGTACGCCGATGTCGACTACTTCGAGTTCGCAGATTTTGCCCTCAATGAGGTCGGTGACATCGATCGAGAAATAGAAAAAACACATGCCCGCGTAATGCGCCAGCTCGCGATATTATCGAGCCGCTAGTACCTCTTGAACTACTGCGATGCTGACCGCTGGCTACAACTAATGCGCCCTCTGGGCAAAACTACTAAACAAGCTAACAAGATATTAGCTTACTGCAAGCGCACCTACCCTCAAGATACCCCTGAGGCTATGCTCGGGTTCTTTATTGTAACCAGGGGACACGCCCTATAAGAGCACATAAAAGCACAAATAAGGTGCATCGTTGCGTGCGCTTTTAGGATCCTATCCGCTTGAT
>CASEBB010000041.1 GCA_949286015.1 uncultured Succinivibrionaceae bacterium | reverse complement strand
TTGTCCTGTAAAGTTCGCGTTATATGTGCAGCGGACACTCTTGGCCTGCTTATCCCCACTCTTACGAGTGGGGTATGCGCAGGCCCCCATCAGATCAAAATCCAGAGACAGCGCACTGAGCTTTGGGGAGACTTAGAACACGAAGTTGTGTCTGTTGAGCAAGCGTTGTGGCTACGGCTACAGTGCCTGTTTGCTTTTGGGGAGAAAACCAACAGGCATGCTGCAGACCCGACCGTGAGGAGGTCTGGGATAATTTTGCTCAAGCTGATGAACACAGGGAGTATGGGCTGGCAAAAGCCTACCTCGAGGTAAAACTTGAGGGCAAAATGAGGCACTGTACCTCAGTTTTGTTGCATAAGCCCCTTGTTTTAGCCTACATTACCCTTAAGCACCCTTAAGCAGCTACTCAAGAAACGCCTTATTTATGGGCTTTATAAAATTAGCCTAGACCTCCTCACGATCGGCGCTAACCAAGAGGTTAGCTCTATGCTTGCTGTCTAGTCTCAGGAGGCACGCGACCGTACAGGTGGCAATTATTGGTACAACCATTGATTTTGGGCCAAGGCTGCAAAAGCGCTCAATCAAGGCACGGTGCTTTTCCTTGGCGCATTTGCCAGCTCTTTCTGGTAGGGAAAAAAGATGCGTCAGCCCTGTTTTCTCTTATGCTTGAGGCAATTAGTAGCCTAAAATAGGTCATTAATGTTTACTTCCGCGTTGTGGAGTGATGACGATGAGCGTAAACGACAACACAAACAAGCAACCTCTCAAGACAATCCCGCTAGGGGTCTCCAATTGGAACGATTTGGTAGACTTTAACAAGCTGATTGTTGACAAGACCGCTAATCTTGGGCTCTTAGTCACCCTTTTCAACTTTGTGTTCTTATCCCGTCCACGCCGTATGGGTAAAACCACCCTGTGCTCAATGCTGCAGGAGTTGTTCACCCATGGCGATAGCTCCTTTGCAGGTACTGCCATTTATGGCAATTGGCCAGAGACGCGAACTTATCCTGTGATCAGTCTGTCGTTCATCTACATCGACTGCAGTGACGCTCAGACATTTGAGGCTAGTTTGTGCACAAACTTAGCAGCAGCTTACGCAGAAGCAGGCTTCCCAGACGCCTTGCAGCTCCAAACAGAGACGTCGTTTGAACACCTTAAGGTGAAACTCAACTATCTCGCTCGTGTTAAGGGGCAGCGCCTCGTGTTCTTAATTGATGAGTGGGATTACCCGCTCTCGAAGCATCTTGACGACCCGCTGCTGTTTGCCCAGTTACAGAAAGTGTTGGCCAACTTCTACAGTTGGTTACGACAGCAGAACGAGAGGAATGCACGATTCATCTTGGTAACTGGCATTATGCGCTATCGTGAGGTCTCGCTTTTTACGGGGCAAAACATTCAAGATATCAGCATGGATCCAGATTACGCTGACTTGCTGGGCTATACCAAAGAGGAGATTGTTAAGAGCTTTGCGCGCTACATTCCGCTTGCGGCCGACAATCTGGGTATTACTACCGACGAGCTGTGGCAGCAACTCGAGCTGAACTACGATGGCTTTTGCTTCGACAACCAAGCCTCAGTCAATATGTACTGCCCCATTGCCATCAACAAGTTCTTTGCCCCATTGGACAACCCTAATTTTAGAAAGAGGGCCAATGCCAAGCTTAGTTTTGAGCCTTTTTGGATGGGAAATTCTGGGGCAACTGCAGCTTTGCGCTCGTTTTTGGGCAGGCGCAAGTATGACGTAACTAAGATACTGGAAAAGTACAGCAAGCCAGTCATCATGGGCAATGAAGATATGACTAGCCCAGTAAAGGCAACTGACGTTACCCTTGATCAGATCATGTTGCAAAGCGGCATGCTTTCCATCAAGGAACTTACTGAGGACTCTAAGCACGCCTCAACAGTAGTTGAGCGCAGCTACAAGTGTGAGCTCACCAATTATGAGGTCGCCTCTGAGTTCAGAACAGTGCTCATAGCATATATGGCTAACGCTGATGAGGCCGATGTCTACCATAAGCTGCTCCAAGTGCAACAGGCGTTACTGAGTGGCAATATTGCCAAGTTGTGTGCGACCATCAACCAGCTTTTATGCAACTCGCGCTATGACATCTTTGACGAAGAGGACGATAAAAAAGAGCGCATTTATCGCACTTTTTTCAAGCTGTGCATGATGTCGCATTTGGTCAATGCCGACGATGAGGTCTCAAACAACCATGGTCGTTGCGATCTGGTAGCCTCTACCAAAGACACTATCTACGCCTTTGAGCTCAAACGCGTCAGCTCAGACACCGCTGCTGCTAAGTTCGCCCTCTTAGATGAGGCCGAGCAGCAGCTGGTAAAAAACGACTATGGCAACAACCTCATCAAAGAGGGGAAGCTGCTGCTCTGGGTTGTTGTGGTGATTAGCGACAAATACCGGCAGACCTGTGCGTGGCGCACTATTAAGCGCACTTACTCCTCAGCGGGGCCGCAAATAGAGCGCCATGAGGCCTTAGTTGAGCCGATTAAAGTGGAAAACCAAAAAGGCAGCTAAGTCGCGCCCCCTGTAACGGCGAGCAGAGATGCTACAGATTAATCCTCAAAACCTCTCTGTCT
This sequence comes from uncultured Succinivibrionaceae bacterium, assembly GCA_949286015.1. Taxonomy (GTDB): domain Bacteria; phylum Pseudomonadota; class Gammaproteobacteria; order Enterobacterales; family Succinivibrionaceae; genus Anaerobiospirillum. The sequence goes on along the minus strand of CASEBB010000041.1, from coordinate 23,674 downwards.
TGGTATCAGGCGTCATATCAGAGTCGACGCATCTAAACTTATGGGCTCTCCTCATTGTTTGGTGGATAAGGCTCTCACACCACTTCAAGGTGGAGCACGCCAAACGCTTACACATGGGCCCCATGCTTGAGCTCTGGGGGCCGCTGCTTTAGCCTTCAAGCTGATAGCCACGGCTGCCAAGTACATTGAGGGCACCTTAGAGCAGACAGTATTACAGCCTGCGTGTTGCCAGGATCCGTTCAGCTCCCTTTCCCCAAGCGAACCACTAACTTAACGCCCATGCTTATTTATGCGCTTGGTAAACTAGACCTCATCACAGAGGCTGCACTGTCAGTAGGACTCAGGCGTGCCCCAAAGTAAGCCACCACCACCACCATCATCATCGGGTGGTAGTGACGTGGCTTCAGTTTGGTTAGTCTGAGGCTTAAGATGCTGTACTATGTTGGAACTATGCAATATTACCCCATAGCAGAGAAGTGCTATGGTGCTCAGTGCCTATAAATTGCAGATTTGTCAGTAGGGTGCGGTGTGTTAGCTATATACAACTGTAGCTCTGCATATGGGGAGGAAAATAGAGCATTTGCGGATGTGGTTACAGCATGGCCTTGGGCTGTGCTTGCGGTTTTTGCATTTCTCTTCTGCGCTGTGATGCCAGATTTTTTGGTCTTTATGGGCAGGGGCTTACAAGGGTGTAAGCAGTGCCCCAAAAAGCAGTGTTTGCTATGCCAAACGGATTGGGAGCCGTTTGTTTTCATCACATCACCGCCTTACAGCTGAGCTGGGGTGGGGAGAAAAGACAGTTACATAACAAGGGGGTTCGCCATGGACGACAGCCTCGTGTTCAAGCTGATTTTTATCCTCTTTATTGCCTTTAGTATTATCTGTGGAGCGGTGTATATCATCTTCAATGCATGGCGAGATCACAAGCAAGAGCAGTTAGCGCGCATGCAGCAGTCTAACCAAGGGCGTGCTCTTAGTTGGCAGCAGCCACAAGTGCAGCAATGGCAGCGGCCGGTGCATGGTACGTGGCGCCAAGAGTTTTGGCAGCAGCGCTGGCGATGAGCCTTGTTCTTGTGAAGAGCTGGAGCTTTCAGGCTGCGCCCAGACACAGAATCGCAACCAAACAAAAGGGGCTGGATAGGAATCACCTAACCAGCCCCTTTTGCTTCTGCCCACTCTATTGGTTGTCGTAAATCGAGTAGGTGGCTAATGCTCCTTGCTCATCTTGCCACGTGTGCAGTAGGGTCTCCAACTTCTCTGTGGCCTCTTGGCACTGCTTAACGTCGTCACTGTAGTAGCAGGCCTTAAGGCGGGCAATAGCTAAGTCGTTGTATTCCTTGTTGCTCTTGCCTAAATGCTCCGAGCGACATTTAGCCGCGTAATCATGGTAGTCGCGATCTATCGGCAAAATGTGCGCGTAGCAGTTGTAGTTGTTGACCTCTGGCATCGTGTCACAAGCGCTTAGCAGTAGAGCCATACACATGGCACCTACTGCACAGAGGATCTTCGCCATAACGTGTCACCTCCGTGGTGCGTTTTACCGTGGTAGGGATTCCTGCTCTTAGCGTCAGAAGCGCAGTTGAGCGCAGCGAGAGCAACTTCACTTAACGTCACTTCAGAGCTCAGTGCAGGGCTAATTCCCCAGTCTTGTGATGGTATTTATACCATCACTTGGGGGAGGGGTAAAAGTCAAAAAGCGCAAAATAGTCGGTGTGGCCACAAAAAACGCAGAATTTTTCGCCGCACGCGTAGGGGACGGGTTTTTGTGATAGGCTAACAGCCTACTTTCTGGTGATGGTAGGCTACGTTGGCGCGGCAGGAGGTTAGGCTGCTGGCAGCATTGCTGCTGTGGCGCCTGTGCTTTGTCTGTTATGTGAGGCGTGTGCAGGCTAGAGCTGCCGCTATGGGGCCAGAGATTTAGTGTCTTGAGTATAGGCAGCACATGGCAGAGATCATCTTAGGTATTGACCCAGGCTCGCGCAAAACTGGCTATGGCGTGCTGCATATGCAGGGCAATCAGCTCACCTACTTAGGCTCGGGCTGCATTGTCATGGACACGTCTGATCCCATTGCCGAGCGTATGCTCATGATCTTTGAGGCGGTCTCGTCGATTATTGAGCAGTTTCATCCGACAGTGATGGCGGTAGAAGAGGCGTTTTTATCGAAAAACGTGCAGGCTACGATTAAGCTGGCGGAGGCGCGCAGCGCAGCCATGGTGGCAGGAGCGCGGCTCAAGCTTCCGGTGTACGAGTACACCCCGATGCAGATTAAGCAGGCGGTGGTAGGCTATGGCGCGGCTGAGAAGTATCAGGTGCAGTTTATGGTGACAAAGATTCTCCATTTAAACGGACGCCCCCAAGCTGACGCCGCTGATGCCCTTGCCTGTGCCATTTGCCATGGCTATACCTACAAGGTTAGCGCGGCCATGGGCGCAGGGGTACAAATTGGCTCCAGTGTGCGTGGCCGCTTACGTCAGTACGCTAAGCGCTAGCCAGAGCCCACGTCCGCTTGCGGTCGCTTGAAGCAAGTGACTCACCCGCAGGCATCACCACTGAGTACAGTAAGGCATAACTCTGTATCGCGACAAGTCGGCATAAAACGGCAGGGTGCGGTGCTCGCCACTTGGTTGTAAACTAACGTGCAGTTTGCGCCGCTGTGATGTGGGGGATAACACCGTGCCGCGTGTTAATGCTGGCATAGTATGGCGCACAGACACAGCTGGGCTCGCCCCTTCTCTTGGTTAAAGGACAGGATATGATTGGCAGTATTCGCGGTAAGCTCTTAGGCTTTGATGCCGTCAATGCACTCATTGAGGTCAATAGCGGCCTCGGCTATGAGGTCGAGGTGCCAAGTAACCTAGTATCCGAACTTGAGGTGGGCTCTGAGTGCTTCTTGTACGTACACCACATCGTGCGTGAGGACGCCGACCTCTTATTTGGCTTTAAGGACAAAGAGTCACGCCTGCTCTTTCGTGAGCTCATTAAGGTCACCAGTGTCGGCCCCCGCAGTGCCATGGCTATCATTTCGCTCTTTACTTTGGACAGCTTTATTGAGGTGATCAACCAAGGCCGCCTCTCGTCCTTAGTCAAGGTGCCTGGCGTTGGTAAAAAGACCGCCGAGCGTATCATTGTGGAGATGAAAGATCGTCTACATAAGCTCAATGTCGATGCGCACGTCGCCGCTGCCGCCAGCATTGGTGGCAAGCGTAAGACTACAGTGAAGCCTGAGGATGAGCAGATCTTAAGCTCCATCTTGCAGGAGAAGACTGACCCTGAGTCTGAGGAGCGGCAGATGTGTCATACGGCTTTACTGGGCTTAGGCTTTAAGGATGCTGAGGCCAGTGTCATTATGAAAGAGGTGTACAAGCCAGGTATGGACGTCTCGACCGTGGTTAAAGAGGGCTTGCGTGTGGCGCGTGAAAAGCGCTTAGTGCGCGCGTAAGCTTAGCGCGACGCGTGGGGACTACGGCAAGGTAAAGGTGAGTATCTCAAAAAGCACATCTCAAAGGGGTAACTGCCTACAATCAGATGTTTTACCCTGAGAGTGGGCCTGTGCTGAGACGCTACTCTCGAGATAAGGCGCCGTCAGGCGCTTTTAGGTTACCTACGGTAAAGGTTTTTAGGTGGTGTGGCCTCTGGCCACACCACCGGTGTGGAGAAAAAGGTGTAGGGCATGGCCGGAACTAAAGGCATTGTCGCTGATACGCTGCAAGTGGAGCTGGAGCGGGAGGTCTCTCCTAAAAAGAGCGTGGAAGAGCTGGCAGCAGAGGTGACTGAGAGCTCAGAGGATCGCGCACTGCGTCCCAAAACCCTCAATGACTACATTGGCCAAGAGGACGTCAAGTCGCAGCTGGCTATTGCGCTGGCCGCCGCCAAAAAGCGTAATGACGCCTTAGATCACGTACTCATCTTTGGCCCGCCAGGCTTAGGTAAGACCACCCTCTCTAACATCATTGCCAATGAGTTAGGCGTCACCTTATCTACAACCTCAGGCCCCGCCCTTGAGAAAAAGGGTGATGCCGCAGCGCTGCTTACCAATTTAGGCCGCCGCGACGTGCTCTTTATTGACGAGATTCACCGCCTCACGCCAGTTATTGAGGAGTTCCTCTATCCTGCCCTTGAGGATTACGAGGTCGATATCATGACCGGTGAGGGCCCCTCGGCGCGCTCGATTAAGATCGATCTGCAGCCTTTTACCCTCATTGGTGCCACCACTCGTGCTGGTACACTGACCTCGCCTTTACGCGCCCGCTTTGGCATCATCTTACAGCTGCATTTCTACTCACCTGAGGAGCTGCTCTTAATTGTCACTGCCTCTGCCAAAAAGCTGGGCATCGAGATCGATCATGAGGGCGCCTTAGAGATTGCCAGCCGTTCACGTGGTACGCCACGTATCGCTAACCGCTTGTTAAAGCGTGTCCGTGACTTTGCTGAGGTTAAGGGCGATGGCCGAATTACCAAGCAGATTGCGGAGCTGGCCTTAGAGATCCTCAAGATCGATAAGGACGGTTTTGACGACTTTGACCGCGCTTACATCAGCACCATTATCAATGACTTTAATGGTGGCCCTGTGGGCATTGAGAGCTTAGCGGCGTCTTTGGGCTATGAGCGTGAGACTCTAGAGAATGTGGTCGAGCCTTACCTCATTCAAAACGGCTTTGTGCAGCGCTCCCGTATGGGGCGTATGGCTACCCCTAAGGCCTACTCTAAGTGCGATGCCATGAGTAGGGAAGCGCGCTAAAAAGCGCTAAAAGCAGTGGGAGCTTAAGCGCGCAGGGGCGTTAAGGCTTAAGGTAAAGCGGTGATGACACAGGGACAGGAAGAGACAATGAGTGAGCAGCAGCAGCAGCAGCAGCAAGTCTTTAGCAGCAAGTTTCGCGTGTACTATGAGGACACTGATGCCGGTGGCATCGTCTACCACGCAAACTACCTCAAGTTCTGCGAGAGAACGCGCTCGGACTTTGTGCGTGAAGCGCTTGGATATGATCAGGAGCAGCACCTCCAAGAGGAGAGGAAGGGCTTTGTGGTCAGCAAGCTGAGCGCACGCTTTCACTCATCAGCGCGCTTAGGCGAGGTGCTCACCATTACCTGTGTGCCTTTTGCGCTGCGTCGCACTACGCTGCAGATGTACCAAGAGGTGCGCAATGAGCAGGGCGTGCTCTTATTTGCCATGTGTGTGACCTTAGCCTGTTTGGACTTTAGTAAGTCGAAGCCAACCAAGCTCCCTGAAGCGTTTACGCAGGAGTTACAGCCGTATCTGTGGCCACAAGAGCCAGAGATGAAGCTCTAAGAGCTGCTCTGGTGCGATGGCAATAATATGTGGGCTCTATGCAGAGTTTGGGGGAGAGAGCACCAACACTACCTCAAGGTGGGGCACACCAAACGCATCACCACGCCGCCCGTGCTGAAGTGCAGTGACAATGCTGCTTTTTGCTAGCCAGCACTTAGAGGAGCAGATCCATGGTGGTGATGATGGTTATGGTAGGCATCACCAGTAATGGCAACACCAGTAGGGAGGACATTGCATCATGACGGCGCCAGCTAACCTCATAGAAATCAGCTTTTCTGAGGATGATTTTGCCTTAGTGGTCAGAGCAGCAGCCAAAAAAGGGGTAACTCTGAGTGAGTTTGCCTATAGTGCCATTTACCAAGCAGCCGTTTCGACGCTGCAACCAGAGTCTGAAAATGAGGCTATCCCTGTGCTGCATTTGTCTCCAGAGGAGGGCGAAAACTTAGCCAAAATCCTTGCTGCTGCCGATAGCAATGCCGAGCTCATTGCTGCTGCCTGCAAGCGGGCCTCGGCCATTCCTTTTAGGGAGGTTTCTGCCGAGGAGCGGTTGTGAGATTACCGTTTGCTGAGGAACGTTGCCTTAAGATATGACGGAGTTTAAGGCCAGCGTGCCTGCATTCCTGTGTGTGTGTGTGTGCAACCTTAAGCACCTGAAGATAGGTTCACTCTTGCCTGCACCTTGCTTCTTACGTTGTGGCAAGTACCAGCACGCAAGCTTGCATCCCAACTTATGAGCTCACTCCGTCCTTAGCCGCACCTTCTCTTAACCACGCGACGCTCCCGCCCTACAACGATTACCCCATTTCCCTTCCCGCCGTCCCACACCCTAAGCATGCTCTAACTTTGCACTGCTATTATTCACCTCCAAAGCTAGCCTTGCTGCCCCTGCCTGTTTTTTCGGTACAATGTGTACGCTCACCGCACCCTAGCGTCGTGGTGTGCTCATTGCCTGCAGGGGAAGTTCGCTGACTTCTTCCTTGGCCACCACGCAAGGTTTCTTTTGGAGTTCTTTTCATGCAATCTCAAGGAGCGCTCTCTTTTACTGAGCTGGTGCTCAATGCGAGCTTCTTGGTGCAGTGCGTTATGCTCTTCCTTCTCGCACTGTCGATTGTCTCGTGGACGATCATTATCTCCCGTAACAATCAATATCGCATTGGCCGCGCTAAAGCCGACGAATTTGAAGATCGCTTCTGGTCTGGTATCGATCTTAATAACCTCTATCAAGACTGCATGAAACGCCCAAATGAGCTCGTCGGCCTCGAGGTGATCTACAGCGCAGGCTTTAAAGAGTTTGTCCGCCTCGTCAATTCCGGCCCCGCCGATCAGGAAGTGGTCATGAGCGGTACCTACCGCCAAATGAAGGTGGCCTGCTCCCGTGAGGTTGAGCTTTTAGAGACGCATCTGCCAACCTTAGCGACCATCGGCTCGATCAGCCCTTACATCGGCCTTTTTGGTACCGTGTGGGGCATCATGCACGCCTTCGTCTCCTTAGCAGCGGTCAAAAACGCTACCTTAGCCATGGTGGCTCCACCAATTGCCGAAGCCTTAATCGCTACGGCTATGGGCCTCTTTGCTGCTATTCCTGCCGTGATGTTCTATAACCGCTTCGTGACCAAGGTCGAGGCCTTAGAGAACCGCTATTACAACTTCATGGATGAGTTCTCGACCATCTTAAACCGTCGTTTGGTCACCATCCGCTCACAGTTAAATAACCGCAATAACGCTACGCCACAAGCCGCCACTAATGCTGCTCCAGTGCAGACAGTGGCAGCAGCGCAGGTCAATGCCAATGGCGTCGGCTCTTATGGCAATACCACCATGGCGCCACCAGCAGGGGCGGGCGATGCCAACGCTGGCTATGCCACGGCCTCTCCTGAGGGCTATGCTCCCGCGCCTGCGGAGAGCACGGGCTCTAGTTTTAACGCCACCACTTACGAGCGGGAGCGGGAGTTAGAGCGTGAGCGCCAGCGCGAGCGCGAGCGTGAATTACGTGAGAGGGAACGCCTTGAGAAGCGGGAGCGCGAGTTACGCGAGCGAGAGCAGCGTGAACGGGAGCAACGGGAGCGTAGTGCCGCTGCGTTAAACGCCGCTAGTGCTGCCGCAGCCGCTGCCGCTGTCGGCAGTGCTCCTAATGCTGCGGCTCAGGGTAGTGCTCCAGCAGCGAATGTTGCTATGGGGCAGAATATGGCCCCGAATATGGCCCAGCCTAATCGCAATCGCCCAAATCGCAATCCGCTGGTTAATCCCGCTCCGTCTGAGAATAAGGCACGCTTAGGCCCTAATGCCCAAGCGTCAGCCGCAAATGCGGCGGCTGCAGCTGCTGCTAATCAAGCTGCCATGAGCAATGCGCCGCTACAGGGGATTAACGCTAATACAGGTGCTACGGTGCCTCCTCTTAACGATCCACATATGGCTGCTAACTACCGTGGAGTAGTGCCACCTCGTAATGCTGCCACTAACGCAAACTTAGCCCATGCTCAATTGCCTGGCGGTGCTGCTACGGCGGTAAAGCCTAATATGGCCGCTGCTCCTGCTAAGAGCGAGGGGCCGGTGTATAAGAGCGGTGTGGATATGGAGCGCTTACGGGCACGTAATAATGCGCGCAATAACGACAGTGAGCCGCATTACATTGCTCCAGGTGGCCAAAACGTGCGCCATAATGTCAATCCTGCTGCTAACCAGCGCTAAGCCGCATCAGTAGCTCGCCTCATACCATTAAGGAGAGTGCTGGTAGGTAGGTAGGTAGGTAGTGATGGAGTTTAAAAGTATTTACCACCACGCGGCGCTTGATGCCATCAAGATAAACCGCTAATACAAGCCATCCAATAGTGACCTTCCAAGTGGATCGCTGATCGGTGTAGCTCGATAAATACTTTTGATCTTCATCAGTAGGTGCTGGCAGGTGACAGCACCCTGAGACTGATTCTATGGGGGAAAGACATACCCACAACTAGGAGCGACTGACTTTAGAGGTGACGTACTTTAAGGTAATTAGGGTGCACCATCTGAAGATAGGCTCAGGATCACCTGCTCACTTCATCTCGAGGTGTGTGATCTTGCAATTACGCATCCCATCCTACGTCATTTAGAGAGTACTCGCTCCCTGCCAACCCATACCCGCCAGAGCGTTGTTTTACGGCTCGCGTAGGGCGTAGTCGCGTGAGTTGCAGAGCACTGCTGCTTCATGCTGTAGCGCTACATGGTGAGTGATTAGTACCAAGGCGGTAACAAGAGAGTTTTGCCATGCCAAGAGATTTTATGGGCGAGCGTGGACGCCGGAAATCCCGTACCGTGGCTGAAATCAATGTGGTGCCATACATCGACGTGATGCTGGTGTTGCTGGTGATCTTTATTGCCACCGCCCCAGTCGTGATGCAGGGCGTTACTGTTGATCTGCCGCAAGCTGAGGCCGAGGCCATGAATGAGGATCAGCGTACTCCTATCATTGCCACTGTCGATCGCGTCGGTCAGTACTACGTTAGTGTTGACTCCCAAAGCACTAAGGTGCCTAACTTAGATACTGTGTCGAGCCTTGTCCAAGAGGAGCTGCGTAAGGATCCATCGCGTCCAGTGGTCGTCCAAGGTGATGCGCAGGTAGCTTACGACAGTGTGATTCAGCTGATGCAGGCGCTCAAGCAAGCTGGCGTCGAGAGCGTGGGCCTCATGACGGAGCCAATGCCAATGCCTCAGGTAAATACCAGCACCAGTTCCAACACCGCCAGCAAGTAAACCTCTTAAGGATAGCAGCCGCCTTTTCCCAAAGAGGCATTGTTGGCTGTAGCTGTGTTCTTGAGAGCAGTGAGCTGTAAAGCGCTTTTTGCCTCACTACCCCCATAACTTCCTACACAAAGCCTTAACGCCGCTTCAAGCAAGTAAGCAAGCTTGAGTGGTGTTGCGTCTTGAGAGAGGGTTGCCTTGAAAATTGGAATAGGCACTGCCTTTGTTTTGGCCATGGCCTTTCACGGCGCTCTGTTGGCCACACTGGCGATTAATGTCTCCTTAGACAAGCCAAAGCGCCCTGAGGAAAAGGCAGGGCAGATCATGCACGCGACCATTGTGAATGTGCCACCAGCTCAAGGCAATCCACAAGGCCGCTTACCACAGGTGCAAAGTCCACAGATTCAAGACGAGCAAGCGGCACAAGAGGCAGAGGCGGCAAAGGCTAAAGCTGAGGCCGAAGCTAAGGCCCGAGAGGAGTTAGCCAAACAGGTAGCGGCCCAAAAGAAGGCCGAAGAAGAACGGCAAAAGGCTATTGCCCTGAAGAAAGCTGAAGAGAAGCGTAAGGCCGAAGAGGCTAAGGCCAAGGCAGAAGCCGAGGCTAAAGCTAAGGCTGAAGCAGAAGCTAAGGCCAAGGCCGAAGCGGAGGCCAAAGCTAAGGCTGAAGCAGAAGCTAAAGCCAAGGCGGAAGCTGAAGCGAAAGCTAAGGCCGAAGCAGAGGCCAAAGCTAAAGCCGAAGCAGAGGCTAAGCGCAAGGCAGAGGCCGAGGCCAAGAAGAAAGCTGAGGCTGAAGCCAAGCGTAAGGCCGAAGAAGAGGCCCGCCGTCTGATCGAAGATGAGATGCGTAAAGCCAATGAGGCGGAGCGTGCCGATAGCCTCGAAGAAGAGCTCTTAGGGCAGGCCAATGGCGCCGTCAATGGTCAGGGCTTAGGTGCGGGCACTGGTTCTAATGACAGTCTCACTTATGGCGCAAAGGTGCAGCAGTTAATTGAGCAGAACTGGCGTATTGACCCTTCCATGAATGGTAAGCGCGTGGTGGTGACACTCTCTGTAGACAACACTGGCATGATCTACAACGAAAAATGCGAGGGGGATAAGTCGGTGTGTGCCAGTGCTATTGCGACCTTACACTTGATTGGTATGTTGCCGATGCCGCCACAGGGCTGTAAGGACTGCAATACCATTGTGATTACCATGACACCAAAGCTCTAAGGAGCAGCTGCGCTCATAACCCCAGAGCCATTGCATGGCACTACCACTTAGCGGTAGTTGTTTACTCACAGGAGGCGCACGACCGCGTCCGTACCCGCACCAGCTGACAATAAAGACGGTGAAGCGCTCAAGATCACTCCTCTCCTGCTGCCCAGAGCAGCATGTAGGGCGGGCGCTGCAATTGGGCAATAGGGTAAAAGGGCAATAGGGGCAGTACTTCAGAGCAGAGGGTACCTGTAACTTGTACCTGCAGCCTGCACCAGCCGCGTGTGCACATGGGAGAGAGCCTCTCTGGGGTAAGGATGCTCTGGAGGTAGATGGGCCGATAGCTGGGTACAACTTGCTGTAGCGGGCGATAATTCTTGCTAAAAGCTTTGCAGGGCATTAGCATTACGTCGCGCCTTTGCTAAACTGTGCGTGGTGCTGGCTGGTGACGTACCTTTGCTCTCTTGAGACTGGGCTGGCTTTATTGCTACTGGGCGTGACCGTCCGTAAAGAGCAGTTGGTGTGTTCATCGTGCGCTGCTATAGTGCATTGCCTTGCACTGTCTTGCTCTTCTGTGCACTGCTTTGCAGCATTGAGCACTTGGCGCCAGCGTTGCGCCTGTCACCTCCTGTTACCGTGGGGTGATTCACGGTTTTTCCATTTTTTCGTGGGGGATCCATGCGATTTTTCAAAGTATTGGGCATCTTACTGCTCAGTATGGGTATGCTCTCTGGAGCGCATGCCGCCTTACAAATTGAGATCACGGGTGGCATCAATGAGGGCCGCCGCGTTGTGGTCTTGCCTTTTAGAAACAGCGCACAAACCCAAGCTGACATCAGTTCCATTGTCAGTGCTGATCTCATGCGCTCGGGTAAATTTACCCCCATCACTTACCAGCAGCTGCCACAAAACGCTGTGGTAAATAACACCATTAACTTTGCAGCCTTAGCTACCTTAGGCGCGGAGGCCGTGGTCTCCGGTGAGGTCGTGCCAAACAACAATGGCACCTTTACCGTGGTGTATCGCATCTTTGGTGTGCAGGGGCAAAACCAAGGCAAGCTCTTAACCCAGCCACGCCAATTCTCCTTTAGCCCACAGCAATTACGTCAGGCAGCACACCTTGTCTCTGACCGTACCTACGAGCTCTTAACCGGTCAGCGTGGTGCCTTTAGAACGCGCATTGCCTACATTGTGTACCGCTTTGGCGATCCATACCCATATCAGCTCATGACCTCTGATTACGACGGTTACAATGAGACGCCAATTCTGCGCTCGACTGAGCCAATCATGACGCCAAACTGGTCTCCTGATGGTGAGCGTTTAGTGTACGTGAGCTTTGAGCGCCGTGCGCCAACCATCTTCGTGCAGAATATTTTCACGCAAAAACGCACTAAGTTAGCCTCTTTTAAGGGCTTAAACAGCTCCCCATCGTGGTCGCCTGATGGCAATAAGATTGCTTTTACCTTGTCCAAGGATGGCCAGCCTGAAATCTACTATTACGACTTAGTAGCTTCCAAGTTAGTGCGTGTTACCAACAACCGCGCCATTGATACTGAGCCATCGTGGAGTGCAGACAGCAATACCATCTATTTCACCTCGGAGCGTGGTGGTCGGGCGCAGATTTACGCCGTGGATTTAAACACCTTAGAGGCTAAGCGCGTGACCTACCAAGGTGCTTTAAACCTCTCGGCACGTCCAATCCCAGGCTCTGATGCCCTGATCGTGATTACGCGTGCTCAAGGCTATCGTGTCGCGCGTGTGGATGCTGACGGCTCTATTTACATGTTGACGACTTCTTCTTTGGATGAATCGCCAAGTGTTTCACCTAATGGGAGCATGGTAATATATAGCACAGTGTACCAAGGCCGAAAGGGCTTAGCTTTGGTCTCCACTGATGGACGTTTTAAGGCGAATCTGCCATCTAACACCTCCGGTGAAGTCAGTGCTCCTGCATGGGGCCCATTGCAGCCTGAAAGATAGACCATCGGGTGCATATAGAGGGGATTACGATGATCAAGAATTTAAAGCTTGCGGGCCTAATGGGAGTGATGATGCTCGCCGTGACCGCCTGCTCCCAGACAAGCACCACTGATGGTGAGATGGTCGATGGTTCGGTCTACAACGATGGCCAGATGATCGATAATTCGGCGGTGTATGAGGATCCGCTTGGCTACGGTGGTGTGTCCACCGATCCTGTGACCTCGGTTGATTCGACTGGCGCGCTGATTATTGGCGATCCATACGCCCAGCAACAGCAGACCTACGATCCAAACTTTGCAGGCCCACAAGCCTTACGTGACAACAACACGATCTACTTCAGATACGACAGTGATCAGATCCAAGATGAGTACGTCTCGGTGATGCAGGCTCACGCCCAGTACTTACGTGACAATCCAGACTCGCGTATCATCATTGAGGGTCACACTGACGAGCGTGGTACCCCAGAGTACAACATCGCTTTAGGTGAGCGTCGTGCCCGTGCGGTTGCGCGTTACATGCAGAACTTAGGCGTGGACGTTAATCAGCTGTCGATTGTCTCCTATGGTGAGGAGAAGCCTGTTGATCCTGGTCACACTGAGAACAGTTGGCAAAAGAATCGCCGTGCGGTGATCAACTACTAAGAGCTTTGCTCTCAGGACAGCTGCCTTAAGGGCAATGTCCAAAGTGAAAAGAAGCCCTGTGATCGTGAGGTTACGGGGTTTTGTGTTTTTGGGAGAGCGCAAAGAGTCTGTGCCCTTTGGTAGGGAACCTTTCCCTGTAACGCTAGGCCTGCAAGAGCAGCTGGGGACTACCACCATTGCCACTGCCACGACCACCACCACCCACCACTAACAACACCGGTGTCTTTAAGGTACCCCCCTTTCAGGGGCGGTAGAGCCCTGAGCAAGGCAAGGGGAGAGCCGCGAGTATGCTTACCACTTGGCAGGGATGTAACCTACTGCCAGCGTCTTTTGAGCGTCAACATGCTGCGCTAATGCTTGCGCGGTCACAATTTGGTACAGGCTTTTTCTGTTTTTGTGGCCTAGGTTGCAGCAGTACCACTGAAATCTCTTTACAATGGGCAAAGGCGCGTGGGGGCGCTTTTGCCCTGTGCCGCTACGGAATCATGGTAGGAATGGTGCCGTCATGGCTGCCCATTGTTGTTGCGGGGGCATAACTGGCGGATGCCACTGAGGGAGCTTTTGTATGCAAACGCCAAAGTCAATTATGATGTGGAGAGCCACAGAGAAGTTGACCTCCATTCTCTCGACGGAGTACTTGCTGGGCGGCTCAATTGGCGCCAGCTTATGGGCTCTGGGAGATAAGGACTTTGAACAGGAGAGTGCTAACTTAGCACCTGGCTCCATGATTCTGTTGTTTGGTACCAACGACAAGTCCAACTACATCATTGGAGGTGCCTACCTCTTAGGCTGGCGTGAGTGCTCGTTAAAAGAGGCGTGGGAACTCTACGGCGTGCACAATGGTGCCTACAACTATCGCGACTTTGTCTCTGAGGTCGAAGCACGCGGCGGTAACGAGCAGAGCAATCTGTCTATGGCGCTTTTGGCGCACACTTTTATCTTTGATGTGGCCGACTACGTTCACATCCCAGATGAGCTCTCGGACTTCTTAAGCGACAAGCACGTCTTTACGCTGTCCTTAGACGAGCCTTTAGGCCGCTACCTGCACACCCGTGTGTTAGAGCACCGTAACAACTACATTGGCAGCGATGGCGCCGATTGGAAGGGCATGTACTACGCTGCCTCGCATCGTAACTCTAAGGCCTATGTGGCTGAGTTTTCCTCCCGTGTGCTCAATGCTTACGACTTCCGCTGCGCCTTATCTGGTGTCAAAGCCCGTCCGGTGTTGGCCGTGGCACACATCCAGCCTTTCTATGACTCCAAGTTCCAAAAGTCCAGTAACGGCGTAGTGCTGCGCAGCGACCTCTATCAGCTCTTTAGCGCGGGCTATATCACCTTTGTCTACAAGGACAATGGTGACAAGTTAGTCGCTAAGGTCTCGCAGACGGTAAAGGCTGCTTATGGCGATGACTACATGCAGTACGATGGCAAGGAGTTGCTTTTACCTGCTGATCGCGCTAACTGGCCAGAGCCACGCTATGTGCTGTGGCACAATCAGAATTGCTTTGAGAATTGGCTGCACATTCGCGGCACGCACAACTTTGATCAGGCCACTAAGGTCTCAAAGTAAGTCCACTTAAGTGGGCTTAATGCTGGCGTAAGCGGCTCTGCGCTTGGTGCAAAGAGCTGCGTGCAGCAGTATGACAGGCTCTGTCTTAGCTGTCTCAGGGCAGCTGAGGCGGGGCCTGTGTCGTTTTTGCTGGTAAGCCAGGTAGGTCTTGAGATGCTACTGTGGACGAAGGGAAAAGAGCTCTTTAGCCTGAGTTTAGGAGCTCTGAGGAGTCTAAGAGAGTAGATAGGGAATGGATCCTTAAGAGGACAGTGCAGGGAAAACAGACGTAAGGCAGAATTAGCTTGTTGGGGGCTAACAATAACGCTGTAGAGTGGCTTATGTATATACAGGTTGAAGTCAGCTCTCGGCAGAAAAGCGTCATTTGCCTTGCTGCTGTTGTTGTTGTTTGTAAGAGTGCTGTTTTGCGTAAGAAGATCTTACGCGAGCTTGCTGGTTACTGTTTATGAAGAAGAGGCCTCTTCTGCTATGTCGACCAGCGGTAGAGCTTTTTTCCTCGGTGACCTTTTGGTTTTTGCTGATGCGGGGGGCGCCTTTGGCTTTGCTTGTACTTTCTTTCGTTGCTTAGCAGGCTTGACCGTGGTTTTGCTTGGGAGCAAGCCACTTTCCTCTGTTATGTCCTCCAATACTGGCTTAGAGCCAGAGACATCTGAGATATCTGGGACAGTGATGCTCTTTGACGCAGGTGCACTCTCTGTTTGCACAAGAGCAGATGCAGGTGCCGCTGGCACTTGCTTATTTGGTGCAGTTGCAGGCGCCGCTGGTACTTGCGCAATGGGCGCAGAAGCAGGAGCCTTTGATAATTGCTCAAGAGGTGCAGGTGCCACAGGCACTTGCTTAATCGGCGTAGTTGCAGGTTCCGCTGGTACTTGCGCAATAGGTGCAGATGCAGGGGCCTTTGATATTTGCTTAATCGGCGCAAGTGCAGGCGCCACTGGTACTTGCTCAATAGGCGCAGGTGCCGCTGACACTTGCGCAATAGGCGCAGTCACCTCGGTGGGGGCATTAACGTTTTCTGATGGGGCTGGATCCTGTATTTTCGCTGGCTCTATGACATTATCTGCGAAGTCTACAGCGGTGGCACTTTGTGCAAGGAGCTGCGCATTTGCAAAGTTATCAGCAGTCTCAGTGATGTGCACGTTGATCGGCAGCGTTGCTTGAAATTCCGTTGGAGTGCTATCCTTGGTGTTGTCAGTATCCTCCGAACCTAAGAGTGAATAGCGCAACTCAGAGCGGCATAACCGCATTCCTTATGGTGCTTAATGTGCGCAAAACACGCTTGTAGTAAATGCTATAGCAGCCACTTGCAGCACTAATCTTAAAGATGGGTATGGCCGCACACCAAGAGCACCATAAAGCCATGGTGTTCTTAAGTTCGCGGGTATGAGAGGGAGGGGGAGGGGTAGCACTGTACCGCATGTGCTGTGCTGGTATTCAAGATTTTAGTATTGGTGCTCTATCCCTAAACTCAGAGTAGAGTCGATCTTTTGACCGCTGTTGTTTGGGCTCATACCGCCTTACACCTCCTTGCAGAAAGGTTAGTTTGCGGTGGATGGTGGTGATGGTGATAGCTTTACACAATCACGCAGGCAATAAAAAAGCCCTAAAGACCACAGTCCTAGGGCTTTTTGCTTTGCTGTTGTGCGCTTATTAAGCTCCAGCGTCGAGCATGTATCTCCTCTCCTACCCTACACTGGGCTCAACTAAGCTGCGGATTCGTTAGGCCTTACTGTCTTCGATGCTGTGTACGGCCTTAGCCATGGTCGCGGCACCTGTACCCGTAGTAGGCTGCTCACCCTCACGCGTCTTAAAGAACGACAGCGCGTCAATCAGCTTGCGCAGGTCATTGTACGCAGTTTCCATTTGCTGGTACTGGCTCTCGGCATTGTTTGACATGTCTGTCGTCACTTGCGTTACATTCTGCATGTGCGAAGAGATTTCCGAAGTAGCAGTCGTTTGCTGCTCCGCCGCCGTTGCAATCTGCGTGATCTGCGCGTTAACGTCATTCACGTGGGTGGTGATCTCATCTAAGAGGTTCATGACGTTCTGCGCGTCAGTTGCCACCGTGTCCATATTGGCCACCGAAGCATTAATGGAATCAGTAGCCACCGCTGCCTCATCCTGAATGTTCTTGACCATCTTGGAGATTTCTTGCGTGGACGCAGTGGTGCGGCTGGCAAGAGCACGAACTTCATCAGCTACCACGGCAAAGCCACGACCAGCCTCACCGGCACGGGCCGCCTCAATCGCAGCGTTTAAGGCTAAGAGGTTAGTCTGCGCGGCGATGTCATCAATGGTGCTGACAATCGAGCCAATCTCGTGCGTTTGCTTCGCTAAGCTCTCGATCTTGGTGGCATTGTCCTTGGTGTGGTCAGCTTGCTGTCGAATGTTCTCTACAGCGCGGCCCACCATGGTTAAGCCCTCAGTGGTGATGTCCTTACAGATATTCGAGCCATTAGCCGCAGTTTCGCAGTTACGAGCGATATCCGCAGTGGTAGACACCATCTCATCTGAGGCGGCAGCCACCGTGACGGCTTGATTCTGGATGTCAGAAGAGGTCTGCGCAATATTGTGCGAGACTTGCTGTAACTGTCGCATCTCGCTTTGCAGACGGGTGCACTCACGCTTGGTGAGGTTGATGATGTTGTTTAAGGAGTTGCGCATGTTACGCAGCACGTCGTGGCTGTGACCAAACTCGTCCTTATAGCCCTCGTGGATGTGCTGGGAGAAATCGCCGTCAGCTAATAATTGCAGCACCTCAATTTGGTTGGACAGCGAGCGGGAAATGTAACCCGACATCAACAGAGCCAAGATGATAGCCACTATCACGCTAACAATGGTCAGACCAATATCGACGTAAATCATCGTTGGATCTTTGGCGGAGTTGGTCAACGCTAAGCAGGCTTGTGTTTGCTGCCTATAGAGGTTTGAAGCGTGGGTGGTAGCGTCAGCAAAGTAAGGGTAGGCGTCAACTAAGAAGACGTCAAAAGCCTCATCGAGCTGTCCGGCGTTTAACAGCGGCTCAACCTTCTCGCGGATTGCCTTGATGCCCGTAAGTGCGCTATCGCGCAGACCGATGCAGTCATCACGATACTCTTGCGTACCCATAAAATCAGGGTTAAGGATCGACAGCGCTTGTTCGATTTCGGCTAAAGCCTTTGGGCCTTCAGTGCGCAGCTGGGTGTCATTGAGGCGGGTGTTCTTGCTGTTGAGGCCGCTGGCGTAGACAAACTTAGCCTGATCAACCGCCGTTTGGATGTTGTAGATACGGTTGAAAGCCAAGTTCAGCGTGGCGTCGATCTGCACTGAGTTCTGGTAGATCGAGTGTAAGGTGGAGAGTGTGGAGAAGGAGACGATGAGGTTAATGAGGATCACGATCGCAAAGCATGTCATTAGCTTTGCTTTAGTGCTCAAGTTAAAAAAGAAATCCATAGCCCTGTTAGCTGAGTTCTTCAGCCCCTAACATCCTTTATGAGACCAAAAGAGAGCGCCACAGCCGTAATGCCCCGTGCGTGCTTTGGGAGTGCATGCGAGCACAGTGTGCGGAAGTGAAAGTAGCCTGCGGGGTATGGAGAAAAGCGCAGTGCAAACTGAGGAGTGCGTGCTTTAGAGGCGGAGTGAGGAAGAACCAGTTACACAGCATTGGCTGTACAGCAGTAAAGGAGATCTTAAAGGTGGCAGCCACCTAAGTGCATCATGACTGTCCTGCACAGACAGATGATGATAGTGACCACCTTTAAGGTTAAAAGCGGGCACTACACCTAAGGTGAGGGAGAGCTGGCCTGCAAGGCTGGTAAGAGCGAAACCCCCATAAGGCTCGGGGCTTTAAGAACACGTTACTTCTGCTGTTTACGCGCTATGATGCGGCTAGCTTCAGGCTTCGTACAGCTGTAACTTGCTCGGCCCTTAGGTAAAGAGCAATAAAAGACAAGTTACAGGTGAGGTCACTTAAGCAAGAACCGGCACCTAGGTGCTTTAGTTTCTGTAAAGAGACGGCAAAGCACCTTATAGTAATGCATAGCTTAGCGCAGCAAGGGCGAAAAAGGTGACAAACATTGCGATTTTTTGAAGCCTGCCCTGTTTTTGCGGGGTGAAAAAGCCAGATTGGAGTCATCGCAAGTTTTGTCACTGTACGTAGGCAGAGAGGGGCAATAGTGGGCAAACGGGCAAAAGGGTAATAGGTAGAACAGAGCGGGATGCTGTATGGTGGGGAAAGCAAGGGTAGGGGCAAGAGCTAAAAGAAAAGAGGGGATGCTCTTTTGCGTTTGGTGGATTCCAAAAAGCAGCAGTCTGCGATCAACATGTGGGGGCCATGTTATGGCGTTTGGCGTGACCACCCTTGGGGTAGTGTTGGTGCCCTTATCCACTGAACTTGGAGGCGCGCCACCGCCACCACCACCACCACCACCACCATCATCCTTAGGGATAAAGCTATGGCGCTTTGTGTTTGGCCGCAGCTCTTAGGTCTTAGGGACATGGGCAAGGGATGGGCGCCAGTTGGTAGTTTGCGGGGCAGAGGAGAGGTGCTGGGTTGCATCTTTGCGTGGCGCTAAGTTGTGCGAAAGCTCAAAAGACAGCAGCAGCGCAATTGTGATCGCGGGTGAGTGGTGCTAAAGTCACTGGTTACTTTGTCATAGGAGGAATTGATGAGAACCAAACATCTTAAGCCAACGCTCTTAGCTTCAGCCTTAGCTTTGGCTTTAGTAGGTTGCAACAGCACCACCCCAACAGCACCTGATGAGAAGGTGGTTACCCACACGTTGGCACCTCTTACTACGGTGAGCCCTGTGCTTGCCAAGATGGCTAACGCTAAAGGTGAGGGCTGGGATGTGCACCCTAAGAATGCCGAGGAGTGGACGGCCTTTGTCCAAAGCTCTGTGCCTTCCAGCGAGCAATTCGCGCAAGATATGATTGACCTTTACCAACTGACGGTAAGCGAAGAGGTGATCGCTGGGGTGCCTTGCTTTAGAATCACCCCGCCAAATCAGCCTGAGGACAAAAAGGACAAGCTCTTAGTCTTTTTCCATGGTGGTGGCTACGTGCTAAACCCAGGTAAGTCGGGCTTAACTGAGGCGTTACAGCTGGCGGGCATCGGCGGTTACACCATTATTGGTATCGACTATCGCATGGCGCCACAATACCCATTCCCAGCTGCGATTGATGATGGCTTTGCTGTGTATAAGGAGCTGGTGCAGACGGTGCCAGCAGAGAAGATCGGTGTCTTTGGTACTTCCACCGGTGGTGCTATGAGTCTGGTGCTGCCGCTGCAATGCCAAGATAACGGCGTGCCGCTGCCTGCTGCCGTTATGGCCGGAACCCCATGGAGTGACATCGATAAGGTCGGTGACACCTACTTTAGCAATGAGGGCGATGATAACGTCTTAGTCAGCTATGACGGCTGGCTAGGTGAGGCCACCAAGGTCTATGCTAATGGCCACGACCTCAAAGATCCTTACATCTCGCCTGTCTATGGTGATTACTCCAACTTCTCACCGCTGCTGCTGGTTTCTGGTACGCGTGACCTGTTCTTAAGTAACACGGTGCGTGTCCAAGAGAAGATGCTCAAGGCAGAGCGCCCTGTGGAGCTTATTGTGTACGAGGGCATCTCACACGCGCAGTATTACTTTGACCCAGATGCGCCAGAGACTAAGCAGCATTTCATCAACGTCACGAACTTCTTTGAGCGCTACCTCAAGTAGTAGGTAGGCATTGACTCTGTCAACGCAACCTTAAGGTTAAAACGGTCGCTTGCTAGCGGCCGTTTTTAGCTTGGGCCGAGGTGTTTTGGCTTGCGTGTGATCTAACCTAAGGAGCGATGGCTCTTGCGGTATTGCTCTGGCGTTAAGTGCACCTGCTCTTTGAACACCGTGCACAAATGACTGGCCGAGGAAAAGTTTAAAAGCGCAGCAATGTTGCTCACGCTCTCATCGGAGTGCGCTAAGAGTTCCTTGGCGATTTTGAGTTTCTCGTTGCGGATGTAGCTGATCACCGAGAGCGAGGTATCGCGCTTAAATAAGCGCTGCAGGTAGTTGCGATGGCAATTGACCGCTTGTGCTACCGAGGCCACCGTAATTTTGTCGTAGATATGCTGGCGAATGTAGAGTATGGCCTGCTGTACCTTGAGGCTGACCTCGACGGGGTTATGCTCTTTTAGGTGATAGTGCACCAGCATCGTAAAGGCATGGGCAATGGCATAACGTACCTTAAAAGCCTGCTCGGAGTCAGTGATGCTCTCGACCAGCAAAAATAGCTGATCCGAGAGGCGAAAAGCGTCCTCATAACTCACGCCGCCGTCGATGGCCGCGCGTGAGCAAATCACGTTTACCAAGTTGGCGTGGTTCTTCAAAGAGCGTAGCTCGTCTACAGCAAGGCGCCCTTCGGTGCCCTGCATGGGAATGGCAAAGGCATGCTGTAAGAGCTGCTCATCGCCTAAGCGCACCGCCTCTTTGATCGCTTGCTCAATGCGATAGGGATTGTGATGCAGTACGGGCTCAGAGCGTAAATCACCACCATAGGCGGCAAACAGACCAGATAGCCACTTCTGAGAGGCAGCGTCATCTGGCTGCAGCATTTGCGGCAGAGGCGGTTGCTGCTCATGATCCTTAGCAGTAGCAGCGGGGGACGCAACAAGCTGAGGCGTTACCGCTTCAGTGCCACTGCCACTGTTAAAGCCAGAGGCAGAGCTCTCTGGTGCCACCTGCTCCCTGACGTTGAGGAGGTCATAAGAGATGGTGCTGGCGTAGATTTCCAGTACCAAGTTGAGGTAGTGGAGATCCTTTAAGACAAAGTGCCCTAAGGCGCCATTAGCGGTAAGCGGCGGCGCTACCACCAGCACTTTAGTTGAGTCGATGCCCAGTAAGGCCATGTCCTGCGTACTGGCAATGGGCTTGAGTAGTCCCACTTGCCCCGCCATGGTGGCAGCACGAGCATTGATATGCTGACGCGTGTCTGCAGAGAGGTGATCGGGAAAATACCGCAAGAGCTGACCCGACGTAGTGTCAAGCAGCACTACGGTGCAGTGTGCCACCTCAAAGATGCGGTCTACCAGTTCAAGACAGGAGCGAATCATGGCCAGTATCCTTTACCCTTCCCTCGGCTGTTAGGCCTTACTCATAGGCAAGCGATCCATCACTGCTGTGAGCAGCCATTAGTCATCTTGTGGTGGCACCCCCAAAACAGGGAATCCGGCGTCATCCCACGCAATGGTCTTAATACGGCAGTGGCGGTCAGGATTCCAGAGCGGATCACCCTCGATCTCACGATAGCTACGGCAGTGATAGACCAAGAGGTCAGTGCCATCCTCAGCACGCGTGACGGAGCAGTGGCCAGGGCCATATTGCTGGTTCTCGTAGCTGGTCGTAAAGATTGGCTCTTGAGCTTTATGCCAGCTGTTGCTGTCCATGAGGTCGGCGTTTGCATCAGCCCACAGCATGCCCATGCAGTAGTTTTCATCGGTAGCAGCGGCCGAGTAGAAGACAAAGACCTTACCGTGGCGCTGCAGCACTGCGGGGCCCTCGTTCACCAAGAAGCCTTTGCACTCCCAGTCAAACTCTGGTTTGGTCAGCATGATCTGCTTGTTCTCTAAAGTCCAGCCATTGACCATAGGCGCGAGGTAGAGATTGGAGTTACCAGGGATGCTGCGGTCTTGCTGGGCCCAGAGATAGTAGTGCTTGCCCTTGTGGCAGAAGGTGGTGGCGTCAAGGCTAAAGGTGTCCATATGAGTGACCATTTGCCCCAGCTCTTCCCACTTGCCGGTTATAGGGTCGGCATCATGGCAGCACAGGACATACATGCGATGCTGGAAAGCATGATACGCAATCTCTCGATTAGGAGCGGCGGCAAAGTAGATATACCATGCCCCATCGATAAAGTGCAGCTCTGGAGCCCAGATGAGATCACTCATGGGGCCGTTTTCATGCTTAACCCAGATGGTATGCTCTTGCGCCTGAGGGAGGCTTAACAGATCAGGGCTGTAACGCAGGACAATGCGATCATACTCTGGTACGGAAGCCGTGAAGTAATAGCCGCCTTCAACCTGTAAGATGAAAGGGTCAGCACGCTGCGGAATAAAAGGATTAGGAAAGTGTTGCACTGCTAGATTTCCATGAATGTAGTGCGTGGCACTAAGGACTGCTTGACTTAAGAGATGACGGCGCTTTTGGTAAGCACGCCAGCAAGCATGCAGGCGTGCTCCAGCTTAATCAGGTCGCGGTGTGGGACGTACCCGTACCACCCCGAACCTTGCCTCCGTCACTTTAGATCACTCCTGCCTAACTTAGTTTGTGGCCTGCTGCAGGCGCATGCGAGCCAACTTGCGCTGCACTTCGGCCATCGTGGCACGATCGACTTTTAAGAGCTTCACAGCGGCAGCAACAGCAAGGTTGCACACACCTGGGATGATGGAGACCATCAGAATGATGCCGTTTAAGGCCGCCTCACTTTGCTCGGTGGCCTTAGCGTCATACTCAAAGAACGACAATAAGAAGCCCACTAAGGCACCGGCGAGCGCCAGACCCACCTTGAGACAGAAGAGGTTAGAGGAGAAGGAGATACCCGTGCACTTATTGCCCGTCTTGAGCTCGTGCGCATCGTCCACATCAGAGATGATGGCCCAGAAGAGAGGCACACCGATCGAGGCTACAATCGTCTTAAATATGTTGTAGGCCGTCACCAGATATGGCGAGCTGAAATCAAGGAAGTAGAAGCCAAAGCTTAACAGTGCAGCACTGATGTTAACCCAGAAGAAGACCTTGAGTTTGCAAAAACGGCGTGCAAATGGCTGCGCCAGCACACAGCCTAACATCATGCCGCCAATACCTGAGGCAATGTAGATCGAGCTAAAGGTGCTGTCCTGACCCATAACCCACGTGGTAAAGAACATGACGGCACCAGAGCCGATAAAGCCTGGGAGCACGTTAAGGCCGGTGACCAGCAGCATGGCGCGGAATTGGCCGTCACGGAAGGCCTCTTTAAAGTCAGTCCACATCGAGGTTGGACGGCGCTCAGGGACGATACGCTCTTTTACTCCGGCAAAGCACCACAGATAGCCGATGACACCTAAGGTTGCAGCAATAGCAATGGCCATCTGGAAGCCTTTGGCCTTATCGCCACCACCGAGCAGCTCGGCTAAAGGCAACACGGCAAGAGCCACAATGAGTTGGGCTAAACCGGCGAGCACAAAGCCTACTGTACGGTCGCGTGCCACAGTTAACCTGTGGCCTGCTATACTAGCGACGTAAAACACAGATGCTCTGGAGGCAGAATGGCACGTAAGGTTACC
>CASEBB010000040.1 GCA_949286015.1 uncultured Succinivibrionaceae bacterium | reverse complement strand
ACGGGAGGAAGCCATGTGCGTAAGCACATGGAGACTTCACAGTCGGCCGTATTTGTGGCGCCTTGCCATGGTGTTCTGTGCTGAGGATCGTGAAATTACGAAGGTACAGGTTGTAAGTTAGTAGCAACCACCTGCTCCCTGCGCTAAAACTCAGCGACAGCGCAGCTGCTGCTACTGCTCTATACCCCGCAAAAACGACAGAGCAGCAAAGGAGCAGCACTAAGGCCCACCAGCCTCTGGCTGTGCCCTGCAGGCCATGCCCTCTCTTCAGGGTGACAGCTAACTAACCGCCCTAACCGTACAGGGCGGCTACATCTGCGCAGCTACCCTCTTTTCCTTTTCTCCTTTCTATTAGCGCTGGCTGGGAGCAGCATCTCTGCAGAACGCCTCTTATGGTGGTTAACCCGTCCCACGTGGTCGCTGCCCCTCTACTCTTCCCCATAGCTCTACCCTTATGATGGCATCGCAGCCATCATAAGCCCATATCTTTCGCCATTAGTGTGAGACAGCTTGGCTTTTTGCCACCTTAGCCCTGCCATTGTACACGTGCTCAGTATAATGAATTACAGGGCCATACATGTGCGTCTTTGCTGCGGTAGTGACGATATTAACCTGCACTAACCTGCACTTTGCTCTAAGTTGCTCTAGTCAGTACCCACCTACCATCTGCTGTGGTGCCGTCTCAGTAAAGCCCCTATCCATCTGTCTGTCGCCTTACACGCGTCTAACCTAAACACACGTGCTTACTTGCCCCATACTACTCCTGTCAGTATTACCGGTGGTAAGCCCAGTTGAGGAGGAGACGACTGCGCCACTCCACGGCCAGCCGCTAAACCATGGTGAGTTACATCAGCGAAATCAAATTGCAACAAAAGCTCAGACGCGTTGCGGCCATCTCCATTATTAGTCTCATCCTGCTCTGCGCCTTTACCTTTGCCACCTTTCAAATTCTCTCCTATGTCTACCGCGCCTCGGATCAGGACAAGTTAGAGGCTACCCTCACCGAATACGCAGTTAACATCAAGCGCAAAGCCCAAGGCGAGCAACGGGCGTTACGCACTCTAGCCTCCTTTACCAAAAGCGCTGACGACCTCATATCCTCTTACAAAAACAGCGACGCTGCTAACCTGCCTTTTGAGGTCATCGGCTTTTGGAACTTAGATGGCTCCTGCAAACAAATCTCTGTCACCGGTGTCTCTACTGACGGCAGTTATGACGCCCTCCCTCCACAGATGAAATTAGCTGTATCGTCTGCATGGCTGGGTAACGTCACCCTGACTAGCCCTTACTATTCGCCAACCATCGGCATGGACATGATTACCTACGTCAATCCTGTCTACGATGGTAACGGCAAGATCATTGGCGCCCTCTCCGGTGCCGTAACGCAAGAGTCCTTTGATCACACCTTAGATCAGCTCTCTTTAACTTACGAGGGCGTCGACAGCTTCCTCTGCACCTCATCAGGTCGCATCTTTTCCCATGGCGCCAACACCTTCTTGCCCAAAGACTTAGACAACATCACTGAGTTTCAGGGTTTTGCGTCTACAAGCCGTGATGCCATCAAGATCTCCTTAGTCTCGACTACTCCCCATCAGATCGATGTCACGCTACAAGACCACAAGTACCGCTTAAACATCACGCCACTGGGCTTTTCTGACTGGTATCTGTGCACCATGTCCTCTAACGAGGTGACCTCCAGTCCGTACTTTAAGTCCTTAATCTTGCTGGTAGTCAGCCTCTGCATTATCCTCACGGTCTGCGGCTTTATTGCGGTCTACCTCTTTGTCAGCATGAAGAGCAGCTACAAGACGCAGCTGCTTATTGCCCACTACGATCCGGTCACCCACTCCTATAACTACCCCAAGTTCTTGCTGGAGTTTGACCACTTAGACTATCGCAGTGCTGCTCACAACACCTACGCTGTAGCCTCGCTTAACATCCACGACTTCTCCTATATTGTGGACATGCTCGGGGAACAGCAGACCGATGATCTCTTATGCTCCATTGCTGATGTGATTCGCGCGCAGCCAAGCGTCATCATGTTCTGCCACCATGAGGTTGATCAATTCTTCCTCATCATCAATGCCAGCCGACAAGAAGACGTCGATGCCATCCTGCGACAGATCATGGAGAGCTGTGTCCAGAAGATCACGGCCAACATTACCGCCTTCCCTGTGGTGATGTACGCTGGTGTAGCCTTTACCTACCCTGACTTATCACCAGAGCGCATTGTGGCACGGGCGGAGTTTGCCAAGAAGCAGATCATTAAGAGCTATACCCATGCGGTGCGCTTTTATGATGAGAATGCCTACAAGAAAGAGGCGTTCTTACACAACATTGAGCAGAGCATGCGCTTAGCGCTGGAGCAAGAGGAGTTTAAGCTCTTCTTACAGCCAAAGATCGATATCCGCACCGGCAAGATCTACGCAGCCGAAGCACTGGTGCGCTGGATCTCCGATAGCGATGTCATCGTCTACCCTAACGACTTTATCCCGCTGTTTGAGCAAAACGGTTTCTGCACCGAGCTTGATCTGTACATGTTTGATAAGGTCTGTGCGCATATCCGCTACTACCTCGATCAGGGCATTGAGCCGATCTACTTCTCTATTAACCAGACCAAGCTCTTGATCTTCCAAGCGGGCTACACCAGCAAGCTCCGGCAAATTCTGCAAAAGTACGCCATTCCACCACGTTACATCGTCATTGAGGTGTTGGAGGATTTGGCAACCCACAACGTCGAAGATCTCAACTTCCACATCAAGGAGCTCAAGCAATTGGGACTGTCCATTGCCCTTGATGACTTTGGTTCAGGCTACTCCTCGCTCAACATCGTGGCAGGCTTAGATATCGACGAGATCAAGTTTGACCGCGAGTTCTTAATGGCTGACGATCCTGAGCAAATTAAGCGCAATCACATGATTCTGCGCGTGCTCTCGAAACTGTCTAAGGAGCTGGGTATCCGCACAGTGGTCGAGGGTGTGGAGCGACAGGAGGATGTAGACTTCTTAAGGAGCATCGACTGCGACATTGCGCAGGGCTATTACTACGATCGCCCAATACCAGTTGCGGCCTTTGATCAGAAGTACATGACGGATCGCCCGTTAACGCCTGCAGCAGCGCAAGAGGCGTTGGAACTGAAGCAAAAGCTGCAAGGTGCAGCCATAAACGCCACAAAGCAAGTGCTGGACGCCAATAACTACCCTGAGGGACAGCGCGGAGCAGCAGTAACAGATACCTCTGCGGTGGCAGGTGACTCTCCTGCGGCAGAGCAGGAGGCGAAGCAGGCCCTTGCAAGCGCAGAGCGGACGCTGGCGGAAAAGGAAGCGCAAGAGCAGCTTGCCCCCGAGTACCAAAAGCGCCCTTAGGCACTGCGTCTCACGTACCTGCTCTGGGCTCAGCGTCGCAAACAGTACAAGGCGTAGTACAGGGCTTTAACCGCTGTTAGTTCCATGGTAAGGCTACTTGCCATGGGGCTGTCAGCTCGTTGCAGCTGTGGCTGTGGCTGTGGCTACGGCGCTGCCCCGCAATAACACCATAAGTGTTACCCCCTGTGCGATCATTCTCATCCCCAGCCTTTACCATATGCAAGCGTGATTAAAAGGCACTTTTTACGATGATAGAGGGGCTGGGAGACCAAATGCAGAGAGGGAGACAACTTATGGTGATTTCACCTCATCATCCGAACCACCACCACCACGAGAGCGCTCGCACCATGGTGCTTACCTCTGCTGTACCCAGCAGAGACGTGCTGCCTTAGCCTACCGCTAAAGATGCTCACACAGCCATTGGTGTGCCCCCTAACCTGAGGGCAGCAACTTCTTTCCCTTTGGCGCTCGTGCCCATTTTGGGCTTGGCAGCGCTCTACCCTCCACTCCACGTAAAGCCACGCTATGCCACAAGCACTCATCCCTTAATTGCTGCCACTTGCACTATCGATCGCTCATGCCACTAATCGTGCGCGGTCGCATCTTTATCAGCATTTCCTTGCACCGTCAGCACCACTTACCCACCTTTTTGCCATACAGCTCTCTCCTGCCACGCTGACCTCTTTTACCACAGTTGCCGCCGCATAACCGCGCTTATTGGCACCAAAAGCGCTAAAACTACTCATGAAGCGCCATTTTTGTTTTCCTTTGGTTTGTTTTGGTGTTTGCTTATGCTAACCTAACCTCATAGCGCAATGCGGCCTTGTTGCCTGCCTGTATGCCTGCCTTACAGCTCTTTTACTGCAAGCGCAGAGCTCAGCGCTACTGCCTTTTTACTGTGCTGCGTCTAAGTGCTCTGCCGTGTTGCCTTGCATTGGTAGCAACACCGCTTTGAGTGCAGACGTGCCCCTAACCCCGAGTTGCTGCACGAAACAACAAAGCTAGAGGAGCTCTCACCCATGCTAGGTATCGAGCGTAAGCAAATCATCATCAATTTGCTCAAGCAAAAAAATCGCGTCTACGTCTCTGAGCTCAGCAAGCAGTTCCAAGTAACCGACGAAACCATTCGCCGTGACCTCAAGGAAATCGAAAAGCGTGGTATTGCCACCCGCTCCCACGGCGGTGCAGTGCTCAATCAACAAGGGGAAATCAAGCCTTTTATCGAGCGTGAGCTCATCAACCGCAAGCTCAAAGAGGCTATTGCCGATCAGTTAAAGACACTGATTCATGATGGCATGGTCTTAATGGTCGACGCCTCTACCACCACCAAGCTGGCCTTAGAGCGCATCAATCCGCGCTTAAACCTTACGGTAATCACCAACTCCTACTCGCTTATTAACGACCTCTCCGATAACGACAACATGCGCTTTATTGCCACCGGCGGCGAGTGCTACGGACGCTATCGTGCCTATGTCGGCACGGACGCGATTAGCACCATTAAGCACTACAACGCCGATCTCGCTCTCTTAAGCTGCCACTCTCTGTCCTTAGAGCAGGGCTATATGGAGTCCAACCAGCTTGAGAGTGACGTCAAGTGCACCATGCGCGCGCAGTCCACGCAGACCATTATGCTGGCTGACCACACTAAGTTTAACCGTAAGTCACTGGTTAACTCCCTGCCTCTTACCGACGTTGATGTCTTAGTCACGGACGTCAAGCCAGACCTGTCGTGGCTTAACTACTTTAAGATCAAGGGGCTGACTCTCATTTACCCACAGCCAGCAAAGGACAGTGAGGCCGAGGGCATGGAGAGCGCGAGCGGCAATGAGGGCAGCGCGTTCTAGCCGGAGCTGACCTCCGCCCCTGTGCGCCCATGTGTGCACTTGAGCCACCTTCTGCTTCTGCTTCAGCTCCTTTGTCCCACACGGTACGAGCTTACACAGAGTACGTACTCTCACCCGACACCACTGCGGTCTGTCCCTGAGACTGCCCTAAACTCACTCCATGGTGCCGCCACCTCAGCGCACCAAAGAGCACTGCGGCCTTGCCAACTATGCCTACCGTTAGTGCTACCTGACACTGTGCTTACACCTTAGTCTCAGGCATTGCTGCCCCTCAGGTACAGCTGATCACGCCTCTTGCAGCCAGCGTCACGCACCATTCCTCCCCCATTACTATACTCACCTCTTGCCTCACCTCCACCGCCTCCTTTGCTCTTACACTGCGCTCTTACGCGCTCTCCTGTTTCTCTTATCCCCCATTCTCTCCTCACAAAGCGGCACCGCACCTCTAAGCTAAGCGTAACTCCCGCCCTCTTGCTTCACCTCACTTCTGCCCTTGCACACGCTCTTGAGGCCCCTTACAGGCGTCTTGGCCCGAACTTACCCCGCCATAAACCCAGCCATTACCACAATAGTCAACACTAAACAAAGAATTTCCATAACACCTCATTTCCCTCATAAAGCACTTAAATAAGCGCTTTTCTTATAAAAACCACACCTAAACCACGCTTCCCCTAACCCCATAGATTGTTGTTTTCTGTGGTAATAATGTGATGCAGTTAAAACTTTGCAGCAAAAGTTGCTGCATTACCCCTCTTTGCTCTCTATAATCATCACAAAACAACATCACTGATGTTTGTTTGCGTGACAATGGCCAGACCTCAAGACGAACACTTCTCTGGCCATCTTCTCCATCAGGATCAGGTAATACGCTGCTTGCCCCAATGTACGCAGCTTTTAGCCCACACTCCGCAAAACCACATAAACCACCGTCCTGATGCCCAGCAAGTAAGCCCCAGCAATCAAGACTCACTGCACTGCACTTCACTTTTGGTTTGCCGTACTTGCTGTTCCCTGAGCTAATAACAGAAAAGGATGTCGATTCATGAAGGCTTATCTGGCGATTGATATTGGCGCTTCCAGTGGTCGCTTAATCGCAGGTTATTTAGACCAAGGCCAGCTCAAGATGGAGGAGCTCCATCGCTTCAAGAATGGTATGGTCGAAATCGATGGCCATATGGGCTGGGATATCGACTCCATTTTCTCCGAGCTCCTGACCGCTTTAAAAAAGGCTCATGACAAGGGCTTAGAGGTACAAAGCATTGGTATCGACACTTGGGGTGTGGACTACTTCCTCGTCAGCGAAGATGGCTCCTTAGCTGAGCGCTCCTATGCCTACCGTGACAGCCGCACCGAGGGCATGGATGAGGAGCTCTACAAGATCATCCCGCTGCCAGAGCTCTACGAGCGCACCGGCATCCAAAAGCTGATGTTTAACACTGTCTACCAGCTGTTAGAGCAGAAGCTGCATCGCCCTGAGGCTTTAGAGCAGGCCGCACACTTCTTAATGGTGCCTGACTACCTCAACTACCGCTTAACGGGCATCGCCAAGAACGAGTACACCAACGCCACCACCGCTCAGCTGGTAAACGTCAACACCAACGATTGGGATTACGAGCTCTTAGAGAAAATGGGCATCCCAACCAAGCTGTTCCAGCCTGTCTGCAAGCCAGGCACTCTCTGCGGCATGCTCAAGCCAGAAATCGCGGAGCAAGTGGGCTTTAACGCCGAAGTGGTCATGATCGGCTCGCACGATACCGCCTCGGCGGTGATTGCCGCGCCCCTGTTAAGTGATGACCACATCTACTTAAGCTCGGGCACGTGGTCGTTAATGGGCATCGAGCTTGAGCATGCCAACACCTCCGCCAAGAGCTTTGCCTACAACTTCACCAATGAGGGTGGTTTCGACTACCGCTTCCGCTACCTCAAGAACATCATGGGCATGTGGATCTTACAGAACTTGAGAAAAGAGTTCCCACCAATGTCCTTTGAGGAGAGCTACGCCTTAGCCGCAGAGGGCTCGTACTTTAAGAGTGTGGTCGACGTTAATGACCAGATTTTCCTCAATCCAAAGAGCATGAAGCAGGCGTTTGTCACCTACTGTGAGCAGCTCAACTTACCAGCGCCACAGACCAATGCTGAGGTAATCTACTGCGCTTACAACTCCTTAGCCCACTGCTACCAAAAAGTGGTCGCGGAGATTGAGGAGCTCTCGGGACGTCAGTTCAGCGCCATCAACATCATTGGTGGTGGCTGTCAGGACAAGTTCCTCAACAAGATGATTGCGCAAATCACGGGTAAGAGCATCTTCACCGGCCCAATTGAGGCTACGGCTTTAGGCAACATCTGCGTGCAAATGATTAAAGACAAGACGCTGTCCTCGCTGCAAGAAGCCCGTGAGGTGATTGCTAAGTCCTTTGCTATCACAGAGGTGCAGGTCTAACTGCTACTGCACAAGCAGCAGTGCTCACCTAACACGCGGGGCTTACGCGGCGCTGTCTACAGAGGCTGCGCCCTAAGCTTACCCTGACAACCCTTTTTCTTTCTACGTTACCTGTTTTACACCATGGGCGTTAAGTTAAGCAAAAGCGCTTAAACATCAGTATATAAGGGATTCTTTGGTGGGGCGTCGAGTCTAGGTGTTTCCAGACTGGAAACACCTTCCAGCGCGATTAAGTGGCTTGTAAATGCCTCTCTCCCTAGTCCAAGCGAACCACTAACTTAACGCCCATGGTTTTACACAGCGGTGAGGCCGGCGTCCTGACAAAGGGATGGGCGTGTGCATGCGGGCACCTCAATCCCTGACCCTGCTCTGGCACACCAATCCCTGCACGGACGGTCTCAACTTTCTTAAGGTAGATGATTATGTCGCAAATTACTGAACTGAAGTTCATGCGCGAATTTATTGGTGTATGCGCCGAAGGCTATCGCTTAGGCTGGCACGAGCGTAACGGTGGCAACTTAAGCTACCGTATGTCCGATGAGGACGTCGCCTCCGCCAAGGAGTTCTTACAAGACGGCGCTCCTTGGCAAGACATCGGTACTGAAGTGCCAGGCCTCAAGAATGAGTACTTCCTCGTTACCGGCTCAGGCAAGCACATGCGCAATGTCCCGCTGTGCCCAGAAGAGAACATCTGCATCGTTAAGGTCGACGAGACCGGCACCAAGTTCCAAATCCAATGGGGCTTAGTCGCTGGCGGCCGTCCAACCAGTGAGCTGCCAACCCACCTCATGAACCATGAGATCAAAAAGCAGTTAACCGGCGGCGCATATCGCGTGATCTACCACGCCCACCCAGGCAACCTCATCGCCTTAACTTTTGTCCTGCCTTTAGAGGACAAGGCCTTTACCCATGAGCTGTGGGAAATGGCAACCGAGAACCCAGTGGTCTTCCCACAAGGCATCGGTATCGTCCCATGGATGGTGCCAGGCGGCCGCGATATCGCTATCGCTACCTCAAAGCTCATGCACAAGTACGACGTTGCGGTGTGGGCTCACCATGGCCTCTTCTGCGCTGGCCCTACCTTTGACGATACCTTCGGCCTCATGAACACCGTGGAAAAGGCTGCTGAGATCTGCGTCAAGGTCAAGAGCATGGGCGGCAAGTGCCAGACCATTCCTGAAAAGGGCTTTGTCCAGCTGGCCAAGGACTTCAACATTGAGCTCAATAGCTAAAAGGCCACTCTCACTTGTGGTAAAAGGGCTTGTGTCTGGGGTTCTACTGACCCCAGTAAACTAAAAAAGCAAGTCGAATCTCCCACTAGGCTGCTAGCCCGATAGGCTCAGGCTAAGGCTATAGTCTCAATGGCGGCTCCCCAACAGCCACTCCAATCAGTCCAAGCCGCGCGGAGCCACCAGCGTGCTTGTTGGCGCCCAGCGGTGCTGCCGTGACATGCGTGCACAGCAGACGTGCGTGTAAACGTGCCAGATAACCACGGCCAAGGGCCACAGGCCACACCGCTTACTGTCACTTACCACAAACAAAACCTACTCCCACTTACGGCCCTTTTAGCCAAACAAATCCACACAAAACACGAGCTTTAGCGCCACCAAAGTGGCTTACCTTTGGATCTTCGCCCTTAGCACGCCAAAGAAATGTGATATCGTTAACAAAACCACAATTACAAATGTTGCAATATGTTGTTTTGCTAACAATACGTCCTATAATTTCTGCTGTAGACCAGAGACCAAGGGCCATGCATGTTTAACGCTCTCGCCTCTGCTTTTCCTGAAAAGAAGGCAGCGCAGCGCGCACACAGCACATGGCGCTATATGTTGTTTTAGGTGGAAAGATTTTTCTTGCTTTGTTGGGTTAGCCCCCACAACCGCGACAAAGCATTCTCCCTACAGGTCACACGAAAAGGAAGCAAACATGAGCATTGACGTTGAGAAGAACTACCAGCTCGCTAAGGAAATGTACGCCGAGTTTGGTGTGGACACCGATGCGGCCTTAGCCAAGGTTAAGGACATCCCTGTCTCCTTACACTGCTGGCAGATCGATGACGTGTTGGGTTTTGAGAACCCAAATCAAGCCTTAACCGGTGGTATCGCCACTTTTGGTAACGCTCCAGGCCGTCCACGCAACCGTGACGAGTACTTTGCTCAGCTCAAGGAAGCTTTAGCTTTAGTCCCAGGCCACACCAAGATCAACCTGCACGCGATCTACCTCGACAATAAGGGCCAAAAGGTCGAGCGTGACGAGATCACCCCAGAGCACTTCAAGATCTGGGTAGACTTTGCCAAGGAGCAAGGTGTGGGTCTTGACTTCAACCCAACCTACTTCTCGCACCCAAAGGCAGAGAATGGCACCTTATCCTCCCGTGACAAGGCCATCCGTCAGTTCTGGATTGAGCACGGCAAGCGCTGCCGCAAGATCGGTGAGTACTTTGGTAAGGAGTTAGGCGAGACCTGCATCACCAACCAATGGATTCCTGATGGCAACAAGGACATGACCGTGGATAAGGTCACCCCACGCAAGATCTTAGCTGAGGCTTACGACGAGATCTTTGCCGAGAAGATCGATCCAAAGTACAACATCGACTCTGTGGAGTCCAAGCTCTTTGGTTTAGGCTCGGAGAGCTACGTGGTGGGTTCCCATGAGTTCTACATGGAGTACGAGTCCACCCGTCACAACTGCATCATCTGCTTAGACTGCGGTCACTTCCACCCAACTGAGGTGGTGTCGGCCAAGCTGTCCTCCTTCATTACCTTTGGCAAGCAGGTAATGTTACACGTCTCGCGTCCAGTGCGTTGGGACTCCGATCACGTCACCTTACAAGATGACGAGACCAACGCCGTGATGCAGGAGATCATCTGGAACAACGCTACCGATACCATCCACATTGGTACTGACTACTTCGACGCTTCGATCAACCGCATTGCGGCTACGGCTTTAGGTGCTCGTTGCGTGCGCAAGTGCTTACTCAACGCCTTATTAGCCCCAATCTCCAAGCTGCAAGCAATGGAAGCTGAGGGCAACAACACCGGCCGCTTAGCGCTGTTAGAAGAGTGCAAGAACTTACCAGCCGGTGCGGTGTGGGAGAAGTTCTGCGCTGATGAGAAGGTACCAGGCCACGACTGGTTAAAGCCTTACCTCTAAGAGCGGTCGCAGCTCCCCGTCGGCTACAGCAAGGTAGCAAGGTAGCAAGGTAAGGGCGTTCGTTACAGGTGAGCACGGGCAAAGCAAAGCTCCGCTAGCATGCACACGCGCTCGCTACTTAATGCCCTTACTTAAAAACCCAACCATCTCCAACTCAAACTCATCTTTGTAAGTTTGCCTGCGATAGTCCTCAACAAGCGCAGCGCGCTGTATGTACCACGCGCAGAATGCAAGGTTGCTCACAACGCAGGCTCAGCTCGCGCTGGGTGTAGGCAGGCAAGCTTATTTAGCTCTCAGGAACAGGCAGCACATACCAACCTTTCTGTGGTAAGGCCGTCAGTTCTTGTGAGTTAAGCCCAGTAAGCGAGATCAAGATAGAGAAGAGCCAGAGGAGGGACAGTACAGCAAAGGTAGGAAAAGAGCGTTACAGCTCTTTTTGTGCCTGTACTGGCAGGAAAACCACGCTGTGTGCGCTGCTGTGTGCGCTTAACGCTACAGAAAAGACCACCCCGCTTTTCTATGGCTCAGTATGTAGTCCACAGGTGACGGGAGCGCAGTACTCACTGCTACAGCGTAACTCACGCTACAGCGTAACTCACGCTACAGCGTAACTTACGCGCAAATAGCGGGAGATTCGTCGGAAGACGCATCTCTCCCGCTCGAACTAATAACAGAACCTCAATCATACCTTATTTTCGGTGTGAGAGGTATGGGGATCACCCATGAGTCAGGAAAACGCTTCCTCGTGGAAGCAAACTATTATCGCTGCCATGACCAGCTATATCGA
Source organism: uncultured Succinivibrionaceae bacterium (assembly GCA_949286015.1). Taxonomy (GTDB): domain Bacteria; phylum Pseudomonadota; class Gammaproteobacteria; order Enterobacterales; family Succinivibrionaceae; genus Anaerobiospirillum. The sequence goes on along the minus strand of CASEBB010000040.1, from coordinate 34,832 downwards.
CGCTGGCTCCATTGTGGCAGGTGCCGCTGGCTTGTCTCTGTGGCAAGCCTACTTAGGCATGGACGGCCTGCAATTAGGCTTACTGGCGTCTTTATCTTCTAACGCCGCCTCGGCTGCTGTGGGCGCCTTAATCGGTGGCCGCTTATGCGATGCCTACGGCCGTAAGTTTGTGTATACCTACGATCTGTTAGTCTACATCGTCGGTATGCTCTTGATCGTCTTCGCCTTTAACTTCCCAATGCTCCTCATCGGCTACATCATTGTCGGTTTAGGCGTGGGCGCTGACGTGGTAGCTTCGTGGACTTTAATCGCTGAGCAAGCTCCGGCCAAGGATCGAGCAAAACACTGCGGTTCGGCCCAATTTGCATGGGCTTTAGGACCGGCGATTGTGCTCTTGATGTCCGCTTACCTCAATACCTTTGGCCTCATTGGTAACCGCATTGTCTTTGCCCACTTAATCTTAGTGGCGGCTTGGGTGTGGTACCAGCGCTTAAAGATGCCTGAGTCCACCGACTGGAAGAAGGCTCAAGAGGAAGAGAAGCGCTTAATCGCTGAAGGCAAGGTCAAGAAGCTCACCTATGGCGAGCTCTTAAGCAACGCCATTAACCTCAAGACCGTGATCTTCTTAATCTGCGTCTACTCGGTGTGGAATCTCTGCGCCTCCACTTGGGGCTTCTTCATGCCATACATCTTTGAGAATGTGGCTAAGCTCTCCAACACCATGTCGCAGGTGATGTCCGTCGGTTCCTTTGTGCTGTCGATCATCGGCACCTACTTCATCTTTATGAAGTTTGGTGATCGTATCAGCCGTCGTCTCATCTACTTTGTCATTGGCGGTATTTACGTTATCGCGTGGAGCGTGTGGATTCTGCCACCTGAGTCCTTAGCTTCGTGGATGCTCTTTATGTTTGTGATCTTTGCCGGTATCAACAACGGCTCTGGTCAACAGGCATTCTACCAGCTGTGGTGCTCGGAGCTGTTCCCAACCAAGTACCGTGCTACCGCTCAAGGCTTAACCTTCTTCATTACGCGTATCATTTGCTCGGTGTGGGTCTTCTGCGCACCACTCATCATGGAGTCCTTAGGCTTCCGCTACGCTGCCATGCTGATCACCTGCTTCGCTCTGATCTCGTGGTTAGTGGGCTCCATCTGGGCACCAAAGACACAAGGCAAGACCTTAAAAGAGATCGAGATCGAGCGTTACGGCCAAGAAGTGCATTAACACTTACGCTACGCTATGCGGCTGCTAAGTTAGCGCTGCCACTTAAGGCCACGTGCCCGCAACAGGCGCGTGGCTTTGGTGTAAGGGGCGTTCCTTGTAGCCTGAAGCCAAGAGACAGCTACCCAGCTACAGGGTTAGCGTCAGTCTTACAGAAGAACAACAGTGCACCGCATCACACAGCACTGCACCGCCCTGCAAGCATTGCACTGAGCGCACCAAGGCCTCGCAGGGGCCGCAACATACTGGCGCGCCGTGCACCGCGCTCTGCGGGAATATGCGGGAAAAAGGAGGAGGTCACTCATGGCCGTAGAAAAGTTTGCGTGGAAAGCCCTCGTTTTAGAGGGCAAGCTCGAAGAATACCAAAAGCGCCATGCTGAGATCTGGCCAGAAATGGTACAAGTGCTCAAAGAGGCCGGTATCCGCAACTACAGCATCTGGAATGTTGGTAACGAGCTCTTTGGTTACTTTGAGTGCGAAAAAGGCGTCAAATACGCCGAGCAGTACCAAGCGCAAAGCGCTGTGGTTGATCGGTGGAATGAGTACATGAAAGACGTAATGGTGATGGATTTAGATCCAAAGACCGGAGCGCAACCACTGATGAAGCAGGTCTTCGATCTGCCTTAAGCGGTATCGGCCAGCATCTTACAACACATCCCAACCTAACACCTGAAACAACATCTAAAGGAGCAAGCCACACAGGAGCTGACAGCAGCTTATCTGTAGCGGCCTTGCTACCTGAGATTAGTCATAACCAAAGCCACAGTGGTTTTTCCCCTGTGGCTTTTTTAATGCCAGCGCTCGCCGTAGCAGCCGCCGCTTACTGCCACCGACACAGTAGCAGTAGCTCTTTAATCTCACTGTTAAACGCTATAAGGAAAAATCAGCAACACCTGTGGGTACTTGCTATTTTCTCAAAAGACATTTAACACTAATTTTACAAACCAGCAAAACGCGGTATGAGAGCTACGTAAGCAGCGCCCGCCCCACGCGCCAGCCCCTCTTGCCATTTGCCACCAAAGCAGCGCTCAGCAGCTCCCATCTACCACGCTAACACAGAGCAACACAGCTTGACTCCTCCTCCTCCTCTACCACGCTAGCGCAGCACAGCCCCCGCTGTCCCATCCCTATTCTCCACAATACCACTGCTACCACACGGGATGCTCCTGCCCCTCCTATCCCTCCTCATATAGCCAACACGCCACACGGCGCAGCTACAGCTACAACTACAGCAACATCCCTCTTGCCCCTACTTACCTCTCCCTAATAGCGACGGCACTGCTCCCGCTGTCCCCGCCGCAGGATGACTGTACTTACGCCGATACTCCAAACACGTCATCCCAAAGTGCTTACGAAACAGCCGGTGAAAGTGCTCGACGTTATTGAAGCCCACCAATTGCGCAATGGTGCGCACACTGAGGGTCGACTGCTCTAAGAGCTCACGCACCTTGCAGAACACCATATCCTGATGCAGCTCCCTAAAGCTCTTATGGCAGGCTTGCTTGATCTTGCGCGAGAGATACGCCTCGCAGAGGTTAAAGTGCGCCGCCAGCTCTTTGAGCGTCACATGCTGGTAGTGCTCCTCCATGTAGTGCAAGATGTCGCAGACAAAGCTCTGCTCCGAGACAGTGGTTTGCGGTAACACAATGTCGGCAGAAAAGTACTGCAAGAGCGTGCTAAAGAGCACCATGAGCTCGCCATTGAGCTTTTTGTCCCCATAAGGGCGGCCCGCTTGGCTCTCCTCATACATGGCCAGCACAAGGTACTCCAGCTCCTGTGCCGCATCAGAGCGCGCCATAGCCACAGGCACATCCTCTGCCCCTGCTATAGCCACTGCGTGCTTCCCTGCGATGTCCTGCTCTGTTGGCGCTTGAAGCGCGTGGGCATCATAGCTCTCTTTGGCCTCTTTGGTCTCTTTGGTGTGCACCAGCATGTATGGCGTAATGATACGGTCGCAGACACCTTGGTTGAAGAAGGTCGCTAAGGGGTTATCACCACGCAGCAGATCTAAAAGCACCAGCTCAAAAGCCGAGCGCCGCACCAGAATGTTAATGATCAGCGACTGCTCCGAGAACACCGCGATCGCATGCGATATATCCGGAGCCACACAGCAGAAGTCGCCCTCGCGCAAGCTCACCTCTTGCCCCATGATCACCTGCTGGCAGCTACCCGAGAGCACGTAGATAAGCTCAAAGAACAAGTGACGGTGCGTAAAGACAGGGGTAAAGCGATTGTGCTTGGTGAGAACAATAGCCGCCGTCTCCTGCGGACTAAAGTACATGTCCTCACTAAAGTTCTCGGGCAGCGGATTGAGATCACGGATCAGGATATTATCCGCTGCAATGAGATCGCGCTCCTTTACGGTCAGCGAGTTAATAAAGCGCCGTAGCGGCTGTTGCTCATCATGACTAAGCCGCGCCCGCAATTGAGGTGTCAGCTCCACCTCAGGTAGCTGATAGGCCACTACACCCGTTTGCAGACGGTCTGCTTTTACCCCTGCGACCGTTACGCCCGCAGCCTCATGCGCAGCAACACTTAAGGACGAAGCGCTGGGCGTTGCTGCTGCTGCTTTTAGGGCAGACAGATACTGTTGCTGCTCACAACAGGCGTGGTAATAGCGCGCGTAGATCTGCTCAGAGGCATTCATGGCCTGCAATTGCGCCCGAATCCGTGTCAGGTATGGCGACGCTAAGAGCATCTTGATGCCTCCTCTTGCAGTAAGTGCAAACAAACAGATGTGTTGAGCACGACACTGGTCAGACATCGGTCAGCGCGCTGCTTGCTGCTTCTTTAGCGCCAAGACGCTGGTGACGCTGGTAATGGTCATGATGGTGAAGTGCTCATGGTAGTGAGGGTAGTAGCAATGGCAGTGGCGATGGCAGTAGCGGTGGCGCAATAGGAGCTTAATGCCCTTAAAGCGGACATAACCACAAAAAACCACGCGCTCTCTTGAAGGTCATACTCACCAGCACTACGCTCTGCTATCCCACTCCGCGCTGGTGGCGCAACGCCGCTAAAGACGCTGTACACCAGCCTTTGCTGGCTTTTTCTGGCCTTTGCAGGACTCTACTGCGCCACAGCAGACTTTACCCCGACTCCTTCCTCTTCTCCGGTATGAGCTCTCATTTATGTGAGGTATTTCATACTTTAGCTCACAAGTCAAAAAAGATCAGTGTAATCCCTCAAAAAACCACGTTTTTGCAGTTTTATTTCCACATTAGACTAGGCAGCAATCCACAGCAAGCTGACATATAAGCCATTAGCACAGGCAAAATGTCGGCACTGTGGCACCTGCTTACTTATGATCTTTTTGTGGTGACATCCTCGTCAGGAGTAGCGCCGGAGAACGCAGTGGTCTTAAGTGTGAGGAGGACTCAGGGTGGCTGAGGCATCGCACCAGCCACCGCTGCCTCTCCTTTATGCCTACAGCTCTAAGTGACGAGGAGTAAGCCTTTTGGAGCTTGCCCTATGAGCCCATTACTTCTGTGGCGACAACGCATCGGTTATGGCGTGTCCGACTTTGCCTGCAATCTTATTTGGCAGATCATCTCTCTGTACCTGCTCTATTACTACGTCGACGTGATGAAGCTTGATGCCGCCGCAATCGGCATCATGTTCTTAGTGACACGCTTTATCGATGGTGCTACCGACCTCTTAGTTGGTTACTGCATTGACCACACGCACACGCGCTGGGGTCAGTCCCGTCCATACTTCCTCTTTGGTGCCATTCCTTTTGCCATCTTTGCCTATCTGTGCTTTGCCATCCCTACTGACATCGACCACACGTGGCAAATGGTCTACGCTTACGTCACCTACATTGGCCTGTCTTTCATGTACACCATTGTCAACATTCCAATGGCATCCATTCTGCCAGCCTTAAGTGACGACACCAATGAGCGTACCGCGCTGTCCACCTCCCGTAAGTTCTTTGCTTTCTTAGGCGCCACCGTGGTGTCGGCCTTTGCCTTAAAGCTGGTGGGCTTCTTTGGTCAGGGCAATGAGGTTACAGGCTTTCGCTACCTGATGCTGCTCTTTGGCGTAGCCTCCTGCATTTTCTTCTTTATCACCTTCTTTAGCGTGCGTGAGCGCCCAGTCACAGTTAGCCACAATGCCTCGCTTAAGGAGACACTGCGCTCTTTAATGCACAACACCCCATGGCTGATCTTTGCCTTAAACATCATCTTTATGTGGGGTGCCTTCTTTATCCAGATTGGCGCGCTGATCTACTATTTCAAGTTCGTGGTGCAGTCGGTCGAGCTCTCGATCACAGTGGCCACCATTGTCTCCATCGTGCCAATGCTGGCTAACTTTGCTGTGCCTTTCTTAGCCGCTCGTACAGGCAAGCGCAATCTGTACTTGCTGAGCAGCACGGTGCAGATCATTGGCATGCTGATAATCTTCTTAGGCGGAGTTAATCACACCATCATTATCGTCGGTGCGATCATCATGGCCGCTGGCCACGGTATCAAAGAGAGCATCTACTTCTCGATGCAAGCTGATCCTGTGGATTATGGTGAGTGGAAGACCGGTATTAATACCGCAGGCTCGCTGTCGGCCATCAATGGCTTTATCGGTAAGGTAGCTCAAGCCTTAGCTGGTGGCTTAAGTGGCTTACTGCTTTCCATGAGTGGTTATGATGCCAACGCCACTACCCAAAGCCCAGAGGCCATGAGCGCCATTACATGGATGTACATCTTTGTGCCAATGGCCCTGATGATCCTCTCTATCATCACCATGAGCTTCTACCGCTTAGATAAGATCTTCCCACAAATCAAGGCGGAGCTCTTAGCACGGCAGCACAGTGCAGAGCAGGCGCAGCAAGCGGAGACTTCAGATACCGCAGCTGCTCCAGCAACCACCGCTGCCACGGCGACGCCTGAGGCCGCTGTCAGTGCCAGCACTGACAAGAGCTAAGCTTGCGTAGGCATAGCCTCTCAGTACCACCTACAGGCAAAGCAGGGCAAGATGAGGCAAGAAAGCCCAAGCTACACTACATCCTGCCCTATCCGCTTACTTGTCCAGTCTTGCCTCCATAAGATTAAGATCAGGCAGCAAGCAAAGTAAGGCACACCACAGAACGTGGCGCCATACAGCAAGCAATCCAGCAAGAGACACTTAAGCTACGATTGCAGGCTCTTGAGCGGAGATGCCCCATAACGGCCTTCATTCTGTGCCCGTACAGTCGCCTCATCATGAGCAACGCCATAGCACGCAGTGCAGCCTACTGCCTTACTGCCTTGCTTGAGGTGACTGCTCATACACACTACTGCTTAATGCTTACTGCCGCCAATCTCTGCCGTTATCTACCATGAGCAACAAAAAACTCTCTAACAGCTTGGCTAACTTCAAGATGGAGGTGAATCCTCACTTCTTAGCCAAAGCTGAACAGCTTCAACCTCAGCTCTACCACACAGAGGTGCCTGCCACTACCGCCATTGATTACGCCTTCTCGGCAACGCAAGGCGATTACGTCGCTACCGCCCAACGTCCTTTTAGTGCCAGTGAGCCCCTGTCTCAAGGCAGCAAGCTGGTGCTGGACTTTAAAGACCACTGCGTAGGTCAGCTGAACTTTAAGGTGCGCAGCGTCGGCAGCCCCGCAGACGCGCCTTTGCACCTGCGTATTAAGTTAGGCGAGCGCTTATGTGAGCTGGGTATCGACTCTGCCAGCTACACGGGCAAAATCAGCTCCTCATGGATTCAAGAGGAGTTCTTACACGTAGATGTCCTGCCTGCCACTATTACCCTGCCACGACGCTATGCATGGCGCTATGTTGAGTTCACTGTGCTTGACACCTCGCCCAAGTATCAGGTCGTCATTGAAGAGGTTGCAGCTACCACAGTCAGCTCGGCACCTACTAACGCGTGCTCAAGCTTAACCACAGAGCAGCTTAATCAAGTGTCACAAGTAAGTGGCCTCAGCACGGAAGCTATCAGCGCTTTAGACCGTGTAGCAATCAAGACCCTTGCTGAGTGCATGCAGTCCGTATTTGAGGATGGCCCGAAGCGTGATCGCCGTCTGTGGATTGGTGACCTGCGCTTAGAAGCCTTAGCCAACTACTACACCTTTAAGCAAAATGACTTAGTGGCTCGCTGCCTCTACCTCTTTGCCGGTGCCGCCCAAAATGAGCAACGCGTAGGAGCCAACCTCTTTATTCAGCCGCAAGTGCAGGTAGATGATACCTACCTCTTTGATTATGCCCTGTTTTTTGTCTCCTGCTTGCATGATTACTTTGTGGCTACGGGAGATGAGGCCACATTACAGGAGCTGTATGCCACGGCTAAGAAGCAGATTGAGATCTGCGCCCGCCGCTTAGATGACAGTGGCCTTGTTGCTGACAGCGATGACTGGTGGTGCTTCATCGATTGGCAGGACGACCTCAACAAGCAGGCAAGTGCTCAAGCCATCTTCATTTACGCTTTACGGCAAGCTCTGGTCCTCAGTACGCATTTGGGCTTAGCAGAGGACAGGCAGTACTACGAGGAGCTGTTAGCACGCTGCATCACGGCAGCACAGACCAAGCTCTTTGCTACTGAGCAGGGCTTCTTTGTCAGTGGTGCTGACAAGCAAATCAGCTATGCCTCGCAAGCATGGATGGTGTTAGCGCATGTTCTGCCGGTAGAGCAGAGCCGTCAGCTGATGCAGCGCTTAGAGCAAGAACGGCGTGCTGGTAACAGCAGCATTGTCTCCATGGTGACGCCTTACATGTACCACCACTACGTCGAGGCGCTGTTTGTTACTGGCTTAACCCAAGAGGCATGGAGCTTAGTGCAGGAGTACTGGGGGGCCATGATTGCTGATGGCGCTGATTGCTTCTACGAGCTCTTTGATCCGCGTAATAAGCAGTTCTCGCCTTACGGCAGCCCGATCATCAACAGCTACTGCCATGCATGGTCGTGCACACCAACGTACTTCATCCGCAAGTACGCCTTAAGCAGCAATGCGCAGTAGCCAGTGCTGTAGACCATCCCGCCAGCGCCATGAGCTAACTCTGGCGCTGTATTAGTCTGTGGCTGCACATGCAGCCACAGCTGCTGCACTGAGCTTAGCCTTTGCGGCAAAGAGCAGAGCGCCACTTCCCCTCTCTTAATCAGCTCACTCGGCGCTGATACCGCCGGACTGTACAAATGGCATGCATAAAGTTTCTGATGCTATACATGGTTCTTACCCCTTTCGTCTCAGTGAACTGTCTTGTCAGCTTATGGCTGATTGTTTGTACCCCATTTGTACAGTCCGAAATGTTATGGTGCTGATCCCTTTTCGCGTTCAGGGCCATACTCCCCCCTAAAACTCTTGCAGCAAAGTCTCGCTCCACTAACGTCCATAACAACGCACGTAGCTGCTGGGGTTTTCTACATCACAAGGAAAACGCAATGAGCTTAGTTTGGTTTGCGGTCTTTGTTGTCGCCATCTTTCTGGTGGTTTTCTGGTGATGAGTTTTGCATGGCTCGTTACAAGATCAAGTAGCCGATCAATGCCGCAACAAACCTCCCTGCGATCAAGCATTTGCGGGTGTTGTCTAAATGCTAATCCCTAATCGTGACTACACAAGCGCATTTAGCCCCAACCACTACTCTCAAGCAGCTTCCCCCTTCACCGTCAGCACCAGCTTAGCCTACTCACGATAGTGCGCCGCTATCTTGTAGATAGTCTCGCACGCATCACGATTTAAGGGCACAAAGTGCCCAATAGTGTTGACCTCGTCCACTCCCAGCAAACGCAGCATCTGCGGGATGTCCTCCTCCTTGGCGCCGATATCCGCAAAGTTCAGCGGCATGCCAATATCCTTAAAGAACTGCCGCAGCGCCATGATGCCCGCCTTCGCCGTGCGCTTTGGCTCCTCAAAGTCCATGTTTACACCAAATACCCGCGTCGCAAACTGCGCAAAGCGCAGCGGATTGTGAGGCATGGTGTACTCCATCCACGCTGGGAACAGCACCGCTAAGCCCGCCCCGTGGGCAATATCATAAAGCGCCGATAACTGGTGCTCTAAGGCATGGGTAGCCCAATCCTGCTCTCTCCCTACTCCACAGGTGTCATTGTGCGCTAAGGTGCCAGCCCACATCACATTAGCCCGCGCCTCGTAGTTATCAGGCTCTCGCAGCACCAGCGGTACTGTCTCCACAATGGAGCTTAAGACCGCCTCACACAGCCTATCGGTAATCGACACCTCTGGCGTGTTCGTAAAATAGCGCTCCATAACATGCGCCATCATATCCACCACTCCACAGGCCGTCTGATACTGTGGTAGCGTCTTAGTAAGCTCAGGATTCATGACCGCAAAAGTCGGCACAAAGTAAGGGCAGCCTAAGCCACACTTGTAGACATCACCCTCGATCTCTTTTTGAATCACCGCACGGCACGAGCCCTCAGAACCAGCTGCAGGAATGGTCAGCACCACGCCTATACCTAAACAGCCTAAAGGCTGGCGGCTCTTTAAAAAGAAGTCAAAGAAGTCCCCCTCGTTGACGATGCCCATCGCCGTAGCCTTGGCCGTGTCAATGGCCGAGCCACCACCCACGGCAAGCACAAAGTCCACCTGCTCCTGACGGCCTAAGTCAATAAGGTCGTACACCAAGTCTGCGCGCGGATTAGGTACAACTCCCCCCTTGGTCACATAGGACACACCCGCCTCACGGAGCGAGGCCTGCACACGGTCTAAAAGCCCCGAGCTAATGCAGTATTGGCCCCCATAAACAATAAGGATCTTGTGCTTATTGAGGGCCTTGATAATGGCGCCGACCTCGTTTTCTCGTCCTACACCAAAGTAGTAGGCGGTCGGCCGGTGAAATTCAAAGTTTTCCATGCGTCTCCTCACTACACCACGCTGTGCTCATTGTACAAAGAGAGCTGTGCGTGGGAAAAGCGGGAGAGGCCGGAAACTTGAAATTGTGGTTACGCGCGGCGTCTGCCGCGTGTTAGCGCCAATGGCTAATGGCGAGGTGAACCACAGCAGATGGTTAGCGCCAGAGCAGTGTTCTCGCTGCTCTCCTCACAGCCACTACTGCTGTGAAGCAGTCCCAGCCGTCTCCGGCTTATCCTCAACCGTCTTTATTTCTGGCTCTGGCTGTAAGTTGCACTCGGCATCTGTCACCACCCGACTAAAGAACACCACATCATGTGGCCATGACCGCGTTGGATAGTCGCAGCTGCGGCGAATCGAGTTCACCTGCAGGAAGTTCGCGACAATCTTGTTCGTCCAATAGTCAGGATTAGCCCGCACATCCGCCACAAAGGCATACTTGTAGGTGTTGACGTGCATTGGGCTCACGACAATATCCTTTTGCCCCTGCTCCAGCTGCGTAAAGAGCTGTGCTTGGCGTACCTTGTCATCAGTGCTTAACACCACGCCACAATAAATCAAGTTAATCATGGCCGCCGTCATGATGACAGCCGCACTCACGCTTAACAGCACCTTGCAACGGCAGGAGACCACCTCATAGCCACGGGAGATCAGCACGTCACTTAAGCCCACAATACCGACAATGGTAAAGATGGTAAAAGGCGTGGCCGAGCGGGCTGGGAAGTTAGGAGAAAAGATCATTAAAAAGAGCGAGAACAGGCCCGTGTAGATAAACCACATGCTGCCCCAATAGCGGTCAGGACGGGCATACTGTAAAAAGTGCTCTCTAACTTTCCACACCAAAAAGCACACGCACACTACCAAGAGCCCACACAGCAACAGAGCCTCGCCAAAAAGCGAAATGGCGTGCACCGTATGCGCAAAGTAATCAAAGCCACCCTCTTCCATGGAGTCGAGGCGAGCCTTATTGCCAGGGGCAAAGATCAGCAGCGCAAAGCCCAATAAGTAGCCTGCATAGCCCCAGCATTGCCACAGCTTTAAGCGGCGCGCTTTGAGGTTGTAGAGTAAGTATAGGCCTAACCCCGTAGCCACAGCGGCAGCGGTGTTCTCATTAGTCCAGCCTGCAAGTACACCTAAAACGAGCATCAGCGGCCACAGCCACCACCATGAGCCTTGCACCTCACGGGCAAAGGAAATGCGGTAAGGCAGGATAAACATCAGCATAATGGTCGTGGTGTACATGTAGTTGGCGGAGCTCACAATGTTGAGCACCACCTCACCAAAGACTCGCAGCTGTAAAAACAGCAGCGCGCTGATGACAAAGATCGGCATAAAGCGCAGGCGCAACGTTGGTTTAATGCCGTAGGCGTTGTAGTAGATAAAGAGGATCAGCACCACATAGCAAAAGCCCTGCGCCACTGCTGATACAGGCTTACCCCAATACAACAGGATCTGGGCAATCACATGCGCTACTGTGCGTCCACCCCACGCAAAGTAATGCTGATATTGCGATACCACGATATCGCTGTACGAGCCCACCAGCTCATGGGTGCCTTGGATGAGCATGTAGCGACAGTCGTTGGCAAAGTAAGGCATGAGCTCTGAGCACAATAAGATCAGGCCAAACCAAAGCAGCAGATAACAGTAACTGCGCAGAGAAATCTTCATCTAAGGCTCCTGTAAAGGCTCCTGTCCTAACCTTTTTGCGCCACTTTCGCAGCTAAAAGTGGCTCTTGCAGCAAAGCAAGCAAGCAAGCAACGCGATAGCGGGCTGATTCCAGCTTGCAGATCATAATACGCGCAAAACAAGTGCCGCCGTGCTCGCGGGTCTGCCCCCATGTAATAACTAAGCAAAGCTAAGCTAAGGAGCACTCCGCACCGTTACCTCTCTTGGGGGCAATGCAGGTAACAGCAAGCATTGTGGTGCGTGCGTGACTCACGCTCCATGCCCCCCCCTGCCGCCTCAATGTGTACCAACTTAAGCCCCGTGAGGCAAGGGCCCAAACCATGTGAGACAACTCTGACTGCTTGGGGCTGTGCTATTTTGCGGGGTTGCCCTCTGTGGCAAAACCAGCGGCAGCAACACGCCATGCCAGCAAGTCGTATCCTCAAGGCGCATCTGATTGTGCCAACAATATGCCCATTTGCCTTAGTGCCTACGAAAATAGCCCACACAGTGGGCTATAGCGCGCCAGCGCGTGCTACAATCCGGCCCCTTTATGGCGATGTTAAAGCCAGCAATAGCTTATCGCCACCAGTGGTGATAACACGCCTCAATGGCAAATCATGCTGCAAGCACAGAAAAAAGCACCTATAATTTGAGCCCTACAAACGAGCCCGCATGTACGCCGTGGCTCCTTAGTACCTCGGCACCTGAGGCTCTCGGTACCTGAGTGCCAGAGCATCTCAGTCTTGTGCTACCTTGGTCTGAAAAGGCGCAGCCGCTGCCTTAGTGTAATCGCGCTCCTCGATGGTGGCCAGTAAGTTCCAAGCTGCATGCCCAGCCAACTATGCACCTGCGTCAACTCAAGGCTTACACCTAAAGTGTTACCACCGCCACTAAGGTCGGCTTGTTTGCCCGTAAACCTGCCTAAAGACAGGCGCTCTTTGCGTCACTCATGGCGTCACAACGCCTAAGGCGTCATAGACGGCACCTGACGCCACAGGGCGCCACTTACGCCACTGACGCCACTGACGTCACTCCCCCGCTTTTAGCCTCAGGGCGAGAGGCTAAGCGGCGCTGGCGCCTTAAGGGGTAACACTTTTGGTAGGGTGCACACCGCGCTCTTACCACTGAGCGCTCTGCTCACTCTCACCGCTCTTACCACTCTCACCACTCTCTTTGCCCACTATGACCTTCTGTTAGGAGTTTTCATGCAACGTTCTGAATTGCTTCTCAGTAACATCAGCCCTCAAGGCAAGGTGGTGGGCAACCTCTTTGGCAGTGCACTGTCCTTAGAAATTGCTGTCCATAAGAGCCAAAGCCCCAACACCGTGGTAGTCATCTGTGCTGACAGCAATGAAGCGGCGCGCCTTGAGCAAGAGCTGCGCTATCTCTGCCCGCAAGAGCGCATCATGGTATTTCATGACTACGAGACCTTACCTTACGATGTGCTCTCGCCGCATCAGGATATTATCTCCTCGCGCTTAGAGTTCCTCTCTCTTGCGCCTGCCATGCATGGCGGCATTGTCATTACCTCGATCAATGCCGTGATGCAGCGCCTGCCACCTATAGAGTACATCAGCCAAAACTCCTTTGTCCTCAAAGTTGGTGACCGCTGCGATCTTGATTCCTTGCGTGCGACCTTTACGGCGCATGGCTATTTGCAAGTGGAGCAGGTGTTAGATCACGGCGAGTTTGCCATTCGTGGCTCCATTCTCGATATCTTCCCTATGGGCTGCACCCAGCCACTGCGTATCGACTTCTTTGACGACGAGGTAGACACCATTGCCTACTTTGACGTGCAAAGCCAGCGCTCGCAGCAAAAGATTGACGAGATTAAGCTCCTGCCAGCCAATGAGTTTCCTCTAGATGAGGACAGTATCTCCATTTTCCGCAGCCGCTACCGTGACGCCTTTGCCAACCAGCATTTCCAAAGTCACGTCATTTACCAAGCGGTATCCAAAGGCAGCATCCCCGCAGGTATCGAGTACTACCTGCCGCTCTTTTTTGCCCACACTAACACCTTCTTTGAGTACCTCAATCCCAAGACGCAATTTATCCTCGTAGGTGACATCCGCAATACCCTTAACACCTACGACCAAGAGCTGCACAACCGTCATCAACTATTTGTCGGCAATATCGACCACCCTGCGCTGCCGGTCTATGAGGTCTTCTTAAGCCCTGATGAGTTCTTTACCTCTCTCCACAAGCGTGACCGCCTCTTCTTAAAGAGTGACTCCCTAACCCTTGAGGAGATGGGCACACGTCTGCACTATCAAGCCCCATGCGTGGCGGTACCGGACATCGCTTTAGACCACCGCCAGCAAAACAGTGCCCAAAAGCTCATCGACTTTGTGCAGGAGTTCTGTGGCAAGCGCCATGGCCGTATTCTGATCTCCGCCATGAGTGAGGGCCGCCGTCAAAACGTCCGCGATCTCTTACCCCAAGAGCTCATCAAGAGCGTTGGCTTACAGCCAGCCTCCAGCATTGATGACTTTTTAGCTTCTGATGCCCCTTTCATGCTGACCATTGCACCTTTTGATCAGGGTGTCATCTGGGATAGCAGCATCAGCAAGCAAACGCAGGTCTCAGCTAGCACGCTGCGCCTTGCGCAGGCAGTCTTTGCGGACAATGCAGCTGACGCTGCCAGTAACGAGGGCGCAGACCCTGAGCTTGCAGCTGCGGCAGCAGACAGCGAAATTGCCCATGCTGAGGGCCAAAACGCGTTAGAGGAGGATCTGCTTGCAGTCACCACCGAGGCAGCAGCCTCTGCCGCTGAAGCTGAGGCTAATGCGCAAGAGGGCAATGTCCGCATCAAGTGGGCGCCACTTAAGCTCAGCACGCCACTGGCATTTATCACCGAGACTGAACTCTTAGGCTTTAAGCTCGTAAGGCAGCGTCAAGGTAATAAGCGCCGTCAGCAGCTCGATCAGGACACCATTATTAAGAATCTGGCCCAGCTGCAAGAAGGGCAGATTGTGGTGCACATCGATCACGGTATCGGTAAGTACCGTGGCCTCAAGACTGAGGTCATTAACGGCATCAAAGGCGAGTACCTCACCATTGAGTACCAAAATGGTGACATGCTCTCCATTCCGATTACCTCCTTAAACAAGGTCGCGCGTTACTCTGGTGAATCCAATCCGCAGCTGTCCAAATTAGGCACCGACACGTGGTCCAAAAAGAAGAACAAGGCGGCCCAAAAGGTACGTGATGTGGCTGCTGAGCTTCTCGACATTTATGCCCAGCGTGAGCTGAAGCGCGGCTTTGCTTTCCACATTGATGAGCACGCCTTAGATGAGTTTGTCTCCGCTTTCCCTTATGAGGAGACCGAGGATCAGCGCAAGGCCATTGAGCAGACCTTAGCGGATATGGCCCGTCCGGTGGCCATGGATCGCCTCATTTGCGGTGATGTGGGCTTTGGTAAGACCGAAGTGGCCTTACGTGCGGCCTTTGTTGCTGCCAGCAACGGCAAGCAAGTAGCGGTGTTAGCCCCAACCACCATTTTGGCTGAGCAGCACTTCCAGAACTTTAAGGAGCGCTTTGCGACCACGGCCATTAATGTGGACATGCTAAGCCGTTTCCGCTCGAGTAAGGAGCAGACGGATACCATTAACAAGCTGGCTCGAGGCGAGATCGATATCATCATTGGTACGCACCGCCTGCTCTCCAGCCGCATTAAGTTTAAGGACTTAGGCCTGCTCATTATCGATGAGGAGCACCGCTTTGGTGTACGGCAAAAGGAAGCCTTAAAGGCCTTACGCGCGGAGGTCGACCTCTTAACCTTAACGGCGACGCCTATTCCGCGTACTCTCAACATGGCCATGGAGGGCATGCGCGAGCTGTCTATTATTGCCACGCCACCAGAGCACCGCTTAGCGGTAAAGACCTTTATCCATGAGGATAACGATCAGCTCTGTCGCGAGGCTATTTTGCGTGAACTGCGTCGTGGTGGTCAGGTGTACTACCTGCACAACGATGTGGCGACCATGAACATTAAGGCCGAAAACCTCGCCAAGTTGGTACCTGAGGCCAAAATTGAGATTGCCCACGGCCAGATGGATGAGCGCATGCTGCAGCATGTGATGCAGGATTTCTATCACCAGCGCTTTAACGTGCTGCTGTGCTCGACCATTATTGAAAATGGCCTTGATATCCCAACGGCCAACACCATTATCATTGACCGCGCGGACTTACTGGGCTTGGCGCAATTGCACCAGATTCGTGGTCGTGTTGGTCGCTCGCACCATCAGGCTTACGCCTACTTCTTTACGCCACCACGGGCGGCTTTAGGAGTCGATGCCAAGCGCCGCTTAGAGGCGATTGCCAGCATCGATGAGCTGGGTGCGGGCTTTGTGCTGGCCTCCCATGACCTCGAGATTCGTGGTGCGGGTGAGCTCTTAGGTGAGGAGCAGTCTGGTCAGATCGAATCGGTGGGCTTTGCGCTGTACATGGACATGCTCAATGCGGCGGTAAAGGCCTTAAAGGAGGGCCATGAGCCATCGTTAAGTGAGATCAGCCTCAATGAATGCGAGGTGGACATGCACTTAAGTGCGCTGCTGCCTGCGGACTACATCCATGACGTGAATACGCGTCTGTCGATGTACAAGCGCATTGCCTCGTGCAACACCTTAGACGAGTTTGATGACCTCAAGATTGAGCTTATTGACCGCTTTGGCTCGCTGCCTGTAGAGACCGAGAACCTCTTTGCGCTGTCGCGTTTAAAGCGCATGGCTTCGCTCTTGGGTGTGCTCAAGATCCGTGGTGATGACAAGGGTGCGAGCCTTGAGTTTGCCAACCACCATAAGGTGTACAACGAGTACATCATTTCCTTGGTGCAAAAGAGCAAGCATGGCGAGTATCGTATCACCCGTGACAATGTGCTGCGCTACAACCTGCCGGAGAATCAGAACAACTCGCGTTTAAAGATCCTCGGCATGGTGCTCAGAGCGCTGTATACGCACAGCAGTCTCTACGATACGCCTGCGGCACAACAGTAAAGCGCTCAGGTAGCCAGTAAGGCTGCCGCGACGCACAGAGCTCCTGCTAATGGCCATAGTGGTGGCCACCATGGTGGCCATGAGAGCAGATAGAGAGAAACGTACTCTGCTCTTGATGGTAAGCACAGCCTGCACAGAGGCTCCTAACAAGGCCGCTCGGCGCGGCGCTATGCCTCGAGAGTAAGATGCGCCACTACCACTCTTATGGTCTTGGGTATTTTGGGATCACCTCTCCTCTGCGTGTGGTGGATAATGGCACCAACACTACTCCAAGGTTGATCACGCCAACCGCCAGCACATGGTTCCCCCTGCTTGATAGCTGACGTCGCGGAGTTGAGGCTGATTTTTCCCCAACCGCTAAGATACGGCGTTTACCTGAGAGTGGCTCTACTTAAGCCTACCACTCAAGGGTAAGGCGCTATCCTTAAAGCTGAGCGTGCCCCCAGTGCATCTCAAGCTGCAGGGTGGTGGCTATCATGTAGAGGCGTACAGCAGAAACAGCTTATTTATCAGGAACAATAAACACGTGCCACCTGCCTGCTTGCAAGCAAACACAGGCTAACCTTTAGACCCTTACCGCAGAGGTGGTAACGCTCTTGGCTTAGTTGCACACAGCAGGCACGACTAAGCTGAGCCCAGCACGCGCGCACTCACATGCACAGCGCTGCAGCCCTGATAAACGTACTCTTACACTTCCCCGCGCCAAAGCACATCCCGTCACGCCCCAGATCGTTTCTCTTCAATGGGACCACTTCTCTTACCACTACAGGCATACGTCGTTTCACGCCCAGCGCAGCCACGGCTACTGCCTGCGCGCTTCCCTCTCCCTCCTCGCCGAGGGCTAAACACATCTCTCCCGTCCCCACTTTTCTCTAAACACAAAAAGCTCTGCTCCGACGACGTATGGCCTGCAGTGCTAAGAGCGTTACGCTTAGTGAAAATAGGCTGTTAGAAGCTGTAACCTAGCGCTGCACCGTGGCTAAATTACAGCACATATAGGCTCGGTTATTACAGGTAGGTGCGTTTTGCCCTGTAACGATTCAGAAGGTGGTGCGTGAGCCATGTGCACTGCCCTTTGGAATCCACCACGCCTCAAAGCGCGGCTTCCTCCTAAAAGAAAAGGTAAATCTCAAGCTCCACTAACCGAGCTTTATGCCGCATTCGGCAAGACGGCCATAGTGCAAAGCCTTTGCTCTTAAGTCTTACAGCATGACCTTAGGATCTTCCCTAACGCAGGCATCTGACCTGAGTCCGAGGCTGAGGCCTTTTGAGTATTCCTCAAACCTCAGCTCTAGGTAGCGGGATTTACCCTCAAATATCATGCGGCAGAGCAGAAATAAACCTTCTCCTCTTGTCTATATATTAACCGATATTCAACCGATCAACATGACCCGCCGTCAGATATTTTTCGCCACCAAGTCGCTAATTTTCGCGAAAACAAGCTAAGATGGCATGGTTAAGCCATTTACCTCACCCCCTAAAACGTTAGCGAAAATTAAACTTTTAGCTGTCAGTCGATTTTCAGCTACGCTCTTGACGGGGCGCGCGCCGTGTAGTTTCAATTTGGCGACTTTGCGCAAAAGAAAAACTACTCTGCATTGCCGCTGCCACGGGGGCTTACTTTCAATACATCCCATAAACTGGCTAAGGGCCATAGGATATAGAGAGCAAGGCAAAAGACCTTTATACACTAGATTGACCTCACTTGCTAGCAGTAAGGCCTTGCGCCGCAGCTTTTGGCAAAAAGCCGGTTGCGGCACTTCTTGAATTTATATGTAAGCTCAATGGGCTTTATGGGGATTTATCTAATGTATTGCGCTTTGCTGGCTCAGCTGCGGCTTAATATGGGTGGTTTTATCAACTATTTTGCTCTGGTGTGCTGAGGGTGGAATGGCGGCGAGCGCGGGCGCCTGTAAAAGGCTGGCGGTTCAGGGTGTAGAGGGGGCGCGGGTCACCTTTCGGCGGGAAATGAGGACGGATACGTCCAGCAAAGGCGGCGGAGCAAGCGTAGGCAGAGTTGCTGACAAACCAACAAAGTTGGTGGCAAACCAACACGATGTCGGTAAAAAGCCAAGAGCGCTGAGGAGCAAAGCAGTTAACACCTTGTACTGTTACCGCCTTTTGCGGCAAAGGAGGTTAGCCAACAGGGGTAAGGAGAGGCACGCAGTGCAGTGCGTGGCATGAGCAGCCAGCGGCTTATCTTGAGTAAGGCTCTTTAGATGGTGCTTTAGGCCTCTGCCGCCACCTACAGTCATTGCGAACCAAGCCATACACCTCAGGGAAGCCCTACTCCTCAGTAGAGAGGTGAGGCTAAGGGTATGCTGCTATCAATCAGAGAGCCCCCACACTGGGCACAGCTTGCTGGGTACAGCCAGCCACGCTGGGCTTTTAGCCCCTCCTAACCACGAACCGCAGGTCGGACGCTACACCACAGAGTGACCTCACAGCAGTCCTCAGGGTGGTAGACACTCAAATCCTGCTTAAAGGCGGGATAGCAGCCACTTGCAGCGGCATCACCCAGAGAACTTGGCTGCTATTGGTGGTTTAAGTTCGCGGGTATGCTTTATCCCACTCTCTTGCGCTTGGTGCGGCTAAAAGCCTCTGCTCACCTGCCGTCTGCGCATCACCCTACTAATGGAGTTTAAAAGTATTTACCACCAAGCAGCGCTTGAGACCCTCACGATAAACCGCTAATACAAGCCATCTAATAGTGATCTTCCAAGTAGATCGCAGATCGGTGGGGCTCGGTAAATACTTTTGAACTTTATCACTACCACTACCACTACCACCATGTGCACCTCACCGCCTTAACCACAAAAGCCCAGAGGTTACAGCAACGCAACATCCCGCCAAAGCCCCCTGACGGTGCTCTATCTAAAAGTAAGCTCCAGCCCAACCTCAGTCCTAAGCCCAACCTAACAGCACCAACTGAGCTGGTCTCTTCACGCCACCAAGGAGCATGAAAAAGGGATGTGCAGCTCTCACCACACATCCCCTCTTTGCCTTGCTGCTGCCACCTAAGACAGCTCTAAGCTCCGCCTTATAGAATAAGGGCCAGTAACGGAATCGTTACCACCGACAGCAGCGTGCTCATAAAGGTACCCTGCGACATCACCTTAGGATCAATGCCCTCTTTGAGGCAGATCATGGTGCCATAGGAAGCCACTGGCATCGCCGCTAAAATCACCAGCACATCAGTGTAACGGTGATCAAATGGGCTCAAGCTATACAGGCCGTAGATTAAGCATGGCACACCCAACAGCTTCAAGGCGCACATCACGTAAATACGCCACGAACCAAGCATCTCTAAGATCTTGATCTCCGCTAAGGTCGAGCCAATCACCAAGAGCGAGGCCGGAATGGTCATCTGACCTACCAGCGAGAAAGCCTGACCAACTAAGCTTGGCGTCTTAATCTGGAAGTACACCAGCGCAATCACAATGTAGGTCGAGCATAACGCTGGTGATAAGATCATGCGCCAATTGAGGCGAATGCGACGCTTTGGCTTCTTCAGCACCTCTGGTGGCAGCTCTGGCGCCGTATCAGGATCTGGCTCCTTTTTACAGCTGGAAATGAAGAGCTGACCTAAGAGGAACACCAAGAGATTGAAAGGAATGGTAAGCACCGAAATGTAGAAGATAGCCTGACTGCCAAAGAGGGCGGCGACTACCGGAATGCCGATAAAGTTGATGTTGCCAAAGGCAAACATGAAGCGGTAGATACCCTCTTGCTGCGAGTGCAGAAGGCGCGCAAAGATGCAGCCGCACACCAGCATGATAAGCAGCGTCAAAGTACCAATTAACAGTACCGGCAAGATCTCCTCACGCGCTGGCAGCGTGTCGCCCATCACCGAGGAGAGAATAATGCTCGGCGCCGTCACGTTAATGATCAGCACCGACAATGAGCGATCTAAGTTCTCGCCCATCATCTTCAACTTGTGGCACGTAAAGCCAATAATCACCAGAATGAACAGCACGCTCATCTGGGAAAAGGTGTCTAAGAAATTCATGAAAAAGTAAGACAGGACGCAACGCAACCATGGCTACTGCTACCTGTCGTCTCTTTAGCAACCAAACACTACTGCGGCTGGGCTGTTACCCTCCGCCCTCTCTACGCAGAGACGCTATCGGCTTGAAACCAGACAGATAGCCGCTGCGCAGCGCGGGTGCATTGTACCACCACCCCTCTGCCCCTACACAAAAGTGTGCACCAGCGCACACTTTGCGCCCCACTTTTGCTTAAATAGAGAACACCAGACACGCAAAGCTGCGCCTCTTACCGCCTCTTATCGTGCTTTGCCCCATGAGCTCTATATGAGGGTGGTATGCACGCACAGCAAAAGGGCAAACAGGCCTCTCCTTTCGGGGGTAAAAAGTCTTATACTTGTTTGCTTTATGACTGTAGGTGCACGCAGGCAGCTTAGTCCCTAAGCTACCGACCTTGAGAGGGTGTTGCTCTCTTGTGCTTTCCCCTTTCCTGAAATAGGAACACTGAACAAACTATGCCTCAGCATTCTCCAGCGCTTAACTTACACGCACCTGCGACTACGGGCTCTGCTCGTAACTTCAAGCTTTTGTCGTTATGGCTAAGACCTCTTTCACGGTGGACACAGACTTTAGGCGTGCTCACCTTAGGAGCCCTGTTTAGCAGCGTGACGCTAGCTGCGCCTGAGGACGAAAAACCTTTATCCCCAGCACAGGAGAATGTTGCCACCTTGAGCAAAGCCACTAACGAGCATCTGCTGCAAATGCAGGGGCAAATCCAGAGCATTAATGAAGAGTTAAGCTCCCAGCGCGCGACCTTAGGCCGCCTGAGTGCGGAACTGGTAGCCCAACGGAAGGAAAATGACGAGTTTCGCCGCAACCTCTTAAATGAGCTCAAGGCGCTGCGCCGCCAAAACCAGTCGCTCTTGGACAACCTCTACGACAACAACCTGCTCTTAGGTGCTAACGATCGTACTGAGGTCAAGCCACTGCGTAACTACGATCTGCAAACTCCTGATGGCAAGATCTACTTAGGCGAGGACGAGTACATCTACATCAAGGAAGCTGATGCGACCTTTGATTCTCGTATTGATACGGGTGCGGCGGTGTCCTCGATTTCGGCGCGCAACATCACGGAATTTGAGCGCAATGGCAAGCGCTGGTATCGCTTTACCATTGAGGCTAACGACCACAATATTGAGGTCGAGGCTCCTTTTGTCCGCACCTCGATTATTCGCCAATCTTCCAGCCAAAAGAGCATCGAGCGCGTGGTGGTTGCCTTAAATATCAAGGTGGGTGACTACTCGGCACAGACGGAATTTACCTTAACTGACCGCTCGCACATGCAGTATCCGGTGCTGATTGGCCGCACCATGATTCAGGATATCGCGGTGGTGGATGTCTCGCGTGACCACATCCAAGGGCGCAATAAGGACACCTTCTTGGTCTTAAATGGCGACGACTATGAAAAGGCCATGAAAGAGGGTAACGACCCTAACGCGGAGTACAAGGCCAAGCGCGAGTCGATGGCCGGTCAGGTTGCCTTCCCATCACAGGAGTATGGCGATAACTTAGGACCAAACTCAGAAAACGCGCTGCCAGCAGTACGCAATCAGCGTCAAGATGAGGCTAATGATAAAAAGCCACGTCAGGAGCAGGCCAAAGCCAATGCTGCTGCTCAAGACAAGAATGCTGACAAAGCAGCTGACAAGGATGCCGCCGCTAAGGACGAGGCAAAGTCCGACTCTAAGGATGCTGCCGAGACCGACACCGCCAGCAAAGCTGACGATGCGGCAAAGAAGTAACAGTAGCTGTTAGCCCGATTCCCGACCAGCGCCGCTCCTACTACTGATGATACTGAGGAGGTGCGCGGTGCTGCTTTTTAAGTGGTAAGTGGTGCTTCTCCCGATTTCCCTACTCACTCCAGCTCACTCCGGCTCACTCCCGCGCAGCTAAGCTGCAACCCCAAGGAACAACTGACTTCATAGCTGACGTAATTCGGGTAATCATGGTGCCCCTGCTTAAGATAGGCTCAGGTTCACCTGTACCATTCATCTTAGGCAAGAGTTGCCATCACCCATCCCTGCTTCCGTCAGTTATGAGTTTACTCCTTCCCTAGCGGCGCTTAGCGAGCGAGCGTAGGTGGCAGTGTAGCGCCAAGCCACCACTAATTTTGTCTTATTTGCAACCTCCCCAAAGAGAATAAGCCCATGGTTTCTCGTGGTGTTTTCTATGTGGTGACGGCCATCCTTTTTGTCACCGGCATTTTGTTGATGGCCTATCAGCACGTTACTTTTGAAATCCCCTTTCTTCCAGGAGAGCAACGCACCGTTTGGCAGGTAGAGGCCAAGGTCGAATTTGAACCACAAGGCAGTGCCCCTGCCACCGTCGATCTGGTCATCCCTGACGAGCAACCTGGCTTCTTCCAGCTCAGCCAAACCACCGCCAGCATCGGCTATGGCTCCACCTATATCCAAAAGGATCACATCTCCTATGTCGAGTGGACGAAGCGCAATCCTGTAGGCTTACAAACGCTCTACTACCGTGGTGAGTTCCTGCAAGATGCCAACGCCACCCGCTCGGCGATGATTGTGCCTGCCATCCCTGAGGTGGTGATCACGGAGCCTTACGCTACCGCCATTGGTGAGATTACCTCTAAGGCTCGTGAGCGCTCGAGTAATCCTTTCTCCTTTACGGTACAGGTGATCTCCGAGTTAGAGCGCCAAAGTGAGATTCGTACTCTGCTCTTACAGCAGTACTCCCGTGCCGAGCTCATCGTCAACATCCTGCACTACGCCAAGATCCCAGCCCGTATTGTCCACGTGCTCGACTTAGAGGATGGCCGTCGTAACCGTACTCTGACGCAGCGCATTGCTGTCTTTGAGGGCACGCACTACGAGATCTTTGATCCTTTTAGTGGTGCCTCGGGCATTAAAGAAAACCAGCTCATCTGGAATAGCAATGGTGGCTCCTTACTTGACGTGCAAGGTGGCCGTAATGCCCGCTTATCGTTCTCGATTATCCGCACCTCGGTGCCTGTAGCGCAGGCCGGTGTGCTCAAGGTCATGACCGAAAAAGCCCAAGGCAACGATGTGGTGTCCTTATCCATTGAGGCCCTGCCACTTGAGGAGCAATCGCTCTTTAAGGGTATCTTGCTCTTGCCTATTGGCGTGCTCATTGTGGTCTTCTTGCGTATCATCATTGGCATTAAGACCTCTGGTACCTTCATGCCAGTGTTAATCGCCATGGCCTTCTTACAGACCTCCTTATTGGTAGGTCTGATCGGCTTTGTCTCCATTGTCTGTATTGGCCTGATCGTCAGGTCGTGGCTGTCGCACTTAAACCTGCTGCTGGTAGCCAGAATCTCAGCGGTGATCATTGTGGTGATCGCCATTATTGGCAGTATTTCGCTGATCACCTACAAGATTGGCCTCACCGAGGGTATTAAGGTCACATTCTTCCCAATGATCATTCTCTCGTGGACGATTGAGAGAATGTCTATTCTCTGGGAAGAAGAGGGCTATAAGGAAGTCTTAAAGCAAGGTGGCGGCTCGCTCTTTGTGGCGGTGTGCGCTTTCATTGCCATGGACAGCGCCGTGATTCAGCACCTGACCTTTAACTTCTTAGGTCTGCAGTTGGTGATCTTAGCCATTGTGCTGATCTTAGGTAACTACACGGGCTTCCGCTTAAGCGAGCTCAAGCGCTTTAAGCCATTAGTCGATCAGATTAACGGCACGCTCAATGGCGATGAGCAGGAGCATGAGTACGTGCGCTTAAAGAGGGAGTTAGGTGAGCTCAAGGCTAATCCACGTGCCTTTGATCAGGAGAACACCGCGCCCCGCAGTAACGATCGCAGTAGCGATGAGACCACAGAAGGCGCCACTGCCTCTGCCAAGGATACTGATACGGCGCCAAGCACTGCTGACGGTAAAGCGCCAGAGAAACCACAGCAGCACAAGGCTCAAAAGTAAGGAGGGATCATGGCTCTGCTCTCCTCTTGGTTGACGCGCTATACCAGCCCTTTTTTGCTCATGAAAATGGGCATCATGGGTATGAATCAGCGCAATGTGAACTACATTGGCCGCTACAACAAGCGCAAGCTGTATCCGTTGGTAGATAACAAGCTCCTCACCAAAAAGATTGCCCTGCAACACCACGTCAATGTCCCGAACCTCGTGGGTGCAGTGCACAATCAGGTGGAAGCACAAAACATTGTGTCGATCATTGGCGATCGCACGGAGTTTTGTATCAAACCAGCCCAAGGCTCTGGTGGTAAGGGCATCTTGGTGATTACGGGCCGTAAGGATAAGCACTTTATCAAGGCCTCAGGACAGGTCATTAACATCCATGACCTGCGTCGCCACGTCTCCAATATTCTGGCAGGCTTGTTCTCCTTAGGTGGCAAGCCTGACTTCGCCCTGATTGAGGATCTCATTCACTTTGATCCGTGCTTTGAGGGCTACAGCTACGAGGGTGTGCCTGATACCCGTGTGATTGTTTTTCAGGGCTTTCCCGTGATGTGCATGATGCGCTTATCGACGGCGGCCTCTGATGGCAAGGCTAATCTGCACCAAGGTGCGGTGGGTGTGGGCATCGACCTGCGCACGGGACGTGCGGTGCGTGCAGTGCAGCACAATGATCCTATTGAGTTTCACCCTGACACCAATAAGGATCTCTACAAGCTGCAAGTGCCACACTGGGATGAGGTGCTGCACTTAGCTTCGTCCTGCTACGAGATGTCGGGCTTAGGCTACATTGGTACTGACATTGTGCTGGATAAGTTTCGTGGCCCGATGCTGCTTGAGCTCAATGCCCGTCCTGGTATGGCCATTCAGACGGCGAACAATGCGGGCTTATTGCCACGCTTGCGCTTGATTGAAGCGCTGCCACGTCGTGCCAGCATGAGCGTTGAAGCTAAGGTGGCTTTTGCCAAGAAGCACTTTGGCGTGTACAACACCTAACGCCGCATCATAAAACACTCCCTCACTCCATCAGCATAGCAGCGGCGACTTCATCCGCCGCCCCTCCTAAAAGCAGCTGGCAAGCACCTTTGCGTGGTTGCTGGCTGTTTTTTCAGCGCCCGCCCCTAAACCTCAAGTGCCACTCTGATGTGGTGCCCTTCCTCAGCATACTCTCAGGAACAGATGACTGACTTTAAGGCCATCAAGCGTGCCTCAGCTTAAGATAAGCTTAGGCTCACCTGCACCATTCATCTCAAGGTACGAGACGTACCATTAATGCACCTTGCAGCCGTCACTGATAAGAGCCCTTACTACCTCTCTCCCAAATGGTAATGAACGACTGACTTAAGAGATGACGGAATTTAGGGCATGCATGCGTGCCCCACGCTTAAGATAGGCTTATGCTCGCTTGCACCTTTTATCTCGAGGTGGGATGTTGCAACCACGCACCACTACATCCGTCACTTATTAGCCATTCTTTCCTACACTTTAGGGATGCCTGTGATGAGCAGAGCGACGCTCTGTCTCAACCCCAGTCAGCTCTCTCCACCCGCGCTTTTGCCCTTTTGCCCTTTTGGGACTTTATCCTGCCTTAATCTTTGCCCTAAGCCGCACTTGTGCCCTAAAACATCACCCTCCTGCTCCGTTATAGGCACAAAAGGCCATGTGTGGCCCATACTTTGTTTGTTTGCCTAAAACAGCAATCCGTGGTCATTTCCCGCAATATAGAAGAAAGAAGCTGCCGCCGCAGCTTCAGCAGTAGCAGCAGCAGCACCGTGCTACCTCACTTATTTTGTGCGACGAGTATTTAGCAATGGCGTAACTCCCAGCATCGCCTCGTGCAGAGCACACCCACTACCCATGCTACGTGGAGCATCTCATGGCCGTATCCTCTGGCTTGCACCAGCAAAAGCAGCGTAATCCACGCGCTAAGCGTAGCACCCGCCTCTCTTACTATGCCCTGCATTTTCATGAGCATCTCTTAGGTCATAGCAAGATAACCGCAGGTATTAACAGCCGTCACGGACGCCTGCGCTTACGCCAGAGCAATGTAGAGCTCAGTGCCCAGCAGCCGAACGCGACCACTGTAGCAACAGCAGCCGCCGAGAGTACTGTCGTTTCCTCTGCCCGCAATATGGTACGCCGCCATATTCCTCAGGATTTAGCCCACGGCTCGGTCAGAGGACGGCATAACCGCGTCTTTACCCGCACCTCGACCCAAGTTACGGTTGCTGTTAACCAATACAAGCACCAAAGCTTGCAACAGCAGCGTGACTTTATTCAGGCTATTAACGATAGCCACGGTAATGGCGATATTGAGGCCCTCATTGCCTCCGGTCTGCTCCAGCAAAATCTCTACGACCATAACGCCCGTCGCATGGCGGCCGCTCTTGACGATAACACGCAAGAGCGCCAGCAACTGCTCAACCTCCACAGCCACTCGGCACTGGCTGCTGCAGCCACACCTGCCGCTGCTGCATACCCCGCCTCTGCAACTACTGATGCTTACGACCTGAGCACCACAAGCAGCGCCCGCCCCGTAGCAAGTGGCAATGACAGCGACACTAGTGCCAATGCAGCTAACAGCAAAAGTGTAGGCAGCACCATAAATGCCTTTACTGATAGTGGCGCCTCACCAACTAATGCTGCCACAAACACCTCCACAGCAGAGGGTACCGCACAGGGCACGGCCACCGCAGCTCATGGCCATGTCACAGATATCGATCTGGCTACCCCCCAGCCGCGTGAGCTCACGCCGCAAGAGATTGCCTCCGTCTTTACCTCCGAAGATGACGACAATGTCCTCTCACAGCTGGTACCAAAATTTGAGCGGGCGGAGCGTAAGCACGAGCATGCAGCGCTGCACTCTAATCGCGCCCCACGCCATCGCTTTACCGAGCCTACTGACAGCGCCATGCGGGCACAGGTGAGCTTTAATCGCCCAGTGACCTTACCAGGCTTTGGTATTTACGACGTGAAGAAGAGGCAGGTCTTTTTAGACCCGCCTGCCGTAGCTCTCTTGCATTTGGACAGCAGCTTTAGTGGTAAGTGGCTGACCTTAAGAGCGCTTTTAAAGATCTTAGGTAAAGAGATCACGGCGCAGATCTTTGAGCATATTCACCATTTGCAGGATCCGCTGATTCAGCAGCGCTATAAGCGCCTTGCTGGAGAACGCTTTAGCACGGACAAAGGGGCCGCCGCAGCAACTATTGCATCTGGAATCAATAGCAGCACTGGTAACAGTAGCAGCACGCTCCCAGATACTGGAGATAATCACACTGCTACCACAGGGTCTGCCGCGACCACCTCTAAGCACAACGATGCTGTGAGCAGCACCGCTGAGAACGGTGCGGCTGCAAGCAGTGCTGATGCTGCCGCTGCTACCGCAGCTGATGCAGCTGACACCAAAACTCCCGCCCCTAGCGCTCTCCAGACCGCGATGCCGACCCTAAGTGGGGAAATGGCCCTGAGTGGCTCATGGCTCACCGCTACGGGCATGGCCTTACCTGAGCAAGCGGCCACTGGCCCCGCCTCGCCTGTGAGCTCCATACTGCAAGCTTTTCAGGGGATAAAGCCGCACAATCTCCTCGCTCCTCTTTCAGCCTCCAACTTTGGTTTCTGGCAAGCGTCTTCTTCAGTAGAAGCAAACGCTAACGCCACGCAGGACATTACGCCTCTCTACGAGCACATCGCCACTGAGAGTGCCCGTGGTCGAGAGAGTACCACTTTTGCGATTTTTGTAACCACAGCGGCGGGGCAAAGAGAAAAGCTCTATCTGCGTCTTAATGGCTTTTTTGACCACGAGCACCACCTGACGCATGCCAGCTTAACCCTGACACGTATTGGCTCACGCTTATTTGAGCAGATGCCGCATGTGGTAGCTGACAGTGCCAGCTTTGATTGGCTGGTGCCTACAGATGAGTGCCTCTACGGGCGCAACTACTACACCATTTTGGGCTACCGCAACAACGACCCGCGCGTGCCTTACCGGCAAAAGCAATGGCAGCGGGTCATTGTCCATCCTGATGATATCGCCACCTACAAAAAGGAAAAGCTCATTTTGCAGGATGATAGTGCCGGTAACGCCTTTGAGCTGCTCTATCGTAGTCGCTGCCGTGATGGCTCCTATATCTGGACAAAGGGTGTGGGTACGGTGATAGCCCGCGATCAGGGGCATCATGCCACACGCATCTTAGGCATCAACATCGACATCAACCGTGTGCTTGAGGGTTACGAGCAGCTGCAAAACAAAGTCTTTACGGACATCTTGACGGGACTTAAGAACCGCACCTACCTCATTACCCACATGGAGCAGTTTATCTACCATGCAACGGGGCCGCTGACCATTCTCTTTGCGGATGTGACGGCCTTAAAGGTGTACAACGACTACTTGGGCCATGCGGTGGGCGATAAGCTTTTGTGCTCGGCGGCCATTTTGATCAAAGGTGCCATTAACCGCATCAATGAGCTGATTCGCATCAGTGGTGACGAGCTGATCTGCCTGTTGCCTAATTGCTCGTTGCAAGAGGGTGAGCAGGTGGCACGTAAGATCACCTTAGCGCGGAGTCAGTACAACCTCAATGCGCCAATTCGTATGCCGGTGTTCTTTTCTGTTGGTGGCACCACGGTCGATCTTAGTGCCTATGCGGGGCGTAAGCTCAAGGCCGAGGAGAAAGAGGAGGCGATGGCGCTCTTTTATCAGGCTATCCAAGAGGCTGATGCGCTGATGCAGCAGAACAAGCGCTTAGCGCGCGTGGAGCACTACAGTCTGGTTAAGGCCTATATCGAGCGCTCCCTCAATCAGACTATTGAGATCCACGACAAGCGCTTACTCTAAGGCAGCTGGCGCCGTATCTTAAGGATCAAGGTTAAGCCACCTTGCTCTTGCTCTAAAGAAGTACTCTGTAGTCGCCACGGTAAGGCCATGAGGCTGTACCTTATGCCTGTAACAGCGTGCGCCAAGATAGGCGCCATCTTGCTGTGCGAACCACACTACCCTCGAGATACCAGCGGTACCAAAGCACCGCATCGAGGGCTAACCATTAGCCACCACCATCCTCAGGGGAGGTACATATGGCTCCAGATAATAAGATGCAAGGCCAATCGCCCGCCCCTGCGCAAGAGGATGCGGACAACCAAACCACCACCCTCACCACTAAAGCTGACTCTACGGCCGAGGCTACCGCCCAAGCCATGCAGCACGCGCTCAAGCACAGCGCCTCTCGTGATCTCCACAAGGCCGCCGCCGTCCTCGCCCATAAAGGCCGTGGTAACAATGTATTCTCCAGCTCCACCGATCCCAGCGAGGCCTTACAGCGCACCACCTCAGCTGAGCGCTTTGCCTCATGGCAAGAGTGGAATGCATGGGGTAACCAAAACGTAGGTCGCGCCCCTGTACAGGCAGAGCCAAATACCCGCCCCCATTCCAGCTCTGAGTCAACAGACCTTGCCACTCCTGCCAATCCCGCCACTCCTACCACCCTCTATGAGGAACTGGCTACGCCCTTGACCCAGATCCTAGGTCACTGGTACTACTCTGCCTTTGAACACGGCGTAAAACCAGAGCAGACGCAGCCGCCCCTGCCACACCAAGAGGGTGATGGTGCCTTTCTCTATGATGAGGTGATGGCGGGCATCTTAGGGCTAAATGACCACCACAGCTGGCACGATCCGGTAAGCCTCACCGCACTCATTTCCGCTTTTGATACCGCGCGCATTTGGCTTACCGTCAAGCACCGCGTGATGGGTGATGTGATCTTTGAGCGTATCACCTTTATTGACGGCCCCTTTGCCGGACAAAACTTCCTCTTACAGGGATCGATTCTCGCCCGTGATGAGAATAACCACGCTCTCTACGCCACCGGCTATATCTCCCATGAGTCCAGCCCCTACTCGGAGTTTATTCCACGCGAGATTTCGGGCGATGGCATGTTTATCTGGAACCTGCCACAGGACGAGCTCATTTGTAGCGCCTCATTCCAGCACATGCTCGGCTACAGCGATGATGAGTTTCCTCACAGCTTTCATGAATTTAATGAGCGCTTGCTGCACCCTGATGATAACGACACGCAACTGGTGCAGGGACAAGTGCTGGCAACCAATCTCTATGGTGATTACTACGAGTGCTGCATGCGCCTTAAGCACAAGGCGGGGCATTATGTGTGGACGATTAGTCGCGGCTTAGTCTTAAGCCGTGATGAGCACATGGTGGCTACGCAGATCATTGGTACGCAGACCAATATCAACCTCGTGCAGAGCAACTTTGATCACATCAAGCTCATGATGTTCAATGACTCGCTCACCGGCCTGCACAACCGCACCTATTTCCAGCAAAACGCTCTACGCTACGACTCTCCTGAACAGCGCCCGCTGTCCATTATCTTTGTGGACGTCACGGGCTTAAAGCTGACCAATGACATCTTAGGTCACAGCTTTGGTGACTACCTCATCATTAAGACCTGCGAGCTCATGCGGCAGGCGATTGGTGAAGAGATCAGAGACCAATTACGCGCTGAGCCGCAGAAAATAGTGCAGTTACGGGAAGAGCTGACACAAAAGCAACAGCAGCAACGCCAAAACCAACAGCAACAGCCACAGCAACCTGCTCCACGTAGCTCCGCGCTCAAATTAGATGCGGAGCCATCGGTGGCTGCAGCTTATATCCTCGATTCCATGCGAGCTAATGCCGCCAGTAATGCCAGAAATGATAGTGCCGCCAATGCCGCTACCGAGAGCACGCTGAAGTCTGCCGACCACCTATCTCAGGTGGAGCTGGCACAGCTGGTACAGCTGCAGATTGAGAAGTCTGGGGTAGAGATCATGCGCCTTGCAGGTGATGAGTTTCTGCTGCTCTATCCACAATGTCCGAGCGTACAAGCGCAAGCGTTGGCGATGCGCCTGAAGCACCTACGGGATCAAAACAACGCTTTTCATGAGCAGCATACCTCCATTGAAGAGCGGCCGGTACCTGTGTGCTTTGGTGTGGGTGTGGCCACCACGGGTGATGAGCGCAGTCCTACAGGGCAGGTGCAGAGCGATAGCCTCAAAAAGATCATTGATCGGGCTGACCGGCGCATGCAGGCTGATAAAGATCAGCATCGTGAACATGACTACCGCTACCTGCAGCAGTACTTTGAGAACAAGAAGGGACGTCCGGTATCGATGCGCGATGACCGACGCTTTACGGTGCTGCCGGAGAAGGAGCGGCAGATCATTCGCTCGCATCGGATCAGCAACATCATTTTCTAAAGCGCTGATGCGAGGCTGGGGCTCTGCTACTTAAGGGCAGCGTGCGGGCTAAGAGTAGCTGTAATAAAGCTCCACTTTATCTCTTTTAGAGGTGGTGTGGGTGTAAGTGCTGAATACCCTCTATAAGGATTGATCTTAGGCCCCCTTACTACCCTCTTGTGAGGTGCAGCTGATCGCACCTAAGACGTGGGTATGGCAAGGGTTAATGACGCTACCCGAAAGAGGGTGCGAACTTTTAGTTAGAATGTATCTTGACTACAGGGTGGTAGCCTGTGTGGTGAGGCGGGATGTTGCTGGGGCTGCTGCCACCATAAAGAGTAGTGTTGCTGGGCATAAGGCGGGAAAGGCTCTTACGACACGGTGTGCTGTAGAAGCTACGGCACCTGCTAAGGAGGCGTGTTTGAGGCTAATTGCTACGTAGTTTTTACCAAAAGTCCCTCTATAAGGATTGATCTTAGGCCCCCTTACTACCCTCTTGTGAGGTGCAGCTGATCGCACCTAAGACGTGGGTATGGCAAGGGTTAATGACGCTACTCCAAAGAGGGAGAGAACTTTTGGTTAGGATTGCTCTTTACTACAGGGTGGTAGCCTGTGCGCTGAGGCGGGATGTTGCTGAGGTTGCTGCCACCATAAAGAGTAGCGATGCAGCGGCATGAGGCGGGAAAGGCTCTTTTACGACACTGTGTGCTGCGGAAGCTTCAGCACCTGCTGAGTAGGTGTGTTTGAGGCTAGTTGCTATGTAGTTTTTACCAAAAGTTGTAACCCTCTATAAGGTGGTGCTCTTAGGCCACCTTACCACCTCGTGTAAAGTGCATTAGATCGCACCTGAGATGAGTGTATGGCAAGGGTACATGACGCTACCATAAAGAGGGAGCGAACTTTTGGCTAGAAGTGCTCTTTACTACAGGGTGGTAGCCTGTGTGGTGAGGCGGATGTTGCTGGAGCTGCTGCCACTATAAAGAGTAGCGTTACAGCGGCATGAGGAGGGAAAGGCTCTTTTCGACACGGTGTGCTGCGGAGGCTTCGGCACCTGCTGAGGAGGCGTGTTTGAGGCTAGCAGCTACGTGGTATTACCAAAAGTTTTAACCCTCTATCAGGATAGCTCTTAGGCACCCTTACCACCCTATTGGATGTGCATTAGATTGCACCTGAAATGAGGGTATGGCGAGGGGCAATAACGTTACCCTAAGAGGGAGAGAACTTTTAGTTAGGTTTACTCTTTAATACAGGGTGGTGGTGGTGGTGGCTATTGCTGGCCTTGCTGATACCGGCAAGACAACGCAAAGACGAGCGTGCAAGCAAGCCCCTTTAGCGACGCAGTGTAATGCAGAGACAGCAGCCTCAACAGAGCTTGCTCCGTTACCCCTCTACTGCCTTTTCACCAGCAGCGTCGCTATCAGACGTTGGTGGGGAGCTTTGAGCATCGGCTTGCACTGCAGGCAGGTAAGTGCGAATGTCACCGAAATCACCATCGAAAAACCTCAGGCTATCGAAGTAGTAAAACCATACAAACGCTAACGCACTAAAGGCATCATAATGGGCATAACTCGCAATCTCT
Organism: uncultured Succinivibrionaceae bacterium; assembly: GCA_949286015.1. Lineage (GTDB taxonomy): Bacteria > Pseudomonadota > Gammaproteobacteria > Enterobacterales > Succinivibrionaceae > Anaerobiospirillum. Next base: position 1,398 of record CASEBB010000040.1, on the reverse strand, counting down.
TGCTTAGAGGGAACCAGTTTCACTAAGCCGTCGCCTCTAGCTTTAGGCCTACGCAGGAAGGTGTGGCCATACGTGAACACAGCTTGTACGAACTGGGTGCTCAGGCAAGCCTTGTTAGCCTTGCGATACCGTTTGGGTGTAGGTGCGGAAGTGGCCTCAGCCTGCGGTGGTAACAAAGTCATGAGGATGCGATAGCCGAATCTCTCGCATTTAAGCTCAGACATGTCATGCTTATCCAGCTCTTGCTTGTACTTGTTGAGCATGTATGCCGAAGGAATGCACTCTGGAGCATTGAGCACCAACTCAGAGATTTTTCTATAGTTCTGCCTCCAGAAGATGACGATGTCGTCACCTCGGTTATATCCTGCAATCGCGCCCAACAAGATCACTGTCCTCACAGAATCAATCTCGTTAGTGCTGTGTGAATTAACAATCACGGCTTTTGCTCCTTCACTAATTAGGGTGATGACATCAGTCCATCTACCGTGCATCACAACTAACGATTACCAAAAGTCGCCACCCTCTGTAAGACCCGATCAACGCTCTTACTACCCCCTCTCGAGGTAGCGTCTGCTAGTACCTAATCGCTATGGTTGAGGCAGGTGATAATCCTACCTCAGAGAGGGAGAGAACTTTTGGTGAGGATTAGACTACCAATAGCTGGCCTTGCTGCTACCAGCAAGCCAGTAAGACAACGCAGCGACGAGCGTGGAGCAAGCCCCTTTAGCGACGCGGTGGCTTTCTAAATTTGCGCCCCATTCCGCCCTTGAGCATTTGCGCCAGCATGGACTTATCACCGTCCACGTCAGGATCTGGTGGTGGCGGGTTGTCGTGCTCCTCTTCGATCACCTCAGGCTGGTAGGTGCGCATGTCGTAGAAGTGCCCGTCTAACCACTCATCTTCATTGAAGAAGTAAAAGCGCACAAAACCTAATACATGCCTAGCCCTAACCCTAGCCCAATCCTCAATACTGCTCTGAGATGGAGCTGTTTGCACTAAGCCCTTGCGGTTAGATTTCAGCTGGCGCAAATACAGACTGCCATGCTTACGAACCGCTTTTCCAAACTTGACCTAGAGTTGTCGGCGCATGCCCCACTCGTAAGAGTGGGGTTAGCCGACATTTAGTATTGGGGCTTTAGCCAAGCACAGCGTACACACATCCTTAGCCTTTGAGGGATCGTTTTGTGGTACCAAGCACGTAATAAAGGAGTATAATTAGAGATGTGATGTTTAGACCATCCAAACGGGTATAATCTGTTACAGACATACATCTTGCAGATGTATAGCCTAGATTTGAGAAATATAAGCGCTTAGCTATTTGATATTTGGTTTGGTAAATGATCTTTACTCGTAGCTACTCCACACTTTTGGCTGCATTAGGCCTCCCGAAGAAGGCAC
>CASEBB010000039.1 GCA_949286015.1 uncultured Succinivibrionaceae bacterium | reverse complement strand
CATCTACGGCCTGCTGCACAGCACCGACTACCGCACCACCTACGCCAACAACCTGCAAAAGGAGTTACCACGTATTCCGCGCGTGGCTACGTGGGATGATTTCAAGACCTTTATGGAGGCGGGACGTAAGCTTGCCAAGCTGCACGTTGACTATGAGCACGTGACGCCATATCAGGGCTGCCACATTGATGGCCTCACCCCAGACGTTTCCAAGATCGTCACCAAGCTGGAATATGGCAAGATCGCCGGTAAAAAGGGTGCTGCAGCCAAGGACAAGACAGTGATCAAGTACAACAGCAGTATCACCATTACTGGCATCCCTCTGGAGGCGCAAGAGTACGTGGTCAATCGCAAGTCAGCGCTTGATTGGGTGGTCGAGCGCTGTGGTTACAGCGTCGATAAGGACTCCCAGATCGTAAACGACTACAACGCCTTTGCGCGCGAGCTGGGGGATGAGGACTACATCCTCAACCTCATTTTACGCGTGATTACGGTGTCACTGGAGACAGTGGCAATCGTTAAGGCGCTGCCAAAGCTCACGATTCACCCACTGGATCGCTAAGGATGGCTACAAGCGGCAGTTCCACTGCTTGTGGGTGCTACCACCTGCTCCCTTAGCGTCTCTCCCCTCTGCACACACGGCCGCCCTGTAGCTTACAGCTGGCGGCCTTATTTTTCTCCAAGATAGGCCAGAGAGGCCCTCTGCAAGGCAAAAGTCGCTATACTTTGGTCAGGGCCCTTTTTGGCATCTACACCACAACCACTACAGTAGCGCCCGCCCCTACCTGATCTTGGGGCTCTGGCTGTGATCCCCTACTTCCTGCTCCGCTCGCAGCTTAACGCCACCAACATCTGAACGAGGATCCTTGTATGCGTTTTGGCTATTACCTACCACTAGAACCAAAGCCAATGTTGGCTGACCTCCTTGTCTACCTCACCGCAAACGATACGTGGTATGACGGTGAATCCACTGAGCAAAAGGTCCAAGACTACATGGATGCCTGTGACGATGATGACATCCCTAAAGGTATGCCTGTCTCTCATTATCTGATTCAGCAACACCTTGATGCTTTTGGCTCAGAGGAAACCGTCGCAGATGTCACCACCCCTCTTAGTGAGGAGAGATTGGCTTATTTGGACGACCTCGAGGCTTTTCTCGTGCACTTTGGCAGAGAGGTCTGCTACGAAGCGCCAGTATACGTGCGCATTGCCTATTACATCGATGCGGCCGAATATGAGATCATGCGTATGATAGCGGACAAAGACGATCCGCAGGCTGATAAGGAGCCACTATCTCTGGCGCTCTACTTCGAGTTCTGTGAAGAAACAGGTACCGAGCCAGATCCTGAGCTTTTGGAGAACCATCCTTATGTGCAAGCCCATCCGGAGAAATATCAACATCTGAGCGAAGAGTAAAGCAGCTGCTACTGCGCTCTGAGCGGCCCTACCTTTACTTTGAGAGGAGCCCTTCAACCTCAAGATAGGCGTCACAAGGCGCCTCTCCCTACGTAATGGTGGTGCTTGTGGTGGCTGCCCTCACCATGCCGCTGGTTATCTGCCCTCTCTTTTCCCCTCCTTGCTCTACCCACCAACGAAAAAGGGAGGCTACGCTCTCACGCACCCTCCCTTTCCCGCCAAGCCTTCACTCAGGCTCTGAACTTAAGCTTAAGCTTAATCAGACACCAGCACAATCGTGCCCTTAGCCCGTGGCTGCTCTACAGCAAAAGCAGCACGGTGCGGCAGAATGCTCGGATACAGGCTATCCTGTAAGTGCACAGTCGTCGAACGCTCCGTGCTCTCCTTTACCAGCTTCGAGAAGCTGTTATCGCTCTGCCGTAAAAAGGTGTCGTCCTCATTGATCGTGCGCCATGGCCCCAATAAGGTGCCATCTACCGCCATGTTGTTAACCTCACCAGTCTCGGTCATGGTCTTATACAGGCGGCCATCCGGCGTGGTCAGAGCACCACTGCTATTGGTCGCAGCCTCTAAGGCCTCAGCCGAGAGGGAGCGCACCTCACCCGTGGTTAAGCTGTTAACGTCGATATTGCGCTTGCTCTTGGTGGCGGTCTTATCCTTGACCGCACTAGCCTCAAGCCAGCTCTCACGCTCACCTAAGACCTGAGCTGCCGTCCAGCCAGCGCTGAGCACATTAGGACGCGCTGGCATCGCCGCCGCACCTGGAGGGGAAGCCGTACCGCTGCCCTCCGATAAGGTGTCACGATTAAACTGATAGCGCGTCAACACAGGGGCGGTGTCAGCAGAGTACAGCTTCTGCTTTTGTGCATCCGCAAAGTCAGCAGCAATCGCCACCGTCTCATCTAAGATGGCATCATCAAACTCAAAGTCCTCTGGTAAGTCCTTGAGCTTCTTGATTGGCTTCTCCCCCATCAGCTCTAAGCGCTCATTGGTAGTAGCCAGACGATAGGCATCATCCTCTTCACGCTGCGCTTCACGCTTCTCAAGATTCACCGAGATCACCTCACGGTGCTTGAGATCGTAGTAGCGCTTCATGTCATTAGCCATGATCTGGAAGACGCGGTTATCCTTGCTGCGGATATCGCTTAAGCGCTTTAACTCAGGGACGTAAGCGTCAATATTGAGGTAACCCTCATAAGGCACTGGGCTGATCTTATCCCATGGTAAGGCGTTAGCCTCGTTGTGCTCACCAAACTCCTCATCATCAACCAGCGTTGGCAGGAAGATATCAGGAGACACACCCTTTAACTGCGTCGAACCACCGTTAATACGGTAGAACTTAGCAATGGTGTAGTGAATCGAGCCTAACTGCTCCTCATTAAAGTCGTAGACACGCGCCAGTGGCTTACTCTGCTGCACGGTACCCTTACCAAAGGAGGTATCACCCACCACTAAGGCACGGCCGTAATCACGCAGCGCAGCGGTCATAATCTCCGAGCTTGATGCCGAGAGACGGTTGATCAGCACCACTAATGGGCCGGAGTAAGCGACACTTGGGTCTGTATCAAACTGCGGTACCACGTTACCACGGGCATCACGCACCAGCACGATTGGGCCCTGCTTGATAAAGAGGCCCGAGGATAAGGTCGCCTCAGGTAAGAGACCGCCACCATTGTTACGCAGGTCAATGACTAAAGCGTCAATTGCGCCCTCTTCCTTGGTAACGCGCTCGATTTCCTTGCGGATATCCTTGTGCAGATTGGTGTAGAAGCTCTTGATGCGCAGCACCGCGATCTTCTTACCGTTGTGCTCCTCCAACTCGATCTTGGCTTCGCTATCTTGCAGGCGCACCTTATCGCGGATGATATCCACACTAAAGGTGGTCATTTGCGAGCCTTCACCGCGCTCGATATCCAAGGTGACCTTGGTGCCCTTAGGGCCCTTGATCTTCTTTACGACCTCGTTTAAGCGCCAGCCAATGATGTCCTCATAGGAGCCGTCAGCTTGACGCACACCAACGATCTTATCCTTGGCCTTGAGCTTGTTGGTCTTCTCAGCAGGCGAGCCTGGGAGAATGGAGTTAATTACGGTGTACTCATCCTCAGAGGTTAAGACCGCACCGATACCCTCCAGCGAGAGGTTGAGGTTGTCATTAAAGCTCTCCGAGTCATCTGGGCTTAAGTAGCTGGTGTGCGGATCGATGGCCGTGGCAAAGCTGTTCTCAAAGACCGAGAACACATCCTCCGAGCGCGTTTGCGCCAGCTTCGAGAGCGCGGCGTTATAGCGGCGCTCTAAGCGCTCACGGGCCTCTTCTGGCGTCTTATCTGACAAAAGCTGCAGGATGTAGTCGTTCTTGAGCTCCTTGAGCCACTCATCCTTTAATGCCGCCTCATCTGGCAGGTAGTCCGCATCCTTGCGATCAAAGCGCAAGTAGTCATCGGCCTCGAGATCTAAATTGCCGTCCTTAATGGTCTGCGCAAAGAAGGAGTACTTGTTAAAGCGCTTCTTGATGATCTCGTTGTAGACCTCGTAAGGGTAGCTCAGGTCGCAAAGCAAAATGGCGCGCCGGATACGCTCACGATTTTGGTAAATCTCGTCGACCTCAGAAGAGGTGAGCAGACTCTTGTTGTAGTCAATGAGAGTCAGGAATTGCTTGATGACCTTATCGGCAAAGGCATCATCAACATCAATGGCTTTATAGTGCGCGCGAATAAAGCTGTTAGCTGTGCGCGTGCAGGCCGTTTGATGGATACCCTCAGGTTGCAGTTCAGGCAGATCGTCAAAGGTTGGCACCTGCAACTTGGCGTGAGCGGCAAAGGAACCACCCAGCAGCAAGGCAAAGGCTAAGGAAAGGGGAAAAAGTTTCAGCACAGCTGGCACTACCTCTTTATGCCCCAAAGGGCACCTCTAGGTTACGCCTCTCAACAAACCGCAGAGGCATAACTTTGCGCCAAGAGCCCCCATAGTGGATCCCCCTAGAGCCTAGAGATTGGGGCTCTCCTCAGAGCCTCATCAGAGTCTCGTCAGAGCAGGGATCTTCCTCAGAACAGGGCCTCTTTGGGCATAACAAATCTGCCACTCGCTAAAGTGACGGCCTACCAGCGCCATCAGCAGAGGGCAAGGGAAATTCAAAAGCTGTTGTACGCAGTGGTGTCACCACCCACACGTGGTGCATATGATACAAAATGCAGCTTAGGAATTCATTAGAGCAGTGCTGCATCCTGACAAAGGGCTTATTTATCAGCATGGCTCGTAGCACGCTCTTGCTTGGTTGTGAAGACACAAAAAGCAGAGCACAGCATCGCAGCCAAACGCCTGCGGCGCCGCTTACTGTCTCTGCTTTTGGGAAGTGGTTAGGAACTAATTAAGGCAGGATCTTAGGCCTCAGCGCTTGGCTTACCGCCATTACCGCCAGTGCCAGCATTGCCGCCGTTGCCACCGCTACGAGGGCCATTGGCACCACCACGTGGGCCATTGCCCTGTGGCTTACCACCGTTGCGCTGGCCGCCATTACCGCCACCGCGTGGGCCATTACCGCGATTGCCACGGAAGTTACCGCGACCACCGCCGCCGTTACCACGGTGGTTATCACGGCCACCACGGTTAAAGCCCTGACCATGGCCACCATTACCACCATGCTTTGCTGCAGGTGGAGCTTGGAATAAGCGAGCCACTGGCACACTGGCGGTCACGCCGTTTTGCATGGTGACCTTGACCTTATCGCCTTGTGGTGCCTCCGAGATAGTGGCACGAACATAGGCGCGATCAAGCTGCACCGTAACGGCACGGCCGATCACGACCTCGCTCTCTGGCAGCGGATCGTAGTGGCGTGGCGTATGTGGCGCATTACCGCGATTTGGGCCACTTGGACGACGGTTATTGCCCTGTGGGCCCTTACCGTGAGGCGCACCTGCACCGGCCTGCCCTGGCTTACCGGCACCGCGACGCATGCCTAGCTTGCCACCCTTTGGCGCAGGACGCTTTGGCTTAGCTGGACGACGCTTGGCGTTAATCTCCGTGAAACGGCCATGAGCGTACTCGGCGTGCTCAGCGGTCACTGGCTCAACTTCGTTACCCTCAAGGTCGATACGCATGGCGCCTTCGCGCATGGCAAAGAAGTAGCGCAGACGCGAGGTGTAAAAGCGCACTGCTGCACGCACTTTCGAGATCGAAAGGCCTGGGATGTCAGCGATTAAAGGCTTTAAGTCATCTAAGATGCCGACCTTTAATGGCTTGCAATCACCTTCTTTAATAAAGGCCTTAGGGAAGTGCTTGTAGAGAAGTTCAAGGGCTTCTTGGATGTGCTCTTGGTGGGAGCCCGTAATAGCCTGCTGAGCAGCGACAGCTGCGGCCATAGCAGCCTTTTTGGCCGCTGCGGCTTCAGCAGGGGTTTGAGGCTTAGCCTTAGCAGGGGTTACTTCCCCTGATGCAGGGGCAGCAGTAGCCTCTAAATTGTCTTTAGTTTCCACAAAAAATACTCCAGATCACTGGCTGCCCCCTGCTGTAGCGGCTTTTCCCCCGAAAAAGCTAGGAGTAAAAGCAGGAGTCCGCTCCAGCAAATGGTTGCGTGGGGCGTAAAACGCACACGCAACCAGAGCGCAAGGAAAGGGGCAATTTTACCTTACAGGTAGGGGTGAACTGTAAAGCAAAGGCGGAGTGAAAAGGCCAGTGATAAACGCAGGTCGCAATGACCGCCAACAACAGCAAAGGATACGCAGCAAGTGCTCTTGCCCTTGATTCATGGCACCATGATTCAGGGGAATATAGAGGTACCCAGTAATAACCGCGCACTATAGGACAGGCCTACAATGTTGAGCACGATGTGTCACCCCAGTGTCAGCTGGCACAACAGCGCAAGCTAAGTGTTTTACGCACGGACGTGGGGGTTACACACGCGGTATCGGGTTATTGTAAGGCCTTTGACTGACGCTTTGTACACAAAGTTCACACAAATATCGGCCTTAGGGGCAGGAATGGCCGCCTTAACGGGGCATGGCGGCAAAAAATATGCCCATGGCGGGCGGTGATGGCAGGGGTGTGCGGCTGATTTACAAGCGCTTTTTGGCCAACACGCGGGCAAATACGGGATGTGTGCACGTGGGGTGATGCTTATGGTGACGGTTGCTGGTCACAGAGAAAAAGCAGGTGCTTTGGTGCGCTGGAAGGGGGCTGTGCACAAAGCTTGGGCGCAGGAGGGGAGGCTTTACCAACAGAAGCAGCGCAGCAACAGCCTCACCACAACAGAGGGTGCTGTGACAACGCCACACACCTCAAGGTACTACCTCAGGGTAGTGATGATGGTTGTGGTGGTGGACACTGCCCTAACAGCGCCGCCCCTACTCTGCTCCACTCCCTCAAACTTAAGCCCACCATAGACAGATGGTGCTCAGGATGTGCAGCAAGGCCCTGTGGGGAAGAGCGCTCAAGTGCGACCTGTGCGGTCGCGTACCACCTGAGCGTAACAATCACCCTGAGCAGACTCTTGATTGGTCACGACCATTAAGCACAAGCTCTCGGTGGTACTTTCGCCTCACCAGAGGCATAAACATGGCAGAACACAAGCTGACAGCAGGCAATTGTGGCGATAAGCAACCACTACCTCAAAGTTGTAGTCGAGCACTCAGGTCGTACAAGTTAAGCTTACGAGCTGACACGCTGGTTTGGCGGGCTCTTACGCAGCTGAGCCTGTACGGCCGTAGCTTCCTCATTCCCCAGAGGTGCTGCCTTTATGCCGCTTGTCGTGGCGCCGTTCCCTCTGCAGTTCGCTGGTATGAGTCTGCTCCCTCTCACGGAGCGACCTACCTCATAGATGACGGATGCAGAGGTGAGGGCTGGCAACAGCCTACACCTCGAGATAAATGCTGCAGGTGAGCCAGAGCATACCTAAGATGGGGTACACATGATTGCCCTAAACTCCGTCATCTATAAGTCAGTTGTTCCTGAGCATTGCGCTGTCTACTCTGAGATTCGCGGATATGAGTCTGCTCCCTCTCTACCTACTCCCGCTCCCCCAGCACGCGGCGCCGCGCAAAGTCCTCAGCGGTGTGTTCGCGCTCCTTTTGCTCGTAATCACTGCGCATACGCTGTGGCTCATCACCCTCCAGCGATGGCATGATCTCATGCACATGGAAGCTACTCTCACCTACGCACTTGGCTAAAGCCAGCGCTTGGCAGGCAAAACGGATGTGATCCTTAGCCCGATGCGTCTTGGTCTGCATACCAGCACCAATGTAAGACACACCAATGCTAATGGTGAGCACATGCTCCTTAGTCTCAGCACTCTTGGCAGGAACCTTACCCACAGTATCCTGAGCCAGATCCTGCGCCCAGTGACCAAGGTTCGCGTTGTTATAGCGCTTGGCAGCGGCGCTGTTAGTGGTAGTAGTGGTTGCGGTGGTGTCAGTTTCGACCTGAGCAGCACCATCTGGCGCTGCGGCAGCAGCAGGCACTACCTCTACCTGATCATGCAGCATCTGCGTGACCCGATCCTGCATCTTGAGCGCAGCCTCCTGCGCTGTCGTAGCGCTGTTAGCGCCTACCTGCCGCTGATAGTTCAGATGCAAGCTCTCAATCTTTTGCAGGAGGTGATCGCAGAGCATGATGGTCTCATGGTAAGAGATCTGACTTAAGAACAAGCAGAACTCATCACCACTGTAGCGGAAGAGCAGGTCACGCTCAGGGGCAATGTTCGCCTTAATGGTGCTGGCAATTAAGGCTAAGGCCTCATCACCGGCAATCTGTCCCTGCGACAGGCAGTAGTCGTAGAGATGGTCAACATCGATCATTAAGATCGCACTGTCATTATGGACTTGCGGAATCTGCGAGATGATCTCCTCTAGCGCCTGATGGTTGTAAAGGTGCGTTAAGCCATCAAGGTAGTAGAGCTTACCGAGCCTGGAGTTGATCTTCTTGAGGTCGATATTGCGCTGCACCAGCGTGCCGTAGTTTTCCATGATCGGCCGCAAGGTGTCGATAATATCCTGTCCCTCTTTAGTTGAGACCTCACGTGGGTCAGGCACACGGAAGGTATCATTAAACTCGTGCACCAACTCCCGTAAGCGCATGGTTGGGCGGATAAAGACATGGAGCACAAAGAAGTAGACATAGAGTACCGAGAACAGAGCGGCCGCGCCCACGAGCACCATAAGCAGCGTTAAGCGATCAGCGCCATGTTGTAAATCCACCGCCACCGTGGCCACAGGCTTTTTCGCCATCTTCGTGCTGAGCTGGTTAATGGTGGTAATAGTCTCTAACAGTTGCGAGTAAGCGGCCTTAAACTTATCCATGGCCTGCTGTTGCGCCACGAATAAGAAGAGCAGATCGCTATAGGAGCGATTGTAAGCACGGCACGTAAAGAGGAACTTCTCGTTACGGTTAAAGTTGGTCATGTAGATGTTGGCCGCGATTTCCTCACCATCATCCAAATCACTGCTATTGCCCTTTTGCAGTAAAACACTTGATGACAGCGCAGGCTGTGTACTCTGCTCCTCATTAGTACCAAAGGCCTCGGTCTGCTCGGCAGATGGATCGGCCTCTTGAGTGGCAAAGTTATAGACCTCTTGCTGGCCCCACATAAAGGTGTGCTTCTCACGGCTCAGCAAGAACGCCTCATTCACTGCTGCCAGTACCAGATTAAGGGCCTGCACCGGCTCATGAACAAAGGTGTAGACCAATTGCTCATCGCTAAGCGAGGTTATAGGGTGCTCCACTAAGGCGCGATTAATCGCTGCCTGATCAGCACTAAACTCTTCAGCTGTAGCCAGAGCGTGATTAATGCTCGCACTTACGCCCTGCTCTGTGAAGTCATGTGCAGAAAAGCTCTGGAGGTTACCTGCGATTTCTGGCTGCATGTTAAAGGAGTCATCAATGGACTCGTTTTGATCACGGATAACACCGAGGGTCAGTTCTGGCACCGCCAGCTCTTGCGACTGTGCCACACCAAACTCACTGAGCTCCTCTCCCGTCAAATGCATGGCCTGCGCAAAGTCGCGAGTGATATCCTCAGGCAAGGCATTATCATTCACGAGAGCACTGGCATTAGACGTGTTTGTGGCCTGCTGCGGATTGTGAGCGGCGGTAGCCAGATGGGTATCCACCACTAAGCTCGCGGTATTGTCGACGGCACCATCTGCCATCATGCCACCTGCAGCGGTAAGCGTAGCCATGGCGTCCTGCTGGGCTCTATGCTGCAAGCCCTGCTCTGTAGCATCAGCAGCTTGAGCTTGCGCCTTATGTGGCTGTTGCAAGCTGGCTATACTCTGATGGCGCTCCGATTCGGCCACCGACTGCTGCGCTCTGATATCAGCAATCATGCTCTGTGGCGCTTCAAGCTGCAGATCGTGGCTGATCCACTGCTCATCCTCAGGTAAGCGTAAGCGTGGTGGTACGCTCTCGTTTTGCGTGCTTTGCGCGCCTTGCGCACTTGGGGTCACAGCGGCATGGGCGTTATTAGCCGCCGCAGTGGCAGCGGCTGTGGCAGTAGCAGCAGTAGCTGCGCTAGCCGAGGTCGCAGCGGCGGTAGCGACAGTGCTGGCAACAGTATTAGTAGTGACTACAGGAGTTACCTGCGAGCCCACTGTTGCTGGTAACGCAATTGGAGCATGGCTGTACATGCCACTATTTACCTCCTGCAAGCTTCTTTGCTCGAGCAGGCGACGAAATACGGGAATCGATTGCAGCTTTTGCGCGTAAGAGCCAATCTCGTCAGGGTGATCCTTAAAGAAGGAGAGCACCGCCTGACATTGCGGTCGCACATAGCGATCGACCGTGCTGGTATGACGGTTAATCACTTGGGCTACGGACTTATAACCATGCATAAGCACACTGTGATCGTGCATGGCGATCTCGTAGAGTACGCCTACTTGGCCGGTCAGAATGCAGAAGTTTTCCACCGAGCTAAAGTACACCAACCACGTGTTAAAGATCTGCTTTGTGCGATAGTGCAGCTCGCTCTTAGCCTCATAGAGGTCATCGATCTCCGCGCGCAGCTGAGCAAGCTGTGGCTGAATCGGCGCCATGTCCTGCAAGTAGTCTTTTGTGAGCAGGGCTTGCAGGTTGTTGTAGTTGGCAAAGGCCACGGAGATGTTCATGCTCTGGGCGAGCAAGTCCGAGTGATATGCCACCTGCAGCATGTCCTTTTGCAGGAGGTCACTCATCTCCACACCAGGGATGTAAGCACGGCGTAAATCGCTGCTATAGACACGCAGCTCGTGCATCTGCATGGCAATGAAGATAGACAACACCGTCCAGAGCAGAGCTAAAGGTGCTACCAGTAAGGTCAGACTGCGCGCCAGAGTGCGCGCTTTATGGCGTGGGGTGTTGCACAAATAGGCCGAGCGGCCACCGTAGCTGCTGGTTTCGTGCAAATTAACGCGATTGCGTCGTCGCGGCGTCTGCGCATGGTGCGTGGGCTGGGTTGCATCCTGAGCTGTATCTGCGGCAGCGGCAGTAGCAGTAGCCTCTGCACCTGCGGCTTCCCTACCTGCGGGCTCAGTGGCAGCAGTAGCAGCGGCGCGCGTTTCAGTTGCAGTTTGCTCCCGCTCAACGCTGCTGCTGTTATTGTCCTGACCAGCGGCCCTTGCGGCCGAGCTCATCTCAAAGTGAGCGGCATGCCCCGCGCCTGTACTCCCTTCTACGCTGGTAGCAGGCTCCACCTCTGATCTTTCTTGATCTTGCTTGGTGGCAACTGCGGAGCTAATGACTTCATTGGCGACAGCGGCGGGACTTACTGCTTTTCCCTCACGTGCAGCGGTAGTGGCAGAGACAAAAGCCTCGGCGGCGACGCTATGATCCTGATGCTGGCTCTCATGCAGGGCCTCATGCTGTGAAGCATAGGCCGTGGCACGTGCCAGCTCCGCATGGGAGCGCTCAACTTGGGCACGGGCATCGGCAGCAAACTTCTCAGCGTTTGAGGCTACAGTAGCCTCAATCTGGGCATCAGTTTCAGAGCTGTACGTGCTTGTCTCTGGTGTCTCTGCTGTGGTCTCCTGTGGCTGCTCTGTACTTACAGCGTTGCTTTTTAAGGCAGTACGGGTAAGCTCTTCCTCCTGCGCTGAAGAGGAAAAGGTAGTCAAGTCATCTTGACCTTGGGCTGGATCTCGCGCCATAAACCACCTTCGAGCTTTGGTGCTGGAGAGGAGCACACTTCATAAGAACCACAAGCGATGCCTCTCTGCCATCGCAGTGGGCATCCCACCTCTTTAGTTTCAGATAGTTACATGCTGTAATCACAGCTCTGGAACTCAAAGTGACGCCTTATGGTAGCACCAATAGATGCACTGTGCTTATGTGTGCATACGTCACGCCTCACACTTTAAGTTATCTCTCCTCTGCTTTGTCACCACAGCTTTTTCCGCACCTATTCACCCTCAGTACGGCTTGTTTGTCTGGTGTTTTTAGTAGCCTGCATCTACCCGCTTGCTTATTCTTGCGCTTTGCTCTCTTGCAGGGGCTAAAGCAGGTGGCTATTGTTGGCTCTCATGGGGTACAGCTTGGTATACAACGCGGCACAAGATTTTGGCCAGAGGAGCACAATGTACGATGGTTACAGCTAATGACTTGCAATTTATTGCATCTACACGGGTGTACTGCCAAGATTAAACCCAGCGCTGCTAAAGAGAAAAATGAGCACTGGCTCTTGCAGCGGAGTGAGCTTGCATACCTATGTAAGGGGACGCGGTAACCAGCGGAGGGATTGGTGTCCACATAAAAGTGAGAAAAGAGGCAGGCTAAGGGGTACTTGGACGCAACCAGCTGCTGCCAGTGCAAGCTTAGAGGTGCAGATAGAGTATACAAGCGGTCGCTTGAGGTGGTCTGCCTTGAGGTTAAGGGCATCAGCAAAGCGCCTAACAGCGCTATCTCCAAGGGAGTCTGGGGTAGAACACCGTTCTCAAAGGTAGCATGGCGTAAGGGCAGCGTCACCTGTGAGCTAACGCCTCGACGCCGCAGATGGTGTTGCCTTAGGTTAAGGGCACCGGCCAAAGCGCCTGAAGGCGCCTATCTCCAAGGGAGTCTGGTGTAGACGCAACTCTCAAAGTTAGTGTGGTTTAAGGACAGCGTCGCTGTGGGCTAACGACTCAACTCCGCAGACGGTGCTACCTTGAGGTTAAGCTCACCACCCCACGGCACCGTCCCGCACATCTTTTCTCAGACAAAAAGAGGAGCAAGGCCGTAACCCGCTCCTCTTTTCTCTTTGGCTCTCTTGAGGCCGTTGGGGCCGCCCCTACGCTTAGAGGCAACACCCTACACCAGCCTTAGAAGATATAGCGCACCTGCGCCGCGCCCGCCACATCATTGCTGTGCGACGACGTCGTATACCCCACATTAAAGCCAAAGGCAATGTTGTCCGAGGCACCACTAAAGCCCACCGTCGCACCATACGTCAGGTGGTCTAAGATGTCAGTCTCGTACTTAAAGTCAGCACCGCTGATACCCGAAAATACGGTCGTCGAATCCATGCTGGTATCACCCACATTAGCCGTCACCGTGAGATCAAAGGCCGGACGTACCACCCAGTTGTCCACACTAAAGTCACGGGCTAAGGTCACACCCACCGGAATCGAGAAGATATGCATCGCCTCCGTCGAGCTTGAGGCCACGACCTTCTCATCGATCTTGACCTCATAGCTGTCTAAATCAAGCTTGCTAAAGCGTAAGCCTACGTGTGGCGACACCTCTACCGCATGCGTATTAAAGGTGTACTGCGCTCCCACACCCACGCTCAGCTCTTGGCTGTCAGCATTAGCCTCAATCTCATTCCAGTTCTTCAGCTGTGCCGCCGCACTTAAGTCGTTATCCGACATCGTGTAAGCGATGTCCGCACTTAAGGCCAGCTTAGAGGTTGGGTTAACACCTAAGTACGCACCAAAGCCGTAGAAGTTAAAGTCATTGCTGATACCGGCAGCAACATCCTTACCCTCAGCTTGACCAGCACCTACATTCCACATGAGGCCAAAGCGGGCTTTGTTCTGCCAGCTGTAGTCGAGGCCCATGACCATGCCATAGAGCTCTAAGTCCGTGCCATATTCACGGCCCTGCGCTCCGAGGTCAGCAGCATTAAAGCTGCGGTACATTGGCGTAAACCACAGAGCCGAGCCTTGGGTGTTATCAGAGATCGTGATGTTGCCCTTGCGATTGTTATTGACCGCTAAGGCCGCATTCACACCTACACCTAAGCGGCTGTGCATCGCCTCATAGGCTGTAGTGGAGACCATGTGTACGCCATGTAAGGCACCGCCTAAGATCGCAAGTCGTGACACCTTTTCCACCACGTCACTGTGTACCGAGCCTAAGGCGTCAATTAAGAAGGCATAGCCTACGCTATCCTTTTCCACTACCACCTGCTGCCGTGAAGCGGTGCTCGCTTGCGCCTCGCTGGCGGCCGTAGTGCTACCGCTGCCATCACTGCTGCCACCAGAGCCTGTAGCTGCCAGCGCACTATCAGCCTCAGCAGTAGCCTCGGTGCTCGCGGCATCCCCGCTCTCCAGAGAGTCAGCATCAGCAATTGGCTCACCGGTATCCGTCACAGCACTCATAAGCGAGGCATTAATGCTGTTGGAGTTGCTAGCATCGACCGCTGTGCCACTATCACCTGAGCCCGTGCTGGTGCCCGTGGCATCAGCATCAGCTGGGCTCTCGGTAATCGCGATAACGTCTGAAGCTACAGTGACGCCGGTAACGCTGTCTTGCACCGTGTCGGCAATGGAGTTGGAGTCTGGCAGGTCATTGCTACCATTGAGGATATTATTGGTAGCATCACCGGCAATAGAATTGGAGTTAATGTCAGGATGCACCTCCACCACAGGGCCACTGCTCAGGCTGTTGGTGCTGTCCTCTAAACTCTGGGGAGAGACGTTAAAGGTATCCAGCGAGTAAGTTTGCACTGGCGTGGTGATAATGCGCAGCGCCTGATCATACGTTGGCATCGCCAGATTCAGGATGTCGTAAGCGTTGGCATTGAGGTCAAAGACAAATGGCTTCTTACCCTGCAATTGCTCGCTCGAGGTAATGGTGCCCGTCCACGCCCTATTCTCGGTGCTGACATTGATGACATCACCAGGGCGTAAGATCACGCTGGTGCCAAAGATCCGCGCCAGATCGAGGGACTTAGTGTTGACTGGCACAATGAGGCGACCGCCTTGAGAGGCGATGACCTTGCCGTCCATATCGCTAAAGACCGCCCGTGGATAGAAGCTGCCCCCCACCACGCTGTAAGGGCTGTAAGGGGTGAGCGACGTGAGGCTCTTAGTCTTGAGGCCACTCGTCTGCGCTACGCCATAGAGCGCGCGAGAGCTCACCTCAAGGGCGGCATTCTGACCTAAGTAGATGCTATATGGGCTACGCAGCATCTTTTGTAAGAACGCTAAGCTCTCCGTGCCCATCACGATCTTGTGTTGCCCTAAAGCCACACCGGCACGATCAACATAGAGATAGGCGCCAGGCTGGCCCTTACTCTCTTGCTCAGCACTAAAGCGCTCGCGCGCTGATACAAAGGCAGCGTAGTCAGGGCCGATACCTAAGGCGCTATTGGCACCGATAATGACATTACCACTCAGCTGAGTGGTGCCATCACGACGCGCGGCCGCCTTACGCTTAGACTCTAAAGCATGCGTAAAGACCGAGACGTGCTCTTGCGGATCGGAGCTGTAGAGCTGTAATAAGCCGCCATTGAGCTCAATATTCTCACTGCGCAAGTTGGTGCTAAAGCCCGAGCCTAGCTCACGCATAAAGGCAGTCGGATCAAAGAGGTTGAACGCCTCCTCGCTCTCTGTGGTGGACTTAAACTTATAGCTGTCAGCGCTTAATGGGGCCTTAGCCTTAGCGGTAGTTGCAGCTGCCGCAGTAGAGGCCGAAGTGGCTGCAGAGGAGGTGGCAGTGGCAGAGGCTGTGGCGCTATGCACTTGGCTCTTAGGGGCAGCTACTACGGTGCTATCACGTTGCACATCAGCAGCAGTGCTCCCCACCGCTAAGACGCCGGTGACGCCATCTACAGTGTGCAGCTCGATATCCTGCACAAAAGCAGAGGTACCGTGGCGAATACTGAGGTTATGCGCTGCTAAGTTTTGTGCCAGCAGCGAGCCACCCACGATGTGGGCTTGGGCAACTCCCGTAAGGTCAATCTGACGCGCTTGAATGTCACTGTTAACCGCACTAAAGCTACCGCGCAAGGCTGTGTTGCCTTGCTCCGTTGTCGCCGCAGATTCAGATCCAGATCTTGGCAGCGCTGGCGACTCTGGCTTTTTCCCTGTAGTGGCTGGGCTCAGCGCACTACCGGAGATAGCCGCACCATGGGCGTTACTCTCTTGTGTCCATTGTGGCCACTTCACCTCTGGCTGCCCAATGATGAGGTTCTCCGCATTGAGCGCAGCATTGTTAGCAGCAAAGTGCTCTACAGCTAAGTCGCGTACCTGTAAGGAGGCGTTATCAAGAGACACCGACTGCACCGCAACGTCCGCACGCTCTCCCTGACGCGAGACGACCTGCACATCAGCATCGCTAATCTCAACTCTACCTGGGCCCATGACCGCGCCAATCTTACCGGAGCCTTGCAGCTGTAAAGAAGAGTCCGCACCTAAGTGCACGCCCACCACCTCATCGGCCGTAGTGGAGAGCAGCAAAGAGTTGCTATTGCCCTGAGCCGTGCCATTTAAGCGCAGCGTGGTCGCGGGATCGAGCTTGACCCAATCTAAGCCAGAGGCCGTTTGTAAGGTTGCAAAGTCACCGGATACGGAGCTGGTGGTAAAGCCCTTTTGAGGCTGCCCCTCTTGATTAAAGCCAATGACAATGGTGTTTTCTGGAGTCGCGCGCACAAAGTTCACGACCATGTGCTGACCGTTATCGACCTTTTGCAGTGAGGAGACTGGCACCGAGGTATTTGCGGCGGTAGCGACGCTACCCGCACTCAGCAGTGCGTCTTCGGCTGTGCTGTCATCCCACACTTGCGTGCTCAGAGCCGGAGCTTGCTGCTCACTGGTAGGAGCAGTAACAGCATCTGCTGCTGGAGCAGTGGTGCTCTCCGTTGCCTGTGCAAAAGCAGGCAGCGTGACTTGTGCACCGACAATGCTTAAAAGCTGCGAGGACTGATCACGGCTAATGGTCACTGGCGTTGTATCGGCAGTAGCAGTGACATCTGCCGCCGTAACAGCATTAGCAGCAGGAGCATCCTGAGCCGTGTTCTCTGGCGTGGTAGCAATAGCCACGACACGATCGTGCAGCTGCGACAGATCGAGCTCGACCTGCGTCTCATCAGACACCATAAAGCGCACGCGACCGGCGTCAGCTAACAAGGCCTCATCACTAGCAGCAGCTGCAGCGCTTGACTGTGCCATGCTAGGCATTGCCATGCTTGGTGGCGCCATGTGCGCCATGCTTGGCATGCTGCTCTGGGCACTACCATTGCCCACCACCGGCACTGGTGTAGCGACCGTGGCTCCGGCGTGCTGCGCGTTGGCATTAGCGTTAGTGTTAGTGTTGGCACCAACGGACGCCTCTGGAGTGGTAAAGCTCAGGGCAATAGTAGGCTCGTGGGGACGTCTAATGTCCACTTGCACCGGCGAGGTGCTAACCGTGCTCTGCTCCATGGCAGAGGCTGTGGCTGTCACAGGCGTCAGCGCCTGTGGCGCAAAGACACTGCTATGACCTGCTTTTAAGGCTAACCATGGGGAGGTGTGCGCCCGCTGCTCTCCCAACACCGCTGCCACCTGATCGGCACTAGGAACAAAGGTCGCGGCGCTAGCACCTTGATTAGCTGCCCACAAAGGACGGGCGCTATCTGACCACATCTTGTCCTTTAAGGTGAGCTTGGTGTTGTCGCCTAACAGCAGGTCAAAGTTTAAGCGCTTTTGGCCATCAGCTGCTTGGACATAACGGGCATGCTCTAAATCTAAGACCGCCTGTGGCGCTAACTGAGCGTCAGCAGTACCTGCATCAGCACCTGCAAAGCCTGCTTGCAGCGCGTGGGTACTGACCATTACACTGCCATGAAAGCCACCTGTGGTGGCACCGGTGGTGGCTGCTAAAGGTGCACCTGAGGCAGCCTCTGGCAGTGGCGCCAAGGAACCCCATGCGGCAGCAGCACTGTCACCCTGAGGCAAGAAAGGATTGCGGCCTAAGCTATTGCTGTCCTGCGCACTGATATGCAGCTGACTAGGATGTGTGGCTGTGCCTAAGGCAGAGAGATCAAAAGTAAAGGCCACCGCCTCATCGTCGCTTAAGGCAATCTCATACTCTTGAGCTGGGTCTAAGGTCACTTGCCACTGTGGCAGCGACATCGCTGTAAAGAGGTTAGACGGGGCCTCAGTAGGAGCAATCTCGGCCGTGGCACTTAATGGTGGCGTTACCGTACCCACCGCCGTTGGTAGCGCTCTATCCTCAGGGCTAGCCACTTCAGGTACAGCAGCAATGCGTAAGGCGGCACCGTCAGCAGTGTAAAACTCTAAAGAGCCATCCTCTGGCGTGACCACAGACTGCTGCGGCGCGCGTGGGGCAAATACCGAGGCCCGCACTGGTGCGCTCTTAGTAGAAGCAGAGGCGGCAGAGGCAGCAGTAACGGTTTGCGCCTCTGTGGCAGCTGTTAAGGCAGCGGTAGGACGCACGGTGCGTGGCTGGGCGGGTAAGCCCTCACGGTTTAAGGCATAGAGAGTACTGGCAAGGGGCTTTTGGTCAGCTTGGGGCTGTGGTAAGGCAGCATCACGGGCTTTACCAGCGGCGTTTAGAGCAGAAAAAGCACCCAGCTGTGGCAGGCGTACCTGCACGGGAGCAATAAAGCCAGACAGTGGCGAGACCTCGGCCCATGGAGATAGCGACATCGGCTCTGCTGCAAAGGCATGCGCAGCTGGTGCAGTAAAGTCAGACCCGCTGCAGAGTAAAGCCGTGTCATTAGCAGCATCATGCGGCACAACGCTGTACTCAGCACTGGTGGTGCCGTCTGCAAACAGACTATCCAGCGCGGCCTCTGCGGCTACAGGGTTAGTAAAAGGCACTAACGGCTGACTAAAGTCCGCCTCAGGATTAAGCGTCGCGGTGGGGGCCAGAGGGTAGTTGTGCTGAGCCTGCGCTGTTGGGGCAGAGAGATGGAGGCTAACTGGTGCTAAATTTGGTACGACAAACGGACTGTCGAGGTCACTCTGCACTGAAGGCAGCTGCTGGACATTAAAAGGGGCTTCCTCAGCGCTAATGAGGGTGATGCCATTACGGCGCGCGGCACCAGCACTAAGCGAGCGCTCGGTGGCGGCGGAGGCAGACACGGCCTCATAATAGGCATTCTCCAGCCATAAGGCTTGCTCTGGGCTTAAGTTATCGCTGGTGGTAAGAACCTCTTGTGCGGCAAAGGCGGCAGCAACAGCAGGGTAGGCGTAACCATCAGCGCTACTGACAGTAAAGACGCTGTGCGCGCTATCGTAGGACTCACCGTTAATGGTTGTGTTGAGGTAGCTGTAGTTGGCACTCGAGGCGGCAAAAGTGGCCGCTTGCGTGGCAGCTGGGGTGGAGAGAGCAGACAACACCACACCTGCCGCTGTGCTTAAGGTGGCAGCAGCGCTCAAGCGCGCCCATGCGTGCTCTAAGATGGCACGATACTGCGCTTGCAGAAAGGTAATGGCGTTACGGGTCTGCTTCATCAGCAAGAAATGTCCTGATGGGCCAAAGATGGCACTTAAGCGAGGGTGCACCTAAGTGCGGAAGTGAAGCAACGAAGCGAGCTTACAGATCTGGAAAACGGGTTTTTTGACCGTCTGCGGGAACAAAAGTTCCAACGTTTAGAGAAAAACAACCCCAAGTGTAGAGAACGTGCGAGCTATATGCCAAAAAGTCCTGTTACCACCTAGTTATGGCACTAAGTGTGACCCTGTAGGACAAGACGGGGCGTAGCTCTTTTTGGAGGCTGGGTATAGGCTCTAGTGTAGCACTTTGCAGGGGTGTTAGCACTTGCTAACGCCAAAGAAAAAAGGCTTTTTTCCAAGGCTGGTGCGAGGTGCGGAAGATAGAGTGCAGGGGAAATTCAGTCGAAAGCAGCAACTTGAGAGCACCGGTGCCATTTGAGCAGCGCCCGCCCCTGTGTCCGGTTTTGGGAAGAGGCTATTGGCATGGTTAGGAGAGGCCTTTTGCCCTCTACGGGCATAGCGGCAGCTGCTACTGGCAGTACACAGCCAGTGGGCCATGTGGCACCTTACCGTACCTTAAAGGTAGGTCATCTCAAGCGCCTAACTGTATCTTATCTCGCAAGCTTGGCAACAGCAAACACCTACTCTCCCTTCAAGATAAGGGCGGCACCATGGAGTTAGCACTTACCTAATGCGGCTATGGACTCATACAGCAAACACGCTGAGTGCTTACCCTAAAAGCAGCCCATACCTTTGCTCGTGGTGCTGCTGGCGGTGTTATGGAGCAGACAACTTACGGCCAGCATCGCCTTACACCCTACCCAACTCTACCCTTAAGCGCACAGGGGCAGAGTCACTCGGGTTGAGCACGTAGTCTCCGCGCTTCTTTGCGCCAGCCCTCAAGGGTAGAATGATGTCACCATCCCTACCACCACATAAAGCCACTACGCCCATGCTTACCTACCAGCAACTGCGCCACAAGCTCCTGCAAAAATACCAGTCCAACAAGGGCTTTGCTGACCTCCTCAATCAAGACAGCTACCCACGTGAGTTTAGCTTGCAGCCACCTGCACTTACCCACGCTACCATGGAGCAATTGCGGGAAATCAAACAGTGGCAACAAAGCTTTGAGCAAAGCCCGTTACGCCCCTTTCTTATCAAAAAGCAAAAGGGCACCCGCAGTGGTCTGGGACAGCAAAACGTACTCTGTGCTGTGAGCTTTCCTCACAGGCAGGCTCTGGAGCACTTTATTGCACCCCACTTATGTCCCCAAGCCACACCACCGCGCGCACCCAGCACCAACCACCATCAGGGCTCTAACGAGCTGGGTGTATTTAAGCTCCACTCTCCTGCTGGCTCCTTTGGGGCTTTTGATGAGATCTGTGAATACGTTCTGGAGCCGCTCTACCCTGCCTTACGCTCTAACAGTGCCGCCTTGGCGCGGCGGCAAGAGGGACTCATTAGCTTTGTGCGGCGCAAACCATATGACGTCAGTCTCTTAGGCACAGACTTTCTGTGCGCCATGTTTGTTGTGGACTATATGGCGTCTCTGCCAGCAACGCCGCATGTCTATCTCCGGCAGATGGCACTGCCGCATCTTGACACCAAATTCATTGAGACGCACTACCGTCTGCTCGATGAGCTCTTTAGTCTCTGTTTAGCGCCCGAGCGGCGCCTTGTGTCCGCACCTTTGATTAGTAGTGGTGGTGGTGCTGCTTATGATGCTACTGACAGCAGCGTGGCAAGCGGAGCAGCTGCCGCTCAGAGTACCGTACCTAAAGGAGCAGCAGCAACTGCTGCGAGCAATCCTGACGCTAATGATGATGATGATGATGATGCTAATGCTGATGTTGATGCTAAGCACATCGTACTCAATGACGAGGCACACCCTACCGCAATGGAAGCTGCTCTAGAGCTACCGACCACACTACCACAGAAGCAAGGACTGAGCGGTTTTATACGGCGCTGGGGCTTTAAGACCAAGCCCGAGATGGTGCGCTTACGCTTTTTAGACGAGCAACAGTTTACGGCACAGAGCAGTGCGTACTTAGCCCTAAGCCGCGAAATCGCGCTGGAAATCAACTCTTTAGAGCAGCTGCAGGTGCCATTTGCGCATGTGATCATCTGCGAAAACGAAATGAGCTACCTCTGCCTGCCGCCTATCAGTAACACCATTGCCATCTTTGGCAGTGGCTATGCGGTAGCGCACTTAGGCCCGATCACGCGCTTACACCGCACTGACATCATTTACTGGGGTGATCTCGACACCCACGGCTTTGCCATCCTCAATGCGCTACGTCTGAGCATGCTGCGCGCACGGCTTATGGCCGGTGAAAGGGAGCTAAGTGTCACGCAGCTTCAGGTGCGCTCCATGCTGATGGATAGAGCCACCTTAAAGCGCCATCAGGAGTACGTGGTTACAGAAAAAGAGCAGCGCGTAACCACTCTGCCCTGCTTGCTGCAAGAGGAGCAGTGCTGCTATCAGGAGTTAATTGCCCAGAGTCATGGGCAGCATCTGCGCTTAGAGCAAGAGCGCATTCCCTACGATGAGGTACTGCTGGCCTTACAGGCGCTGCTGCCAGAGGAACACATTGAGGTGCCGGAGCACTTAAAGCGCGATGCGCTCTTTATGCGGGCAATGCAGGCGCGGCAGCGGTAACTAACAACAGAGCTCACACCCGAGGCCTCCTCTTTGGTATGGTGCTGTAAGTTACAGCGCTGCCACGTAGCGAAATATGCTCAGACTCACCAGCACAATTCATCTCGAATGGTAGGTGACATTACCCTCTTGAGGTCTGCTGCCGTCTCTGCTGAGCTCTATCTCTTTCCTCTGGATGGTACCCGCCAGCCAATCTCAGACTTTATGTGGTGATGGCGGCGCCACACAAGTCGCCTTGCCTTACTTGCTGTCTCCACCTTAATCGGGCGCAGCCATAAACAGTTGCTTGAGCGTAGTCATTGGCAAATCAGGGCGCATTAAGTCACGTGGTGCCCCCTTACGCACCTTAATACACATCAAGCACGGCCCCGTACTTGATACCATGCGCTGAAAAGTCGGTTCTAACTGTTCTTCAGAGGTAACCGTAAAAGCCTGCCTATACCCCAAAGACAAAGCCAATTGCTCATAGTTGATGCGCTCACTGGCAATATGCTGTCCCCCTACCGAATCATGCGCGGCGTTATC
The DNA here is from genome assembly GCA_949286015.1 of uncultured Succinivibrionaceae bacterium. Lineage (GTDB taxonomy): Bacteria > Pseudomonadota > Gammaproteobacteria > Enterobacterales > Succinivibrionaceae > Anaerobiospirillum. The sequence goes on along the minus strand of CASEBB010000039.1, from coordinate 5,602 downwards.
AAAGACAAGATGGTAAAAATTTTGCGGGGCAGCGGCGCCAATCACGTACAAAGCGCCCAAGTGCATGAGCAGCGATCCATCACCATCAAAGACAAACACCGGTTGTTGTGGCTTTTCTAAGGCATAACCTAACGCAAGGGAAGACACATGGCCCATGGAGCCCACACAATAGAAGTCGTGCTCATGATGCACGACGTTTGCTGGTTCGTGTGCCTGTGCCTCAGGCTTAACTTGAGCTTGCTCGTGTTGCTGTTGCAATTGCTGCTGACAACGTACCTGATAAAGCTCACGGGCAATGTGCCCAGTCGAAGCAAAGATACGGCCTTGCAGGGCATCAATGCACGGCACCAGCGAGGCAATGACGTCCATTTTATGTAGCAGTCGTACCGCTGGCTCTAACAGCGTATGCTGGGGTAAAGCCTCAGAGACAAAGCTGTTTGGTTTTATCACCAGCGCTACCGGCTGTAAGTTCCGCTGCATCTTGAAAAGCAGCTCTTGCAACTGTGGCCAGAGCTGTTCCTCAGTCGTGAGACCATCCACGACCACATAACTTATGCCCATACACTCTAAAAGCTCCAGCGTCACCTGTCCTTGCTTAACATGCTGCGGCTCATCAGGCATCTGAGGTGCTCCGCGCCAGCCCACCAACAGGAGCGTTGGCAGCGCAAAGACTTGGGGATCGTTTAGCGAGAGCAAAGGATTGACGCTATTGCCTAAACCTGAATTCTGCATAAAGACGCAACCGGCACGTCCAGTAGCCAGATAGTGTCCTGCACATAAGGCTACGGCATTACCCTCATTGGCCGTAATGATGTAACGCCATGGCAGTGGTGTCTGCGACTGAGATTGGAGCAGGGACTGGGACTGGGCTTGTGACTGTGTCTGTGACGTTATCATCTGCTCGGTCTTTGCTGTGACGCCACTGGTAGCGGTAGCTGCTGCAAGCTGCATATTATCGTTAGCAGCGCCCGCCCCAGCAGGTGCAGAGAGCAGTGCACACAGCACCTTTAAGGTACTGTCAGGAACTCCGGCATAGAAATCGATCTGTTGCGCCAACAAAAACTGCAACAAGGCACTGGCTCTAATCATAGTGCTTCCCCTCTCATCACCTTTTTTCCCACGAGTGAAATGCAGATTCCTGCCATGACTCCATTGCCATCATCAAGGATGGCAACGGCCTACAGCTACGCAGCCACAGAGCATTCGGTGCAATATCGCCATTGCAGGCAGCACACAGCTCCCTCTCATACCTCTAAGAGGTACTACCTCAGCTTTACCGCTCGTCTCAGAATAGAGTCCAAACTTTGGCTCTACTCAGAGTTTGGTTGATACCAAAAAGCAGCAGCAGTGCTCCTGCGATCAATCATGATCCCATGTGATGGTGTTTGGCGTGACCAACCTTGGAGTAGTGTGGTGCCATAACCACCAAACTTAGAGAAAAGCTCAAGCCTGAGAAAAGCCAATGCTTCTGGTGCTATTCCCAAGTAACCACGAGCCTCTCGTCTCTGGTGCCTTGACAGCGCCCGTCCCTGCGGCCTTAAGCTCATACCCGCAAACCAAAAGCAGGGGCGCCACAGTTGAGCACCATAACAGCAACCCTGAGGATGTATGAGATGCTGGCCAGAGAATCGTGCAAGGACCGCACAACGCAAAGAGCAATAGCAATAGCCTTAGCACTAAGGAACGAGTGATCCAATAAATGACGGCGGATAGGATGAGTGCAGGCAACGTCTCCTACCTCGAGATGAATAGTGCATGTGAGCCGGAGGTTATCTTCAGCTGGGGCAGCACTCCTAAGTCAGCTGTTCCTAGGGGGCACTTCCCGCTAAGACTCACTTTACAGTGTATGAGCCTATACGCTGTTTACATGCCGCCACACACCAACAGCCATCTTTATCCTAAGGTAGTGCTTGCTGTTGTGCCTGCCCCAGCCTCAACGCTCTTACGCGCTGGGAATAAGATTGATGATCTCTTTGACGGAGCAGCAGTAACGCTGATCGGCCTCTAAAGCTCGCTCATATTGCAAAATATCATGAGCACACGCCTGCATAGCCGGATAAGCCGCACGCAGCAATTGGTTCGCATAAATCACTACATTAACGCCATTTGCCGCCAGCTCTTGCTCCGTAACAGCGGCATAAGTCGTCGGCACCACAATGACACTCTTACGTTGCGGCCAGCGGTTGTACTCCTGTAAAAAGCTCTGCACCTCGCTAAAAGACTGGGAACGCGAGTGAATCATAATGCCATCAGCGCCCGCCTCTAAATAGGCCTGTGCCCGTTGTAGCGCGTCATCTAAGCCACGATTGAGGATCAAGCTCTCAATGCGCGCAAAGATCATAAACTCTTCCGTAGCTTGCGCCTTTTTACCGGCTTTAATCTTCTCACAAAAAGCCGCAATGCTGTCTTGCTCTTGCGCCACCTCGGTGCCAAACAGTGAGTTGCGCTTCAGCCCAACCTTATCCTCAATCACAATGGCCGACACGCCTAAGCTTTCCAGCTTTTGCACTGTCAGTACAAAGTGCGGTAAAGGGCCACCATTGTCGCCATCGTAAATCACAGGCTTAGTGGACACATCCAAAATATCGGACAAGCCCATGATACGTGAGGAAGAATCCAAGAAGCCATTATCTGGCTTGCCCTTACAAGTGGCTTGTGTCAGGGAGGAAATCCACAGTGCATCAAACTCATGCTTGTGCTGCTGTGGTGTCATCACCTGCGCATGCTCAGCAATGAGCGCACTTAAACCGTTGTGCGCCTCTACCACCCGTAGCAACGGCTTAGCATTGAGCAAACGTTTGAGGGTACGGATTCTAATCTCTGGCGTCACCCCTAACTCTTTAATCCGCGCCAGCAAGGCGGTAGAGGATATGCCTGGTGTGTACGGCACCTCAATGAGCTGACCTTGCCACTCTTTTAGGGTTTCAATAATACGCTCACGCGTTCCTTGCTGTACACCGGTACGCCAATCATCGCCGTGAATCACGAAATCGGGCTTATAGCGGCGCAGATTGCTCTCGTAATCTAAGGTGGTTTGTGGCACGACATCAGTAATACCCTTGATGTTGGCCACAACCTCACGACGTTGCTCCCACGTCATGAAAGGTAAGCGCTTATACGAGGCAATAGCGGCATCTGTCAGCAGCCCCACAATAATGCGTCCTTGTGGCCCTGCTACCTCACGGGCTTTAGCGATAACATTGAGATGGCCAGGATGCACTAAATCAGCGCTCATGCCCAGATAAACTGTTTTGCCAGCAGCGCTCTGAGCACCATCACCACTACCCACCGGCAGCGCCGCTCCCACGTGCTTGCTGTCTTGCTCTTGCTGCGTATTCATACTTGCACTTGTTTCTTGCGCGCCCATTGCCTGCTTCCTTACCTGCTTCCTTACCTTACCCACGCTTTACCACGGTTGCGTCTTTGCCTTGTCTTGCCTTACGTTGCTTGGTCGTACACGGCTGCCGCGACAAGACTAATGCCGCCGCCCTGTTTTACCTTTGCGTTGCACCTTGCCTTGATGCTGGCTCTTAGTCGTGGCGCTAGCTCCACCATACTTCTGTCGCAAGAAGTACTTGAGGCCAATGACCTCAGACATGCTCATCTGGGATAAATCAGTGTGAAAGTGCAAGTTATCTGGCAAACGCATGAAGTCGCCATACATGTAGGTCAAAAAGAGCTCAGGGTCGTGCACCACGCACAAGGAAGTCCCCTCAAACGGCATCCGCTGCAAAGGAAACACATCATCGTAGGCAAACACCGAGAACTTGGCATAATTGTGCAGGAACTCTAACCCCAGAAAGACTGTAGGCTTTAGCTCACCGGTCTCCTCTGGCGTTAAATGCGGCACACTACGATCACGCAAATCCCACAAGATCTGGTGATAGTCCTCAGTAGAGGCATAAGTTACCTGCTGCTGTGTTTGCACAAACTGCAATAAGAGTTGCTGCAGCTCACGGCTCATTTGTGCACGCTGAGCTAAATCCAAGCGCTGGTAGCAGAAGTCGACGGGAAAAACATCGACATATACAGCAGGCAGATCACGATGATTCACCTTGAGCAGGTTCCAAATACCGTTGGTAGCCGAGTACAAGTGGGCATAGAGCTCCGGAATCTGTTTGTGCTCATTGAACACCTGACAAAAGCGCAGATAGTCCTCACGTGGCATCGCAATATCGATATCATCATCCCATGGCACAAAGCCGTGATGCCGCACTGCTCCTAAAAGGGAGCCACACACGAGGAAGTAACGCAGATGGTGGGCGGTGCAGACACGATCTATTTCCTGCATGATCTTTAAGGAACCCAACTGCACATCACGCAGCCAGCCTACGGCGGAAGCTACCCCTGCCGTATTTCCTAGGTAGTTGTTGATTGTCTCCACGTTCATGGCAATGGCCTTAAGCTGCTCTCTGTCTGTCGTTGGCGCTAACTCTCGTCCTGCGCTGACAAAAGCGATCCCGCGTTGTTGGTGTTACGCCCCCACAGAAAGCGGTACAGTCAATTGCTCTGGTGCTGGGCACGCTCAAGCGCTACTTACACTATGGCGCACACTTCACTTTGCTACCGCAATCTCGAGCCAACAAACCTTGCTTCGTCCTGCCATATCGTGAGCACTGTGTGCCCCAAGACAGCAAGCACAGGAATCCCAGCCTCAGAGTCAGCTCTATACCAGTAGCGCCACCACTATAAAACTACACAATCTGAAACCAAAACCCACACCGACTGCCATGATTGCTTACTAACAAAACGCTGCAAAATGTCAGTAAAATCACCTCTGAGGGGTTCCCTTTATTGTAGTTTTTTTTTTTTCACAAGCCGTGCCAATATTGGCTTATTTATCTTATTTATACAACATTAATAGATACAACATTAGCAGCCAATAAGACCCGCCAATCGGTGGCTGTTCATGGTTAACGGCAAAATTTCCGTAGCAAGGGCTTGAGTTAGTGAAAGCTACACCATATTATACTTTGGTGTCTGCGGCAACAGGGATGCATTGCGCTCAGTGCTCAGAGCTAAGAGCTCACTCTAAGTGAAGAAGAGAAGCAGAGCAAACGCCTCCTCTTACTCTTCCTCTACTCCGCTTTAAGCTCGCAGGGCTCATCTTCAGCGCCCACGATTACGTTATCAAGATAGCGCTGAGGCAGGGTGTTGCTGTGCGGTGTGGGCGGTGTTGCAATTACTGCTGAGGCACTGCACTCAATATAGCATAGCCAGCGCAGAACCTCAGAAGCCGTGCAGCACCTTAGCGCCACATAACAATACAGCATAGCAGGGTTTACAAGGCACTTATCTCTTAGCGCAAGACCTCTTTCGTCTTGTACTTATGGACGCTTGCTAAAACTGCGCCGCGCACCTGACAACGCCAACGGCAAGAGCACTGCTGTAGTGTACTCCTTGCATGACCAGCACTCCCTGTGCAGCATGACTCTCTGCGCTCTTAGCCGCTCTTACCACTATTGTGCCTATCTGGCCACGCTCGCACCTTTTGTGCCCTGTGCCGACGTGTGTCAACGGTATTTATGAAAAAAAATCTAACACCAGCTACTAGAGTGAATATCTAGGAAAGGGTGATGTTTGAGTCACCGTGGCGTAGCTT
>CASEBB010000038.1 GCA_949286015.1 uncultured Succinivibrionaceae bacterium | reverse complement strand
GTTTGGAACGGTGCTGAGGTAGGATTGTATTCTTGTTCAGGACCCTCCCTATTAAAACGGGAGGAAGCCATGTGCGTAAGCACATGGAGACTTCACTGAGGTGGTTGGTTGTGGGGTCAAGGTGTTGCTCCATAGCTCTCTTTGGGTACATAGGGTACAGGCGGCCGCGCACCAGCGGCCGTATTATCTTGAGAACCTATAGCCCCCTTACCCAGCGCCTGCAAGTTGCTGGCAGGCGCTGCTCGGGCCAAACATCCTGACACCTTAACCTTTGGGCTTAAGTTAAGGGCTTAAGGATTAAAGTAAAGCGCCTCGCCTTGGCCACCATCAGCGCAGATAGCACCGTCACTTACTACCAGATTGCCCGAGACAATGCTGTGCGTAATCCGGCAGCGGAAGCTCTCACCGACAAAAGGTGACCACTTGCACAGCGACACGATGTCATCCTCGTGCACCGTATGCCGATCCCGTGGGTCGACCACAATCACATCAGCAAAGTAGCCCTCTTGTAAGCTGCCACGCTTCTCAACACCAAAGCGCGCCGCCACATTACAAGTTGCGGCTTTGATGCCCTCCTCTAAAGAGAACTCACCACGCTTAAAGAGCTCAAAGATCGCAGGCAAGCTAAATTGTACTGATGGTAAGCCCGATGGCACCTTAACGTAGTCCGTAAGCTCCTTTAAGGCCTTTTCATGCGGCGCATGGTCGGTACCAATAGTGGTGATCACACCCTTGCGTAAGCCCTGCACTAAGGCTAAGCGATCAAACTCGTACTTCACCGCTGGATTGCACTTTAAGAAGCCCTTGAGCTGCGTGTAGTTGCTGTCATTAAAGTACAGGTGTGGGATGCAAACCTCAGCGGAAATCTGGCGCTGATGAATCTCCTCTAAGGTGGTGTTAGCCGCATTCCTTGGGGCAAACTGCGCCACCAGAGCCACTTCTTCTTTGGTGCTCAAGTGCATGATGTGCAGACGGGCGTTAGTCGCTTGCGCTACGGCAATAGCCAGCTGCGATGACTTCACACAGCAATCACGCGAGCGAATGATCAGGTGCATATCAAAAGGAATATGCTCACCATACTGCTCGCGGGCACGGCGCATATTGGCGTTGACGATGCCGTTGTCCTCACAGTGCACGGCCACAATGGTTGGTGCTGCTTTAAAGACCTGCATCAGCTCATGGTCGTCATCTAAAAGCAGGTTACCCGTGGTCGAGCCCATGTAGATCTTGATACCCGCAATCGCATGCGGATCGATCTTTTTGATCTCCTCGAGGTTATTTTCACTGGCACCTAAGTAAAAGCCGTAGTTGACGAGGCTATCGCGCTTAGCAATGTCCTTTTTCTGCTGTAAGGCCTCAGCAGTGGTAGTTGGAGGGTTGGTGTTAGGCATCTCCATATAAGAGGTCACACCACCTAAGGCTGCAGCGCGGGACTCGCTGTAGATAGTAGCCTTTTGCTCCATGCCTGGCTGTCTAAAGTGCACGTGAGCATCGATAAGACCAGGCAGCACCAGATTACCCTTACAGTCAATTTCGTGGGCACCGGCGGAACTTACAGAGGTATCGATCTTGGCGATATAAGGCCCGTCAATGAGCATTTCGGCGCGTCTAAAGCCAGAGGACGTCATAATGGTGGCGTTTTTTAAGACGATTGGTGGCATGCATACTCCTTTGCAGGGCTCAAAGATGGGTAGAGGACAAACGTCCCTGCTACAGCCAAGGAACGACAAAGCAGCACAGCTATTTGCCCCGCAGGAAATTTGTCCTGTAGGCACAAAATGCGGCTTACCAGCTGTGGTCAGCTTAGCACGTTTAGCCAAAAGGGATGCGGGCAAAGCACCGGCAGATTGGAGAAAATGTAGCGACAGCCCCCAGAGTCCCTAACTGGCGCTAATCTCAAAGTCCCTACCTCTTAGGATCGCTCCTGACAAGACTACCCCATAGCCCCATGCCCAAGCACTTAACACCACCACCATGGCTTGGCTTGATATTGCTCTTGGTGGGCGTCCCTGCCTTGTGCGGATTAGTGCTGTGTGTGTGGCAGCTATAGCGCTTACACGCTGGTGTGGCGCATCTTCATCACCCTGAGAGATGCGTTGTTGCTGCACTGCGTTGAGCTGTCAGCTCTTAGGTTTGCGGTTAGGCCATAGGCCCCATAGCCCACTCCATAGCCACTACTGCTAACCCACTCCTCACGTGGAGAGAAAAATACGCTTTTGCGAGCTGTGCACGCTATTGCGCCAAAGCAGGGCGTACAATAGCGAAGATACTCCTGACAAGGCGTTCTGCCCTTGTTAAATGCGGCCTTTTGCTGACACAGCTTACTTCTGCCGCTCGTGTTGCTTCTTTACTGCTACTTGTTTCTATGGATCGTTTTGATGAGCTTGCGGCCCCTCGTTTCAACATTAACGATGTGGTCATTCACGAAAAAGAGCGTGTCTTCCAAAAGCACTTTGCGGTCGATCTCTACCGCGTCTCTTACAAGAAGTTTAACGGTGGTACCACCCGCATTTTAGATCGCGAGATCTTTGAGCGTGATGCCGATGCCGTGGCTATCTTGCCTTTTGATCCCGTCAGTGAAGAAGTCGTGCTCATCGAGCAATTCCGTCCAGGTGCCTTAAAAGATAAGGTCTCGCCATGGCTTATCGAGATCGTTGCTGGCATGATCGATCAAGGCGAAACTGAGCTGCAAGCGGCAGTGCGTGAACTGCAAGAGGAATCTGGTCTGGCGGTCACGGAGCAAGACCTGCATTACATCAATGCTGTCTACCCAAGCCCAGGTGGCTGCTCGGAAAAGGTGACCTTATACGTCGGTAAGATCACTGCCTCGCACCTGCTCTCGCACGGTGGTGTCGAAGAAGAGAGTGAGGATATCCGCATCTTTAAGGTGCCAGCGCAAAAGGCCTTTGAGTTCTGCAAGACGGGGCGCATCAACAATGCGGCCGCCTTGATTGCGTTGCAGTACTTGGAAATCAACTACGACAAGGTGCGTCAGCTCTTTTTAGAGCAAGCTACTGAGGCCTAAAAGCCAACAGGCCTCAGCCGTGACCACCCAAAGCGGCATTAAGCAGGGGTGTGCCCCTGCTTAAAAAGCAAGGTTCAGCGATTACGATCCGGTCTGCGCTTATAACCTTATCTCAAAGGCGTACACCAACCCTAAGGCCCTAAGGCTACCAAAGGACAAAGGCGTCAGCTGCCGTATCTTAGGGATATCATTGCGCTCTGCCCTTTAGGTTCGCAGGTATGCTCTGCGCTCCTTAGGAACGACTGACTTAATAAATGGCGGAATTTAGGGCACGCATGCATACATGCCCATCTCAAGATAGGCTCAGGCTCACTTGCACCTTCTATCTCGAGGTGAGACGTTGCAACCACGCACCGCTACATCCGTCACTTATTAGCTCACTCTTTCCTTAACCACCAACTTCCACCTACCCCTCACTCGCCTCTTCCCCCTCTTCCTCTCTTCTTCATACCTCTCCTCTGCACTCCTGACTGCACCACAATCACACCAAACAATGGCTTAAGATTCGCTTCCTTGCATAGGATGTATACTAGTATGTAAGTTTTGCACCCGCATACTATCCGCGATGTTTCTGTGACTTAGCCCTAAATTCTCAACAAAAACCTCGCTGATCCGCACTTTCTTGGTAATTGTGTTACCGCTCTAACTTTTTAGGCATCACTTTTTCGCTACAATCCCTGCTAGCCTGTGGTGTGAACAGCAGCGGATGGCACTCACTGAAACATCCGGTGCTGCTGACGCTAGGGAATGCCATCTCTACCCTTTACGTGCCTACATTGCAGCCAACAGTGCACTGTGGTCACTAAAGAAAACGACTGGTAAGGAGTGCCTTATTAGGGCGGGTGTATTCATAATCAAGCTGATGCTGTTTGAGTGGGAAGATGCCAACTTTCAATTTACCGGTAAGCAATGAATCTGGCACCATCAGTGTGTTGCAGCTTTCCGACTCCCATCTGTTTGCCGAAGAGTCGACGAGTCTCTTGGGAGTGCGTACTGCCAGCTCTTTTAAGGCTGTGCTGTCGTCGATCTTAAATCAAGACATCTCCTTCGACTTTGTCGTCATGACTGGTGATATCAGTCAGGACTACTCCATTGGCTCGTACCAGCGTTTTGCCCACATGGTCTCGGTGCTCAATGCGCCCGTGTTCTTTGTGCCTGGCAATCACGATGATGGCCCGCTCATGTATCGCATCTTTGGCGATTATGGCGTCCATACGGAGCGCTCCTTAGTCTGTGGCAATTGGCACTTTATCTTCTTAAACTCTGAGGTGTACTCCGTACCTCACGGCTGGATTGAAAAGAGCGAGCTTAACTACCTGCGCCGCAAGTATGAGGCTTTTCCTGATCTCAACACCGTGGTGCTGGTGCACCATCTGCCACGTCTTGTCAACAGCCGCTGGCTCGATACGCAGACGATGCACAACCAAGAGGAGTTTAACAACTGCATCGCATCCTTAAACAATGTGCGCTTAGTGCTGTGCGGACATGTGCATCAGGAATACGATCAGATGTTTAACAATGTGCGCTACATTGCCACGCCATCGACCTCGATTCAGTTTGAGCCGTATTCCCACGACTTTGCCCTTGACTCCCAAGGGCCTGGCTGGCGCTATTTGCAATTCTCCCCTACAGGGCAAATCACCACGCAGGTTTATCGCTTACCTGCGGGGCGCTTTGTCCCTGACATGGACGTCTCTGGCTATTAACGCCACCATCTTCCCTTTGGCCTGAGGCCAAATCTCTGCGCACGGGTTGCAGCTTATAAGCGTCGCCAGCTGCGCCCGCCATTTCTCTTGCCTCTCTTCACTGTGCTCTGGTAGGTGCATGCACTTGCGTCACGCCTGCTACCACCATCTCGATAGCGCGTGCACGTGTACAACCACGGTTAGCGCTCATTTGTACCCAGACAAGACTGAGGCTTTACCCTGAACTTGCTCTCCAGCAAAGCAGCAGTTTTCACGCGACGCACTATAGGAGGATTGGATGTTACTTTGCTATGTGCACGGCTTCTTATCGGGGCCGACGGCGGCCAAAGCCAAGGCCTTACAAGCCTACTTGCAAGAGCATGAGCCTACAGTGCAATTTTGGGCTTTGGACTTTCCTGATACCCCACGTGAGGCCTTTGCCAGCTTACAGTCACAGCTTAGTGCGTGGCGGCAGGAGCACCCACAGGAGAGCATGGTCTTAGTGGGCAGCTCTATGGGTGGTTTCTTTTCTACGCTGTTAGGGGCGCAATTTGCCTGCAAAATGGTGCTGCTCAACCCTTGCACCCACCCGCAAAACTACTTCCGCTATCTCATTGGGCCGCAGCACAATCCACTTACCGACCGGCACTTTGAGCTGACTGACGATATGCTGCCTTATTTGCGGCAATTGGATGAGGACACGGTCATTCGTCCTGAACTGACGCAGGTGTATTTGGGTAGTCAAGACGAGGTGCTGGACTATCGCTTAAGCCTGCTGCGCTACAACAACTGCGATATCCGCTTTGTGCCGGATGAGGATCACGCCTTTACCCACAACTTTGCGGCGCTGATTCCCGAGATCATGCGCTTTGCCCATGAGCAATAAGGGTAACTGACTTCAGAGATGACGGCTTTATGGTAAGCATGCGTGCCGCCTCGTTAAGATAGGCTCAATTAGGCTCAAGCTCGCCTGCACCAGTTATCTCGAGTGGTGTGCTGTTGTCCTCCCTCACTCAACCTTGCAGCCGTCACTGATGCGCTCCCTTGTTCCTTAAGTTGTACCGTAAGCAACCTACAGGCGCCTGACGGCGCCTTATCTCGAGAGTAGCGCCGCAGCAAACACCTACTCTCACCAACTACCAGCCACCAGCATGAGCTCTGGCTGCATCACAGCCACCTTCTTCTTCTTCTTCCCTCCCCCATACACGCGAACTTAAGCCCGCCACGCTTGATGACGCTTGGCGTGGCGCTGTGCACTCTTATGTTCGCGGGTATGACCTATCATCCCTCCTAATCAAATGCTAAGCTTTGCTCCTTACAATGAAGACGCCTTGCTCTAGCAACGCTCAGCATGATCCGCCCGCAACTCCCGCTGGATTTGCTTGTTTTTTCCCGACTCTTTGAGGCTTACTCTCAGAGGAGACCCGTATGCGCATTTTATTGGTAGAAGACGATCACATGATCGGTCAGGCGGTAAGCGATGTCTTAAGCGATAACGCTTATGCCGTAGATTGGGTTACCGACGGCCAAAGTGCCTTAGAAGCCATCAATGATGTGCAGTACGAGTGCATCCTTTTAGATCTGGGCTTGCCAAAAATTGACGGCATCAAGGTCTTAGAGATCATGCGTGCCAACAAGATTAAGACCTCCGTGATCATCCTCACCGCCCGTGATGAACTGCCAGATAAGATCACCGGTCTCGATAAAGGTGCTGATGACTACATCGTCAAGCCTTTTGAGATGCAGGAGCTCTTAGCGCGTATCCGTGCTGTCACCAGACGTCGTAACTCGGGTAACGTCGAGAGCATGCAAACCTACGGGTGCTTAGGTCTTGACCCCGTCAACCACGAGGTGCGCATCAACTCCCCTGAGGAGAGCAAAAACATCTCCCTCACCGCCCGTGAGTTTGCCCTCTTAGAGGCCTTAATGAGTAGACCTGGCGCGGTGCTCTCCCGTGACGCTTTAGAGCAGCGTATTTACAGCTGGGATGATGAGATCGACTCCAATGCGGTGGAGTACATCATCTACACCCTGCGCCGCAAGATTGGCCAAAACCTCATCAAAAACGTGCGTGGTGTGGGCTGGAAGCTCGAGAAAATCGAAGACCCAAGCCAGCTACAAGACGATAAGGACAAGCGGCGGGCGCGCTCCGGCGCTTAAAGCGCGTAGTGTGCGCTTAAGCGTGTAGTCATCGCTTAGGTGCGTAGTGAGCACCTCCTTGCCAAGGCTACCACTCCAATGTAAATTCTTGCTTTGGCGCTGTACGCTTCTTAAAACTTAAGTAGCTCGCCTGCATCAAGGTAAAGGTAAAAGTTAAAGGGCGCACTCATCCGTAGATTGGTGTCAGACACGCGGATCAAGCCTCAATTAAGAGCGCCCCTCTCATCGTGCAAGGCAGAGATAGCGATGCAATAGCGATAAACGCCTGCCATCTTACGCATGAGAAAAGCGGTAAGTGTGTGAAATCAACTCTGGCCGCAGCCCCCTGCCAGATTAAAGAGTAACGATGCTGTCTTGCTGTCACTCCCGCCCACCGGTGCAAGAGAGCTTAGCGTTACGCGCTAACGGAAGATAAGAGATGTGGTCAAAGCCTGCTGCTGAGCATGAGGATACTGAGGCGCTGTCATCGCGCCCTCAGAGCACCCTCATGCCTACTGCTGACACAGCAGCAGACGCTACAGCTCACCCGAGCGCGGCCAAGAAAACGCACCTCACCGCAAAAACAACTCCAGAGGAGCGCTTGGGCCCTGATCCCAACGATCCTGAGGAGTGGGCTGACTTCCAAGCTTTTCTTGCAGAATGCGGCACTGCTCCACAGTCAGGAAAACGCAAGCGTGGCGCTGCCGCTCACAGCGAGAGCGAGGTTGAGAGTGAGCCATTATCTGCTGCGTCTGAGAGTGGCCCTCATACGCCAGATGGAGCAGACGCTTGCTCTGACAGTAAAGAGCAACCTGCTCACAGCGGCATCCATGGCTCTGACCTCAAAGCTGCGGCTGCTGCCTTTATCGCGGAGCAACAGCAAGCTGCAGCGGCAGCCAGCAAAGCTGATGCGACTGCTGCTACGGCGGATACAGATAATGCTGCTACTGCGACTGCTGCGGCTGCGGCTGCCAAAAGTGACGCGCCACAGGACGCAACCATACCCCCAAAGAGCAGCTCTACCTCTGGTGATAACAGCGCCCCCGCTGTGTCCTCTAGCGGTGGTGGCTTACATGTCGAAGCGGAGTTGCCGCCGCGACGCCGTAAACACGAGTTTTGGCGCTCGCTGCAATTTCGCGTGATGATGGTATTTGCCTTTGCCAGCCTCATCACCACCGCCAGCATGGGTGTGATGTCCTACCTCAAAAGCTACAAGAGCACTCAAGAGTTTATTGACGAAGAGCTCTCACAGATCTCTCTGGTAGCCATTAACTACCAAATGGCACTGCCACGGCGCTGGGAGCCACCACGCCACAATCACGAGCGTATTCTGCGCTTACGCCAAGAAAACGGCCGTATCATCGTTGAATACGGCGCCATGAATCCCCAAAACGAGACTAATGCTGCGGGGCAAACTCCTGATTCAGCAATGGGGATGGGCCCAGGGCATGGTCGTGGCCAAGGACAGGGTATGGGACGCGGTATGGGGCGTGGCATGGGCCATGGCCAAAACGCAGCAAACGCTAATGGCAATCGCCCTGAGGACTTAGTGCCGTCAATTGTCGATCTGCACAAGTTTAACTACGACATCATTATTGCCCCGCTCTTTGGACGTCCTGGCGATCCGCTCTATATTCCACCTGGCGTGGCTGATGGCTTTTATACGGTGCTGGTTGCCGATCAGCGCGTGCGCGCCTTTGTCTCTACCAACATGAGCGGGCAGCGCTTTGTGGTGGCACGTCCTCTAGCCTCGATGGAGAACATTAATCGCCAAGCCCTGATCAGCTCTATTTGGCAGTTTATCGGCATTAACCTGCTCTTTATTCCGCTTTTGATGATCTCCGTGCGGCTGATGTTTACGACCCTAAACAAGATTGCCCGCTCGCTCTACAAGCGCACTGAGGACGACTTAAGCCCTGTGATCTCTGATCACCACAAGGGCTTTGTGCCCTCGGAGTTAGATGGCTTTATCAGCTCCTTAAACCGCCTCTTTAGTAAGGTCAATGACGGTATCCAATCAAAGCGCCGCTTTATCGCCGATGCCGCCCATGAGATGCGTACTCCTCTTACCGCGCTGTCGCTGCAGGCAGAATCCTTAGAGCAAGAGGAACTCTCGCCTAAGGCACGGGCTAAGGTGCAACGCTTAAAAGAGGGCATCTCCCGTGAGCGGGAATTGATGACGGCTCTGCTGACGCTGGCGCGGGAGCAAAACCGCATCGATCTGCACTTAGAGACCATTGATATTCTGGAGGTCTTTACAAAGCTGATCGATGAGCAAGGCTTGCTGGCAGAAAGAAAGGATATCGACTTAGGCGTCGAGGGTGAGGCACATTACAGCGTGGTAACTGACCGCATGCGTCTGATGCGGGTGATGAGTAACCTCGTATCCAATGCCATTAAGTACACGGACGAAGGTGGTCGGATTGATTTAATGGCCAAGCCGCTGGATGACGGGCGCTTACAGCTCATTGTCCAAGACAATGGCCCTGGCATTCCTGAGGAGAACCTGCAACACATCCTCGAGCCGTTCTATCGCGTGCATGGCGACCGCTCCTCGGTGCAAGGCACTGGCTTAGGCTTAGCGATTGTGAAGGCCAGCTGCGATAGCATTAAGGCGGATCTGGACTTTAAGAATGCGCAGCCACATGGCTTAGTGGCAACGGTAACGCTGCGCTCCTTGCAGGCTTAGGCTGTGCGCTAAGGAACAACTGACTAAAGAGAGACGTACTTAAGACCTCAAGCGTGCCCCATCTGCAGGCAATCTGCAGGTAGGCTCTGGCTTAAGAGAGGCTCAGCTTCACCTGCACCATTCATCTTGAGGGGTGGGACGTACCAGATCTTAACCTTGCATCCGTCCCTTTTCTTATGCGATCACTTGTTCCTTAGCCTTTAGCTTTAAGTAGCGCTTACAGCGCCGCCAATACCTGCAAGACCTCTGGCACCATAAAGCTGGCACCTAAGCGGTTTTCCTTGAGCAAGTACAGGTACGAGCCCGCAGGAAAGAAGCCTTGCGCAATGCCATACGTCAGCAGCTTTGCTGGTAAATCATGCAGGCCCTTAAACTGCGCCACCATCGAGCCTAAGCCGCCTTGCACGTAGTGCTCTTCCAGCGTCACTACCAACTTGCTGCTAGTGAGTATCCGCCGCAAAGCCTCCTCATCCAACGGCTTTAAGGTGTGGAAGTTGTACACCGCCGCCTTGTAGCCCTTACGCGTAATGGCTTTAGCCGCCCGCAGCGCTTCGCTCACCATCGAGCCGTAACTTACAAGGCACACATCCACCGCATCTGTCTGTACGCCCAGCTCGGTCTCGGGCGTCATACACATGGCCTTACCCAAGGTGAGGGTAAACGGGCTGGTATGCAGCATTTGATTGACGTTAATGCGCACATAAACGGGGCCATCAAGGTCAGATAGCTGCGTCACCATCTCGTAGAGCTCAGCTTTATCCCCTGGTGCCAGCACAGTAAAGCCAGGCAGCAAGGTGGTCAGAGCGATATCATCACAGCAGTAATGGCTATTGCCCATCGTGGTGGCGCTCAGTCCCGACGACAGGCCAATCAGCTTGACATTGAGATGGCGGTAAGCCACGTCAAGCTTCAGGAGCTCAAAGACCCGCTCCGTGATAAAGACGGCAAAGGTACTCGCAAAAGCGTTATAGCCACTGGCAGCAAGGCCAGCGGCCATACCGATTAGATTCTGCTCAGAGATACCCACGTCAAAAAAGCGCTCAGGGAACTGCGCGGCAAACGCCTCGGCGCCCACATAGTGACCGGTATCAGCAGTCAGCGCTACGACCTTATCATGGGTAGCAGCAACATTACGCAAGGCCTCACCATAGACCAGATTCGGATCTTGGCGTGCCATGCTCACTAACTTCTCAGCATCTAAGGCCATGCTTGTTACTCCCCACGCCCTTGCTCTAGCTTGCTGCGCGCTTGCTCCTGCTTGCTGAGAGCTTGCTCCAGCTCGCTGAGCGCTTGCACGTATTGTTGCTCACTAAGAGCACCCGTATGCCATTGCGGGGCATTTTCCATAAAAGACACGCCCTTACCCCGCACTGTGTGCGCTACGATCGCTAGCGGCGCCGCAGCTTGCGCTTGCGGCTCAGCTTGATAGAAAGCCCGCAAGCACTGCTCTAAAGCGTGGAGATCATGCCCATCGACCTCGTGCACTGTAAAACCTAAGGCACGAAACAAAGCCGCATACTCATGCACCGGCAGCACTTGCGCTGAGGCGCCATCAAGCTGCATGTGGTTGTGGTCAAGCAAGACGCAGAAGTTGCTAATCTTATGCGCCCCAGCGTATAAGAAAGCCTCATAGGTAGCGCCCTCATTGCACTCACCGTTACCACACAGCACGCAGCTTTTAGCCGGATGTTGAGGGTTTTGTAAGCGCGCCCCGAGCGCGTGGCCTAAGGCGAAGGAGGGGCCTAAACCTAAAGATCCTGTAGGAGCAACGATCCCCAGCTCCGGCAGATACGAAGTGTGCACGGCATAAGGACTACCATCGGTAGCAAATTGCTCTTGCCACGACTCATCCAACTTACCTAAGGCCTCTAAGACGGCAAAGCGTCCTAACGAGGCATGGCCCTTACTTAAGAAAAACAGATCGTCTTCGGCCATGAGGTTCATGGCCGTGAGCATCAGCTCGACACAAGAAAGGGAGCTGGCAAAATGCAGGGGGCCTTTATTGTGGCCAGCTTTAATAATGGCGATGCGAGCTAAAGCAGCACGGTGCTTCAGCTCTTCTACCTGAAGAACAGCACTCATGAGCAAGTATCTCTTACCAGTGGTGCCACTTGCCACACAGCGCCCATGACACAGTGCACATCAGGCCATGAGCGCTGGCAGTAGCACTAACAGAGGCAGCTAAGGGGTTCACAAGGAGGCAGCAGTAGCGGCAATCGGCATGCGCTATTTGGCAATCGACAGACGCTGCCACGCTGCCAGTGATTCCTTAGCCTAAGTAAGATGCGGCCGCAAGCAGTATCAGCAGTAGATGCTGCTGCAGCCTGCTTTACCACCTTTTAAGCCACGGCGGCCTAAAAGGTAATACCGTACTTGCCTAAGATCTCCTTACCTTTAGCATAGGAGCTAAAGCTAATGACATCATCAGGATCGAGCATGATGTCAAACGTCTCCTCAAGAGCCCCCATGAGGGTCATATGCCCCACGGAGTCCCATGCCTCAATTCCCTGATACTGCAAATCAGGCAATTGCTCTACGGTAACGAGAAAAGAGCGACAAAAGGCGTCGTTGTACTTGGTGAGATTTTCAGACATAAGTGTGCTTGCGTTGTGTTTAGAAATAAGGCAGCTTCTGAAGAAAAGCTGCAAGTGCCGTCCAGAGCCGCGCGCCCTGACGAGGGTTCGTGCTCTGACGGGGTGAGTGCTCTGACGAGCTCTCTACCACCATGAGAGGCTTAGAGACAGCCTCTGCGGTAACCCCCATAAGACAAAAGGTATGCCGTTGCCGACATACCTTTCCTTTCTTAGGGGCAGGTAGCTCATACGTAGCAGGGGTAACATGGGGAGAGCCAGAGTGCAGAGTTGCCTCTACATTCCTCTCCTTCACTCTACCACGACACGCTCGGCATGAGCTCTACTTGTGGCTTAGTACACCACAAAACCAATCTTGCGATAGACCTCTTCTAAGGTCTTTTGGGCACGCTCCGAAGCCTTAGCTGCGCCCTTGGCAAAGACCTCACGCATGTAGCCCTCATCAGCGCGGATCTCCTTATAGCGCTGCTGAATTGGCTCTAACATGGCGACCACGGCCTCACCGACCTCACTCTTAAAGGTGCCATACATCGCACCTCTAAAGTGCTCGACCAGCTCGTTGATATCGCGGCCCGTGGCGGCGCTCATCAGCTCTAAGAGGTTAGAAACGCCAGGCTTCTTCTCCCAGTCGTAAGCTACTACTGGTGGGTCGTCCGAGTCAGTTACCGCCGACTTAATCTTCTTTAAGATCGACTTTGGCTCCTCCAGCATGCGGATGACGTTCTTTGGGTTGTCATCGGACTTGGACATCTTCTTGGTTGGCTCTTGCAGCGACATGACGCGGGCACCAGCCTTAGGGAAGTAGCCCACTGGCAGCACAAAGGTCTCACCATAGAGACCATTAAAGCGCTCGGCGATATCGCGGGTGATTTCGATGTGCTGACGCTGATCGTCACCCACTGGCACCTTATGGGCCTTGTAGAGCAGGATGTCCGCAGCCATTAACACTGGGTAGTTAAAGAGACCGGCCGTGACGTTGTTGGCGTAGCGCTGGGACTTGTCCTTGTACTGCGTCATACGGCTTAACTCACCCATTTGGGTGTAGCAATTTAAGACCCATCCTAATTGGCAATGGGCTGGCACATGCGACTGCAAGAAAATAATGGACTTCTCAGGGTCAATGCCACTGGCTAAGAACAGAGCCAGAGTATTGAGGGTATTGTCGCGCAGCACCTCAGGGCTCTTTTGCCGCACGGTAATAGCGTGCTCATCTACCACACAGTAGATGCAGTCAGCTTGGTCTTGCATTGGCACCCAATTTCTCAGGGAACCGATGTAATTACCGATCGACAGTTCACCTGAAGGCTGGATGCCCGAAAAAATGATCTCTTGTGCCATAAACGTTGTTTCTACAAAAGCCGGAACCGGCCAAATCTCCACTAAGCTGCGAGAACTGACTTAATAGATGACGTAACTTAGGGTAAGCATGATGCCCTTGCTTAAGATAGGCTCAGGCTCACCTGCACCATCCATCTTAAGGTAAATGACGTTGCCATCCCGCCTTACTTTTTCGTCAGTTATTAGATCACTCATTCCCAAACGAGGGTGCTACGCATGTAGCGCTCAGGGAAGTCGACTACTCTGAAGTCGCTTTACCGCCTATCCTCTGACGTTGCGCGTGGTGGCAGCGAGCGAATCAGCTCGGTCAGCTCGTCAAAGCGGGAAAACAAGTAATCTGGGTTGCAGCTGGTGTGTAAATCGTAGCCACCATTGTAACCATAAGTAAACGCCACGGTTGCCATGTGCGCATTTTGCCCTGCTTTTACGTCGTTAATGGAATCTCCTACCATTAAGCTCTGCGTAGGGGCGGCGCCCATTTTATCGAGCACATACAACACCGGCGTTGGGTCAGGTTTGCGCTCTTTGAGCACCTCACCGCCCAAAATCTGCGCAAAAAACGGCTTTAAGCCCATAAAACCTAACAGCGGCTGGGCAAAGATGTTGGGCTTGTTGGTCACCACCCCGAGCTTGATGCCACAGCTTTGAAAGTACTTGAGGCCTTCTACCACGCCTGGATAGACCACAAAGTCGCTAGAGAGGCCCTCTTGATAGAAGCGATTAAAGAGCGCCCGTGCCTCTTTCATCTTCTCTTCTGGTACTTCAGCAAGCTCAATATCATGGCGGCCCATAATGACGCGCCCTAAGAGCATGGTGACACCATTGCCTACAAACTGGCTCATGGTCTCAGCATTAGGCACCGGTAGGCCCATCGCTTGCGCCACCTTGCTGACCGCGATGGAAAGCTGCGGTAAGGTGTGCGCTAAGGTACCATCCAGATCAAAGATCATGGCCTGAGGTTTAACAGTGAGGGCCATAGTGTTCTCTCTCTATGTAGCTGCCAGCAAGGGCACAAGTGCTCTCATAATTGACGGATGCAGGGGTTAGTGCTGACAACATTTCACCCCTACAGCTCAAGATGAAGGGAGCATGTGAGTCTGAGCTTCTCTTCAGCTGAGGCCCGCATACTTACCCTAAATACCGTCATCTCTTAAGTCAATCGTTCCAAGGTGGCAGCTGAGGCTACACCGCTCAGGGCAGCACAGACAGGGCAGCACAGGGAAGTGACGTGAGCGGCGAGAGTGGCAGGAATAACAGGCGCGTCATCGCGCCCTATCTCGAGGTAAAACCGTAAGGTGCCACACCATTAAGGTGCCGCACCGTAACGCGCGCAGCATCACAGCGAGACCTGCGCTTACTTTGCAAGTAATTAAGCCGTCCCTCGGGGTAATGTGGGTGTACCCCACCGCTGCTTCACGCCACTCTTAGCCCTGTAAGGCGCCGTGTAACTGCGCTAACGCGCTCTCGTAATTGTCCTGCGCAAAGAAAGCCGAGCCCACCACAAAGATGTCAGCACCAGCATCGGCACAGGCCTTAACCGTAGACACAGCTACACCGCCGTCGACTTCTAAGAGCAGGTCACCATGCCCCGCCTCAGTGGCCATCTTACGGATATCAGAGACCTTTTGCAGCGTCGCTGGAATGAGCTTTTGTCCGCCAAAGCCTGGGTTTACCGTCATCACCAGCACAAAGTCGAGGCGATCCCATAAGTAGCGTAAGAGCTCTGGTGGCGTCGCCGGATTTAAGACCAAGCCCGCCTTGCAGCCTAAGTCACGGATCAGCGTTAAGTAGCGATCAGCGTGTGGCGTTGCTTCTGGGTGAAAGGAGATCATGGAAGCGCCTGCTTGAGCGTAATCAGTGATGATTTGCTCAGTAATTGGCGTCACCATGAGGTGCACGTCTAAGACCGCCTCAGGAAAGCGCTTTCTAATGGCTTTGAGTAAACCTGGCCCAAAGGTCAGATTCTGCACAAAGTGGTAGTCCATGACATCAAAGTGAATGATGTCGATCTTGGCATCAAGGGCGTTTTGGATGTCCTGCCCGAGGTCTAAGAGGTCGGCTGAGAGGATCGAGCCTGCAAATAAGTGTTTCTTTTCCATAAGGGCCCACCAAAAGTTGCGGCACGGAGCGTACACCGCGCACGGCACATCGCCAAACTTAATGTGGCAGAGAGTGCAGAGGAAATCAGTAACTTACAAGAACCTACGACCAGTGAAGTCGCGTGCCACTTGGAGTAACCACTCCCCGCAGCAGCCGCTTGTCGTGGTCACTGCCATTACGCTCAAGCACTGAGGGAGCGCTTGCTCCTTACCACCAGCGCTCAAAAGCCACTGCAAGGCGTCAGACGGCGCACGGCAGTAAGTATCCCAAAAAGCAAATCTCAAAGGAGGTAACTGCCTACAATCAGGTGTTTTACCCTGAGAGCAGTCTTTTGCTGAGTCACTGCTCTCGAGATAAGGCGCCGTCAGGCGCTTTGAGGTTACCTACCACGGCGCCAGCGACCCCCTTAATTCAGTACGACACACATCAGCGCTGTTCTCCACAGCCTTGCGCGCATCGCTGTGCGCGCCACAGAAGCGGACTTAGAGACGTCTCTGTGGGGCTTGGCTGTGGTAACGGCTGTTTAGCGAATCTCTGGCTTGATATCCATTAAGCGCTTGGCAAATGGAATCGCGCCCTGAGACACGGAGCGTGGAATCTGCCGTGCTGCCGCTTGCGCCGCATCACGGGTGGCATAGTCACCTGAGAGCAGCACAAACCACGGACGGTTGTTATAGCGTGTCTCTAAGATCCAGTAGCGACCGTTTAAGCCCTGTGCTGCGGCAGTAATGTTGGCGCGGCTTGAGGAGGACACAATCTGCACCGTAAAGCGGTCATCAGACATGTTCAGCATCTCACGGATGTTGCCCTCGACAGCGCGGCCGGTGGCACGCTGAGCCGTGTTATTAGCCGGAGCCGCTGGACGCTGTGGCTGCCGTGCGGATTGCTGCGCTCTCTGCTCATCGGCGAGGTTAATCACCTGACCGGCACGCAGAGGTGGACGCTGAGGCTGTGCAGGCTGTTGCTGGCGCTGAGCGTTTTGCTGTTGCTGCTGGCGATTGTTTTGAGCCGTTTGCTGTGGCTGCTGAGCACGCTCTTGCTCCTGCTGTCGTGCCGCTTGCTGCGCACGCTCGCGATCAGCGGCAAGCTTATCCTGAGCGGCCTGATCTAATTGATCGCGCTCATGGGCGTTAGCAGCCACGCGTGGTGGCTTTGGCGCCTCTAAGAGCTCTGGCTGCTGTGGTTGCTGCTGTTGTTGCGCGGCTTGCTGGGCGGCAGCCTGCTGCGCTGCTTGCTGCGCTGCTAACTGCTGCTGACGCTGTTGCTCCTGCAATTGCTTTTGGTGCTCCAGCGCCGCTGCAGCGGCTGCTTGCTGCTGTTGCACCATGAGCGCTTGCTGTTGCTGCGCTGTTACATCAACGGCGGTAGTCTGTGGCGCGGTGCCCTCACGGAAGTGATTGCGGTTGTCCTCACGGCGTAAGGTCGCCACTTGATTTACAGGGGCAGCGTTGTTTACTTGAGGTCCTCCCACTCCCCTGGGATAGCCAGAGCCATTGGCTCCGCCTTCGATTCGATCTAACTCTTCGCCAGATAAGGTAACTGAGTGCTCAGTTTGTCGAGCTGGGGCCCGTGCCTCGAGGC
The DNA here is from genome assembly GCA_949286015.1 of uncultured Succinivibrionaceae bacterium. Lineage (GTDB taxonomy): Bacteria > Pseudomonadota > Gammaproteobacteria > Enterobacterales > Succinivibrionaceae > Anaerobiospirillum. The sequence goes on along the minus strand of CASEBB010000038.1, from coordinate 7,481 downwards.
CCTCACCGGAGACCGATGGTGGCAGCGCGCCGGTATCGGCGGTGACGCTATCGGCAAAGGACTTATTGCCCTCATCAAAGAGCAGGGCATTCTCGTTTGGCACTTGAGCTTGGGTGGTATTGGCATCTTCGTCGGAGAAGAAATTTCCGCCAAAGAAGATTGGGATTAAGCAGGCCAGCACAATGATGATGCACACCACGGTCACAAAGATGCCCACGGTGTTGCTCTTCTTTTTACCCTTGGCGGCAGCAGGCAATTTGCCCTTACCCCCCGTATCTTGGCCCAATTGAGGAGCAGTTGGTTCCTTCATGAGTGTCTCCGTGTCGGCAATGATGCGACTTAAGTTACCCTTGGTACCAGCAAGGGCTTCAGGCAAGCGATTAGCGATAGCCTTGTAAATACGCAGGGTATTATTCAAGGCAAAGATATGGCGGGAGAGAATGATCGACTCTTGCAGATTTAAAGGAGGGATCTGCTTGAGCGTGATTTCGGCCTTACCGTTATAGCGGCTTATTTTTTCCTCGGCCCACAGTGGTTTACACACGAGGATAAAGGAGAAGCGGGACTGTCCTAAGAACTGCTCGTACAGAGCAAGGAGCTCGTTATAGAACGCGGACACCACGACATCGACATCATCGACCACCACTAAGATGCGGTTGTTGTGGGGGATATGTACTTTGATGAGGGCGTCAGGGAGGTTAATGGAGGTATCGAACTCCATATTAGGGAGGAGCTGCTGTAAGAAGAGCTCGCGCAAGCGCTGGAGCTGCATGTCTTTATGGCAAGGGATAAAGACAGCGCGCATTTTTGAGTCGGTTTCGTTTACGACCTGCTCGCAAACGACGGTGCGACCGGAGCCGCGTTCGCCCGCAAGGAGCACAAAGCTCTCATGGTCGACGACCTGTTGCACAAGGTCAGCGCAAAAACGTTTTTGGCTCTCTAAGGAGGCCAGTGCTTCGATATCCATACCCCACCCTAAAGCAGACGAGCGTGCAATGGTGCCGCCACAAGCGGCATTGTAACGCACCTCAAAGAGAATACCAAAAGTACGGGGTTAAGAGTGTGGAGTGAGACGCGCAATCGCGGGCAAAGAGGTGGCTGTAAGTGCAGGGAGTGGCGTGAAGTGGCGTGGAGTGACGTGGCAGGAGTGCAGCACATAAGAGCACGCAAGGTGCAATCACCTACCCCAAAAGCGCGGCTGGATGCTATGGGTGGCTACCTTGGCGTTACCGCACACCTTTTTTAGCACCTCACAGCGCTTTTACCTCGAAGGTGAGCTACCACGCTACAGCGTGCTTCCCACCCCGCAAGTGACGCCTTAATCTCCTTAGGCGTCTGAGCCTAAGGCAAGCGGCACTGCTTGCGGCTTACTACTGCTGCTGTGGCTGCTGTTGTTGCTGTTGCTCGGCCTTAAGCTCATCGATTAAGGCACGAACCTCATAATCAGGCAGGTCGTTGTACACAGCGCACTTACCAATGCTTGCTGGCAGCACGTAGTTAATCTTACCGGCCTTTACCTTTTTGTCATGGTGCATAAAGGTAATAAAGTCCGAGCCGCGCAGCTTTTGTGGCACCACTGCTGGCAGATGGTACTGTGGTAAGAGCGCAACCAGCTCCTCATACTCCGCTGGCGCTAAGCCCTTACGCTTGGTGGCGACATAGGCCGCGATCACCATGCCAATGGCCACAGCCTCACCATGGAGGTAGTTACCAAAGCCCATACCCACCTCAATGGCATGGCCAAAGGTATGACCGTAGTTTAAAAGAGCACGTAAGCCACGCTCTTTTTCGTCCTGCGAGACCACGTAGGCCTTCCACTCGCAGCAGCGCTTCACCACGTAGGCAAGGTCTAACGAGTTCACATTGTTCTTGAGGTAATCAAAGAACTCGCGATCTAAGATCACGCCGTACTTGATCACCTCGGCCATACCGGCGGCAATCTCGCGTGGTGGCAGGGTGTGTAAGTAATCGAGGTCGGCTAAGACAATCTTTGGCTGGTAGAAGGCGCCAATCATGTTCTTACCCAATGGGTGGTTAATCGCAGTCTTACCACCGACCGAGGAATCTACTAAGGCCAGTAAGGTGGTAGGCACTTGGACAAAGTCCACACCACGCTGGTAGGTGGCTGCAGCAAAGCCAGTGATATCACCGACCACACCACCGCCTAAGGCCACTAAGGCACAATCACGACCCAAGTTTTTCTCAAGGAGCGTGGTCATGATCTGCATGTAGCTCTCAACTGTCTTGTACTTCTCACCGTCAGGTAGGATGCACTGATGGCAGTTAAAGTTAAAGGCTTTTAACTGGGACACCAGCTTATCCATGTACAGGGGGGCAATGGTCTCATTGGAGACAATTAGCACATCCTGCGTGCGTGGCAGAGCTTGACGCATCAGCTCACCACAAGGCAAAGCGCGGCCAATGCAGATATCGTAAGAGTTTGCCCCGAGGGCAATATGCACCTTTTCCATGAAAATTCCTCGAAATCCTACTGCGACTCACTGTGTGTAGAGAGTGGCGATCACGCCACTCTACCCTACCAAAAGCATGCCCCCTAAAAGCTCAGGGCAGCTCGGCTCTTTACAGAGGTGCTAACACCGCTTGATGGTAGTGGTGATGCGGTGGGCGATGCTCTCCGCTCGCGTTAGAGTGCGCCCTGTACCTAAATAAAGGGCCGCTGCTCTCTACTTTGGAGCTAACGCTGCCTGACACTTTTGCACGATGTGCGCGATAGAGTCATCCGCCTCGATAATGGCATGGGCAATCTCACGCCATTGCGGATCGCGCTTGGTAAAGAGCTCGCTTAAGCGTCCCTTAATGTCGTCGACGTAAATCATGGGGCGATTGGTGTCGTCTTTAACGCGCTGGTACTGTACTTCGACGTCGATGTGCAGGTACAAACACTGAGCGTGCTCTTTGATCAGCGCCCGATTGTCCGCACGCATGGCGATACCACCGCCACCAGCGATCACTGCGGGCAGCTTATCACTACCGATGGCAGCGTACATCTGCTCACGGCTAAAGCGCGAGAAATCACCTGTTAACAGCAAGCTTAAGCAGTCGTGCTCTAAATCACGGAAGTACGGCTCACCGTATTGCGCAAAGATATCCGGAATGGACATGTGCATCAAGTTAACGATGAGGTCGTCGTGATCTAAAAAGCTGCGGCCCAAAGCCGAGGCGAGGGCTTTTCCAATGGTGGTCTTACCGGCCCCCATCGGCCCTACCAAAAAGATGGGTGCTGTTGCTGGTGACTCCTGCATAGAATTCCTGATCCTGTGACTTGATCCCTGTACAAAGCAAAAGATGCCAGAGCTTATGCCGTAAATTGCGTAGCTACTGCTTTGAGGTGCCTTTAGGGCGTGCACACGCCCCCATGCACACACGTGGGCAACTTGCTGTGGAGCGAAAGCTGCGGCACGCAGCGCAGCGCTAGCGACGCGGTAGCGTTTAGGCGCCCATTGTGCCTTATTTTGCGTCTGCATGGTGAATTTTCTGTGCTATGGCATACGCCGGTGCACTAAATAACGCGATAACATCGTTGCCATACACGGTCATCAAGCCAAACAAGCTCGCATGTAACTTGATGACTACAGCAGGCATGTAAGGTGACTCTCTGGCCCACATAACAGAAAATGAGGTAACAGTGACTGCTACACCTGAGCAAATCGCTGCGGCTAAGCGCATGATCGAGAAGAAAATTGCGCAACCAGGCGTGTCCTATGTGCGACACATTGGCGAGTACGAAGGCAAAGAAGTGTTCAAGCTCTATTTTGAGCTTATTGATGGCTTCATTGTGCCAAAAGTTGGCTGGCAGTCTTTGCTCTGTTTGCCCCAGCTCATCCAGAAGGCTTCGTGTGCATCTCAGATGCAGACTTGAAACTAACTGCGAAGTTACGTGAAAAGCAGCTTATCTGAGCAGGATGGCGGAACACACCAAAGTTACTCGCTCCACTTTGGTGCATTTCATCAGCTAAAATGGCTTAAAGCTCAGACCAGCTTCCTCTAAACTCTAAGTATCCGCAGCTTGGCCAAAGCCCCCCTCTTGTTGTGGGGGCTTTTTCGTGTCTAAGCGCAGCACTGTGAGAGATGGCCGAGGTACTTGCAACTGCCCTACCTTGAGGAGCAGCACTCAAGCACCGCACCTTTCCCATGAGGCCACGCCCTCGAAACGGCTTACGCTTGCCTCGCGTGCACCATAACACCTAACGCTTACAACATCCTTGGCCCGCGCCCAAAGGCTTATTTGCTAAAATAGGCGTTTAATTTTTTCGTCCGTAATACCGAGGGATCTCGTGTGTTAGTCAAAGCCTTTAAGTTTGTGCAGCTGACGCTCTGGGCTGGCCTTATCAGCTCTACCATCACAGGCACCGCTGTCGCCGCTTCCTACTACTCGACCTTAGATGAGTTACCAGACGTCAAAGAGCTCAAGCATGTGAGCTTTGAGACGCCAATGAAGATCTACACCCAAGATGGCAAGCTCATCGGTGAGTTCGGCGAACACAAGCGCATCCCTGTGTCCTTAGACCAGATTCCTCTTAAGATGCAGCAGGCCTTCCTTGCCATTGAGGATAGCCGCTTCTATGAGCACTCTGGTGTCGACCCTATCGGTATCTTACGTGCCGTGGCCGTGGCTGCTACCTCAGGTGGTGCCTCCCAAGGTGCCTCTACCATTACCCAACAGGTAGCCCGTAACTTCTTTTTAACCCGCGATCGTACCATCGAGCGTAAGGTTAAGGAGATGTTCATCGCTTGGCGTATGGAGCAAGTGCTCTCTAAGCAAGAGATCCTCGAGCTCTATCTTAATAAGATCGCCTTAGGCCACCGCTCTTATGGTGTCGTGGCAGCGGCGCAAACTTACTACGGTAAGACCTTAGATCAGCTGACCTTAGCTGAGATTGCGACTATTGCCGGTTTACCAAAGGCCCCATCGACCTTAAACCCAATCACCAATCCCCAGCGTGCTAAAGAGCGTCGCCACTTAGTGCTGCAGCGTATGCTGACCTTAGGGTATATCACCCCTGAGGAGTTTAGAGAGGCCGCTGCCGCCCCTGCTAAGGCTACCTTCCACTCGGCCCCATTAGAGGCCTATGCCCCATATGTGGCAGAGGAAGCGCGTCAGGCTGTCATCAATAAGTACGGCACTGATGCCTACATTAAGGGCTTTAAGATCTACACCACCGTAGATTCGCGCTACCAAGAGTTTGCCCATCAGGCTATCTTCAACAACGTCACTGCCTACGATATGCGCCATGGCTATCGTGGCCCGCTGTTTAACATCTTTGATAGCACCCGTGGTATCCGAGGCTCGTCCAAGGTGCCAACGGAAAAGAATGGTGCTGGTGCTAATGCCAATAACGGCCTCATCATGAGTGCCCGTCAGGCGCTCATTGACCAATACACGCAAGCGAACCAAAGCTACGACTATGAGCACATTGTTGCTGCTGTAGACAGTCAGCGCCTCATTATTGCCGATTTCTCTACTCTCGACATGGAGAGCGTGCTCGAGCGCATTAATGCTGAAGACAAGTATCGCAGCTTGAAGCCAGCCTTAGTGTTAGCGGTAGACGATGTCAATAAGACCGCCTTACTCTTAGATGGCACGGGGGCACAACTGCCTCTGACGTGGGAGGGTATGGACTGGGCACGTGCCTTTAAGACCGACCGCAATCAAGGTGGCGCACCAAACTTACCAAGCGAGTTCTTACTGCCTGGTGACTTGGTCTTCACCTACGTGCAAACCAAGACCACCCAGCCAAAGAGAAGAAGTGAGGAGCCGCAGACTTACGAGTTGCTGACCTTAACGCAGCTTCCGGATGTAGAAAGCGCCCTCATTGCCTTAGATCCAAAGAGCGGTGCCGTGCGCGCCATGGCCGGTGGCTTTGACTTTGAAAAGAGCAAGTTCAACCGCACGACGCAGCTTTTACGGCAAACGGGCTCGAACTTTAAGCCGTTTATCTACTCCTCAGCGGTAGCTTATGGCCTCGCCTTAAACTCGGTCTTACCTGATGTGCCAATTCGCACTTGGGACGTGGGCTCACGTCGCTGGTGGCAGCCTACGAACTCACCGAACCGCTTTGAGGGCTTGATGACCATTCGTGAGGGCTTGGCTAAGTCCAAGAACTCCATTGCGATTCGTACCATTCGCCACGTGGGTGTGCAAAACGCTGTGGAGCACTTACGTAAGTTTGGTATTTACGTCCCTCGCTTCCAGCAAAGTGAGTCGATGGCCTTAGGCTCAGTGGAGTTAACCCCATTGCAAGTGGCTAGCTCCTTTGCCGTCTTTGCTAATGGTGGCTATCGCTTAACGCCATACCTCATTGACCATATCACCTTAGAAAACGGTGAGGTCATCTACCAAGCGCACCCACAATACGCTGATGCCTCGCAGCCTAATGTGATCGAAAATGCGATTCCACTGGTCTATAGTCCAAACTACCAGCCTAATGCTGCTGAGCGCGATATTGCAGAGCGCGTAAATAACTTTGATCAGTACATCCTTCGTCACATCGGCGCACAGGCTGCTGCTAATGCCACGGGTATCTCCATGGAGGATGCAGAGCTGGCAGCTGCCGCTGCGAGTACTGGTACCACCATTAGCCCTGAAGGTACCGTCTTAAACGCTGATGGCACCTTAAGTGAGATTCAGCTGAGCAGTGCGGAGCAAGCAGAGAAAGCGGCAGCGGCACTTAATGCCGCGCATGAGGCACAGGCTAATGCGCTCAACAGCAATCCGGTCAATGATCCTAAGGCCGCCTCAGGTGCGATCTTAATGGACTTAGACCGCTTAGCGCAGCCTAATCCGCAGGGTGATAAGGCCTTACAGATCGTAAGCCATGGTCACTCCTATCTGATGTCAACGCTCCTCCACACCAACATTTACGGTGGCCGCGACTTAGCCGGTGAGCGCTTCTGGGGTACGGGTGCCCGTGCCGCGACTATTACTGGCCGTGATGACCTCTATGGTAAGACCGGTACGACCAATAACATCCATGATGCGTGGTTCTCGGGCTTTAATGGCAACCTCGTGGTGACCACGTGGGTGGGCTTTGATAATGACCGTGATTTAGGTTATGCCCGCATTCGTGGTTCTGAGGGTGGTAGTGCGACGGCTCTGCCAGTATGGGCGGAGTTCTTTAAGAACGCTCAAGAGGGTGTGGAGTCGACGCCGATTGCCCAGCCTACGGGCTTACGCTTTACCCGCAATCGCGGCATTGTTGAGCCTGCTTTACCTAACACGCGCGTGATTGACGATGGCTCGTCGGCTGGCAGCGTGGCTAACACGGGTATTGATAGCTCGGATGTGAGCGAGGAAGAGGGAATCTTCTAAGCAAGGGTAGCTCTGGCAAGCCAGAGAGCTCTATGAACTACCGCAGACTTACGTCTGCGGTAGTTCAGTGCGCCCAGTATGGGTGCTATCTATAGGGTTAAAGTCCCGAACCGACCCCGCTGGTGGGAACGGTTAGTGAACTGCAAGGCGT
>CASEBB010000037.1 GCA_949286015.1 uncultured Succinivibrionaceae bacterium | reverse complement strand
TCAAGCGGATAGGATCCTAAAAGCGCACGCAACGATGCACCTTATTTGTGCTTTTATGTGCTCTTATAGGGCGTGTCCCCTGGTTACAATAAAGAACCTGTCTACCCCCCCCGTGCGTAAATTTTATACTCATCAGCTTAATATACTGGCAAACTAATTTTACTTACAAACCATGGGATGAAAAGCCCTTGTTTAAGCCGTTTCATCATGGCTCAAAGGCTACATGCCGCAACAGCTACCACTAAAGGCACCCGTTATCTACCTTGCCTACGTACTGAGGAGCGTTGCTCATGTGCGCTCCTCTCGTCACAGCAAAGCGAGATGACGGGCTATCTTAGCATATGGACAAGAGCAAAGGCTAAGGCCACGTCAACTCGCTCTTTATGGTTGTAGTCCGCATCACGGTAGTAGTAGCCTCAGATGCAGTCGCAGCAGCAGCAGCTCCTGCCCCGCATTAGAAGTACATCTCAGGGTTAAAGCGCACCTCGTCCGGCATAAACGGCCCAATCTCGTAGTCCGCCGCCACCGGTACCACCTGCACCGTATCTGGATCCTGCGGTATCACCAGCTGCCAGTTCTCTGGAATCTTGGTTAAGACCTCCGGCCCCTCATTGCGCATAAAGCTCAAAAAGCCCGTGATGTCATTAAGCGGTAGCTTGTGCCCCGAGAGCAGATACTTCGGCACGTCATACTGCCACCACTTAATCTCTAAGAGGTCGCTAATCTGCTCATCTCTAAAGCGGTAGCCCTTAATGATGCGCTCGCTGTTTTTGCCGCCCCCTGCACCAGCCACAATAGCGTAAGGTGGCACATCACGGGTAATGACACTGCCCGCACCAATCACGGCACCATCCCCAATGGTGACATCACCCACAATCAGCACATGCGAGCCAATCCAGACGTCATTACCAATACGGCCCAGATTCACGATCTCGCTGCGCTCTCGCTCCACACGGGTAATACGGTTGACCGTGCCGCCGGTGTAAAAGGCAAAGGGGCTTAAGTAGCAGAGGGCATTGGACATGGAGGCGCCATGCACGTCGTGGATGCCGAGGCCACACTCCACACAGTGGGCAATGGAGGTGTAGCGCCCAATGCTGCTTGCCACAAAGAAGCTATGGTGGTTAATGTAGCTGTAGGCATCAATGGTGAGGTGTACCACTGACGTGTCGTTTTGGAGGTAGACAGGGCCGTTGTATTTGAGGTTACGCGAGATCCGCGCATTCTCATCGAGACGCAGCCCTTTCCCTAAGAGTTCCTGCCGCGCGGTGGCGCTTAAGACCACACCATTGCTTTGGGGATAGCGTACAGCAGGGCTTACAGCCGGTTGTGGAGTTGGTTGCAGCGGCCGCTGCTGCTGAGACTGAGTAGCAGTAGGCTGCTGTGGCCGTGGTCGCGAGTACAGGCTCATACTCTATCCTCTCTTTTACCTACCAAAAGCTCCCTACTGCCTCCGAGCAGCAGTAGCTGCAGCGCGTAAGTTACAGGGGCGGGCGCTGTTATTACCAAAAGGCATACAGCACGGCCGCCGCGCTCTTGCTGGTAGCATACAGCAGCGCTTACCCTGAGGCAAACACGCCCCTAACCTTAGAGGCCACAGCCACCAGAGCAGCCCCCAGCGCCTCTTTGCCCGCCCCCAAAAAGCCCCCAACGCCCCAACGCCCCAACGCCGCGTTGTAGGTGTTTCGACGCCCAAAATGCCCTCATCACCGCCAAAGCGCCCCCAAACGGTGCAACCACGCTTCTAGAACCTGATGTAATCAAGCTTTAGCGGCTGTCACCACCGTAGTGCAGGAACACTGCAAGTGGTCGTTTTTGCCCCTCTTTTTCCCACGCCCCGCCGCTGCAAAAACACGACATTTGCTCACTCCCTTTACACCGCGCTTCCACCTCACTAAACAAAGGCCGTAAATACGCCATTCCCTATCACGCCCCATACCGCCATTTACCCCCTAATTGTCAGCACTAGGTGCCACTGTCGCTGCGCTTGTCTGCAAGGCTAGCAAACGTCCTCTCCCCCAACTCTCCCTACCAAAATTGCTAGATAGTAAAAACCGCCACTAAGTCCCCTCTGCAGCCGCCCCGCCGCGCAGTAGCCTTACCCCGCTTTGCGCCACCTGCTACCCGCCCAAACGCCCTTATCTTTGCCGCTGCTGCCCCTTTCTCCTGCCCCCACAGCGACTGCAAAAATTCCGCGCTTCTTTGCAGAACTTTGCTGAAAATTTCATGCAAATACGCATGAACCTACCTGTGAGCCAGCTATACGGATACTAGTATGGTAGCACCTAGTAAACGCCTTATTTAAGCCAAAGCTACCCCGTAATTGTACTAGGCTCAAACGCGCATTTTGCCCTCTGCGGTACGACTTTTGGGCGGCCAAAGTTTTACGCACAATCCGTATACGGTTTGTACTATGGTTTTGGCCACTTTCCCCCCCCAAACCGCCCCTTACGGTGCCCATTTGCCACTTTTTCTCCAAAACCCCTTTCCCTGATTTACGCCCCGCTTCCCCCTGTGTTGGAACTTTTCTCCACAGAAATGTGCTTTTGTGAAAATTTTAGGGATTTTTGGCGAAATTGTATCTAGAAAAAGTCGGAAAAGTTGTGTTTGCACAGGGCCTAAACTAGTGCTATAGGCGGGTGCGTTTTCTCAAGGAGCGAAAACCACACGCCCCAAACAGCTGTGCAAAGCTCAGGTAGCCCCCTGCCCTCAGGGCGCGGACTACCTGCTTACGCCTGCCTCGCCCCATCGCTACAGGGTGAGGTACAACCGCTCTCGTTTTTACCCAAAAGCAAACGGCTCCACCGCCACAGGGCGTGGAAACACCCCACAGCGGCAGAGCCGTAACGGTAGGTACGTGGTTAGAGCCCACTACGACCTAAGCGGGACAGTATTAGAGCTGCTGCCCCACTGAGGCCCCACCTACCAGTGCTCAGGGTACATGCGAGTCGCGGCTGTAAGGCCGCTGCATCCGCCACTGCGCCTACGCTTAGGCGTTAGGGGTGACTGCACTCTGCAGCAAGTGTAAAAACCGCAGTACCTGAGCGTACTGCAGCAACTGCCATGAGTCAGATAAACCACCCGTTCCGTTGGCAGCGCTAGCCCCTGTTAGGAGGCAGGAGCTGCGCACCACCAACGAGTTGCAGCCCTATGCGGCGTCACCACCGTATACGGCGCAGCGCAGAGCGTGAAGTAAGTGGATTGAGTGACAAACGTGGTCTCTGGAGCACGGCCATGCCCCAGAGCAGCGCCTGCAGTAACGGCCAATTACCGCGAGCGCCACCGAGACCGTGGGTGACAACTGCATTAGCCTCGCCCTGTCACCTTGAGCCTCAGTGCCACTGACGCCACTCCCTCTACGCTGCGCTCTGACTCCAGCGCCCTGACCCTTGAGGTGCCCTTGTTACACACCGTCAAGCGTCTATAAGCGCTTTTGCAAGCCTCAGGCCCCCTGCTTCAGCGTTGAGCTGAGGCGCTTTGTAGGTTGCCACGGCGAGAGTATCCCCACAACAAATCCCAAAAAGAGCAGGGCTTTGCTGCGGCTCTACTCTCGAGATCAGACGCCGTCAGGCGCTTGTGGTTACCTACGCAACTCCGGCTTAGAGCACTAAGCCCCTGCACAGCTGTTGATTGTCTAGTCAAAAACCTTTTAGGAGTGCATGCCGTCCCGCCTCTGCCTGCACGGCATGTAGACAAAACTATGAGTAAAAACGAGCGCGTTCTCACGACCAGCAACACCCCAGTGCCCCAAACTCCTGCAGTAAGCGCTAGCGCGCTTACCGCCACGCCACGCCCACAGCTTGAAGCGCAAGGGGTCCCGCGTAAGTTCACGCCACTGCTCCCTGTAAGCGACGAGCTGCACTCGCGCCTTAATGCCTTAGCCACCTCGTCCTTAAGCGCCCAAACTGCACCAGAGACAGCTGCTACTGCTACCAGTGCTACCAGCGCCAGCACCACCGCGCCACGCACCGAGCGCGCTACCGCGCTTTCCCCTGCTCACACGCCAAGCAGTACCCCAAGCAGTACCGCTACCGCCAAAAGCGATGCTGAGGCTCTTGAGTCAAATGTGACCGTGCACGCGAGCGAGGGTAGCAAGTACCTCTCGGCATTTACCCGCGCTACTACCAATGCTCAGCACGCCACTGCTAACGCCGTTACCGCTGTTCCTGCTGGCAGTGCCCCTGTCGCTCCGGTTGCTCTTGCTGCTGCTGCCGCCACCGACGCCTGCACGGTGCTCCCTTATGACCACACTCCGGCCCGTATGGAGCACGTGCAAGTACTGCAACAAGCCTTAGGCCTCTTACAACAGCAGCTCAAAACGCAGCGGCGCGCGGCGCTGCAGGCCGTAGCTGCCCCTGCTGCCAGCGCCTGTGCAGCTGAGGCGCAACCGGCCACGTCACGCCTGCCACAGCCACAACCACAAACGATTAACCCTTACCTGCCACTGAATGCCGATGTCGATCCTTTAAAGGACTGTCCCAGTTGCCTCTTACTTGCGCTCCACACCAGTAGCCGTGCGGCCATTGCCAGATTACTCGCCTGCAGCAGCCAAGCCAGTGCCACCACTGCCTCCACACCGACCATGGCCAAAGATGCAGTCCCATCTCTCGATGTGTTACAGACTGCCCTTAGGTGTATTACCGCGCAATTAGGCACCACAGAGCTCACTACGGCGTTGCACCGTGTCTTTGCTCCCACCAGCGACAGCACCTTAGCTCTGGGTGGTGTGGCAGCTGACTTAAGCACCAGCTTAGGTGACGCGCAAAGTGGTGTCAGTACGACCATGCTGCGAGCTACGGATACCATGCGCCGCGCTGTGGCCAAGATGACAGTGCAATTAGCCGCACAGTTCATTTCACACGCTGTGGCTACTGCACCGGCAGTAGAGCTGCCAGCGCCGCCGTCCACAGCAGAGGAGCTGACCAACATCATCCTCAGCGCCATACAGACGTTATTTGCCGTTGTGGGTGCGCCCTGCCCGCAGCTGCTGCTGCCGCAGCAACAGCCGCTGGTAAAGCTCACAGCTCAGGTTGCTGACGCTCTCAAACCACAGCTGCTCATTGGCCTCACACTGTGGTTAGAGCGCTACGAATCGCAAATACCGCAGCTTAAGCTGCCGTCCACATGTGATTTTGCAGTGGCCGTACCGCTGCTTGCACCTGTAGAGCAGTACCGCGACTTCCAACAGCGTGCCGTGGCGCTCTTAGCACACGCCCCTACCGAGGTGCAGCACCTCTGGTACCAGAGCCAACACCTACTCGTACAACACGAGCAGCAGCTCTACACCCAAAATGCGCTTACTGCTACGCAAAGCTATCAATTTCTCGCGCTACAGCAAGCAGCGCAGGCAATGCGCCCGTTTTACCACCTCTTTTGCCGCTACGAGGGTACGGTCAGTCGCCCTGAAATGGCCCTCTTGCGTCTCTGCCACCTGTTCTATGAGCAGGAGGGGCTGCCAGAGAGCTCGGGAACAGGTGCAGGAGCTGGTACAGGTGCAGCGGCTGCTGCATCTGCAGCGGCAAGAGCGATCATCCCCTATCAGTGGGCAAACACTGCTGACGATCAGCTTCCAGCTGAGTACTACTGGTTCTTTGTCGACCTGAGCCTGCTGGTAGACCGAAGTCACACCGACCGCACGGGGCTCTACCGTGACCATACGCTGCAGTCATTGCAGTCGTGCTATCTCAACTGTCACCTCTACTACGATGCCGATCTCTTCACCGAGTGGAGCCAGAAACTAGAGCCCGCCTCTGCCCAGCTGCTCTCTGCCCATGAGCTCTCCTTGCTCTCGGGCCTTAATGTGATGCCACAGCTTGACCACAGTACGGCGGCTAATCATGCGTTCTTAAGCGCTCACTACAGCCTCTTGCACAACCAAGGAGATGCGTACCAAGCGGGCATGGTGCTGGAACTGGCCTCGCAGATGCCGCTGACCGAGAATTGGCAAATTCTCTCAGGACAGGCTCTGCGCGAGAACAAGACCTTTGCGGCGTTGCTACAAGAGCAAGACGCCCGCAATCAGGCGCAGCAGCAATGGCTCAAGCGCCGTGCCTCTGAAGAGCGCCGCAGCCACGAGCAAGCGCGCCACGAGCAGCGTACTAACTTCCAATCTAAAGTACCGCTGCCCCCGCTGCTCCAAGGGCGGGCGCGCCCAGGCCCAAAGGCTGGTGTCTTGTTACCCCCAGCGCCGCTCCAACCGGTGTCCATTCCGCTCTCTTACAAGCAAGCACAACTGCTGCTCCAGCAAATGCAGCTTTTAAAAAGCGCTACTGATCTCAACCCAGAGGAACTGCATCAGGCCTGCACGGCGATCAGAGAGAACTGCTTTTGGCGTTTTCACCAAGTGGTGGGCCTGCTCGGTGATACCCTCTGTGGCCTCCAGCCTTATGTGGTCGATTTCAATCCGACACACGAGCTGCGTTTTATCAACGAGCAAAAGCTTTTCTTTGGCACCAAGACTCAGGGTAAGGGCGGTAACTTTCTGACAAGGCAGCACCTGGTGCGCATGAGCGCTTGGTGGCAAGCCTTACGAGCGCAGCAAGAGAGGCCGGTGGCGCAGCTGCTTAAGAAGAGCTACCCACCGCTCTTTTTGCACATCAGCAACAAGCACTTAGCCGAGCCGTGGCAGTATTGTCAGGTGGTACCTGCGGCTCATGCCGCCAGCATTGCCGCTGCCAGCGCCAGTGCTAATGGCAATGCCAGCGCCAGTGCCAGCACCATTGCTGCGAGCAAAGCACCTGTCTTTGGCAATCTCTCCCTAAACGATGGCTACAATCAGCATCTCTACTACGGCGGCCTCAAAGTCACAACGGGCTTTACCCTCGACTCTGCCGACTTGAATGCCATTGCGGGCTATAAGCAGCGCCACAGCGCCTTGCAGCACGCCCTCGCTTTTGCCAGCCAATCCCTCTCCCACTTTAGTGCCATGCTGCTCCAAAAGCAGAGCCTGCCGCTCTTCTTTTGCCTTGAGGACTTGCTGCTGCAAAGCCATCAACCCGCGCCTATCTTTGCGCATTGCCACACGCTGGTGGCGTTGCAATTAGAGACGGTGCTCTCCTGTGGCTTAAAGATGAGCCTAGCGGCTTACTACACCAACATCTCACCCTCGTGGCTGTACCGCTTGAGCAAAGAGCGGCCCTGCAACTTGGATGTACCTGACTTTCACCACACGCCGGACAGCACCATTGCGCAGATGCTGACGCAACTGACTCTCGCTCCTGCACCTGCAGCCGCCACTACCACTGTCTCCGCCACTGCAATTGCTACCACAGCTCCAGAGGCAATGGCGCCAAAGTACAGTCAGCACTACCTCGATGAGTTTGGCTCTAAGCGCCTCAAGCAGGCAGCGTTAAGCGCAACCGCAGAAGCCACACCAGCCCCACGCTCCGGCTGTGGTACCGCACCGAGCAAGACTCAGTGCGAGATGCAGCACCATGAGGCGCTCAGTGCGCTGGAGCTACAGACCCTCAAAAGTCAGCAGCCACAGCCCCAGCCGGTCTCTGCCCCGCAACAGTGGGAACAGCAGCTGACGGCCCGCGATAAGTCCCGCGCCCGTGCCGCTGCCTTAGCGGCGGCCGCAACCGCCGCAGCGCAAGGCTGGTCTCCTGCAGCACCTGCTGCTCCTGTCCCCCGCGCCGCGAACACGCTGACCATAATGCCGGCCACACCTGCTGCTACAGCTGCTGTAGCTGCAGCGCAAGCTACGGCGCCACGCATCGTGCCCGCGCCACGCAATCCTGCTGGCAGTAAGCATCGCACCACCAACGCCGCGCTTTATCAGCGGCAGCAGCACCAGCACCAGCAACAAAGCACTGTGCCGACACCAAGCTTATGGCAGCAAGCCTATGGTCAGGACGCTCAGGACTTACCGTCACTACAGGCTCCGCTCGCGGCAGCATCTGCTTTAGCGCCGGACACAGTTGGTACCAACTTGCGGGACTACGCTCGAGCACCATCACTGTCGGTGGTGACCCAGCTTCAGGATCAGCCCATCTTGGCGGAAGTCGAGCCTCGCCATACCGGAGCTGCTGTCGCTGTCCCTATGCCCCCAAAGCCTGCAGCCCCTGCACTGCGCAACCACAGAAAGCAGGAACAGCAAACCAAGGGCATGGGCATGGCCCTGACTGCTCCCGCCTGCGCTACAGGAGCAGCCATGAGTCCTCAGGGCGGTGCCGCCATGCAGACTCTGGGTGGTAATGGTGGTGGTAGCGTGGCACCTGCAGCGGTGTTTATGAATAGCATGTGGCCACCACTGGGCATGTCACGAGATCTGAACGCCAAGCAAAGAGGCGCCTTACTCTACGCCGCTACCCATAGAGTAAGTGCTGCCGCCCCTACCACGACTACCACTCCTCACGCCCCTGCCACTCCTACTGCAGCCAAGGGCCGCGCCCCTGCTGCGGTACGTGCACCGACTGCGGTGTTGGCTCCTGCTGAGGCAAAGGCCCTGCTGCGCCTCAGCAACCCCAACCAGCTGCAGCCACGGCAGCAGCAACCACAGCAGCCACGGCAGCAGCAACCACAGCAGCCATGTCAGCAGCAGGCACAGCAGCCACGTCAGCAGCAGCCACAGCATCTGATACCACAGCAGCTGCCTCGTAGTACCGCCCCTGCCCCTGCAGCGGCGTCCATTCCTCAGGCCGCAGCTACGGTGGTGGCACGGGCGACAGCGGCGACCGTGCGCCAAGCCACTATGGGCGTCACCTCGACTCTGACCGCAATGATGCCGCATCACACCACCGGCTCACTGCTAACAGCCAATGAGCTGGGCTTAGAGGCCGAGCAGCTGCACTACACCACACCCGAGGAGCTGGAGTCTCTGGCTAACGATGTGCATCGCTCTGAGGCTACTCCACCTACCTCCACCAGCAAAGAGGAGCGCCTCGAGCAACTCACCACAGCCTCGGTCTATAAGGGCATCTGCAGCGCCAAGCAAAGCCTCGCAAGTGAGGTGGCAAAGGCACTGCAGCCGTCAAGCACGCCCCAAAGTGAAGCTACGCTCAAACCTAAAGAGATAGCCGCCCTTAAGGTACAGGAGTGCAATGATCTCTACACCATCCTGCAGCTGGCGCCGCTTAACATCATGCTCAACACCATGGTCAACATGTACTTTAAGCTCTTACAAGTACATGGCCTCTTATACGAGGAGACGGTGGAGTTTACTTCCTCCAGCTTAGAGAGCAGTACCTACCCTGCGCAAATTGAGCTGGTGCATCAGCTGCTCTTAGAGCGTCAAGAAGCACAGCTCGTAGGTAGCTCCTTAGCCTATGACGAGACAACGCACAAGGTACGACTCCATCTGAGCTTTTTGCACCACGACCGTGAGCGCAAAGAGCTCAACCTGCGCGCCATGCTCACCGGCTCAAGAGGTAAGGCGACACCGGAGTGCAGGCGGCCAGAGCAGAAGCCATCTCAAGGCAGCGCAGAGGGCAGTACTCTTGCGGAACAGGACACGGTGGCATCACAGCTGCGGCAACAGAAGCAACAGCAGCAGCTGACCAAGCTGCTGCACAAGGCACGGCAGCAAGAGGCTTTTGCCGAAGTGCTGCCTGCCCTTAAGTTCTTTGCGACACAACATCAGCTCACGCTTGAGGAAGCTGCGGCACGCATTGGCTTTACAGAGCTCTTTACCCAAGCCAAAAAGGCACACTTAGTCACCGCTGATGGCAAGCTGCAAACCATGCGCAGCTGCTCGGTGGTGGCGCAATCTACAGTAGCCACGCTGGCGAGCACCGCGCTCTCTTCTGCCCCTGCCTCGCAGCGCTTACATGAGCCCGCAACAGCAGCATATCGGAATGCGGTAGCTGCGCTCACCCAAGCGTCTGCGCTCACACCGACGCAGACACAGTTAGTGCCAGCCGCAACGGAGCTTGAGAGCCACAAGGCCAAGCAGCAGTCTTTACGCTCATCCAATATTCCTTCAACGGATGAGCTCGCCTTGTTCTCTCTGCCCCGTAATTCTCTTGAGGCGCGCTTAAAGGCACAGGAAGCAAAGCAGCGGTCAGAGCCGCAGCAGCCGGAAACAGCGGCAGCAGCCACTGCCCCTGTATCTGCCATTGTCTCTGCAGCGGCGCCAGAGAAAGCCGCAGCACCTGCAGCAGGCAGTGTCAACGCGTCTAGCGCTACCGCTACGGTCAATGTAAGCGCCACCCCAGAGCAGAGTGCAGTGCCGTTTACGCCACTACACCGCGCTACGCTGACAACGCCGCCTGTGACTGACCCTAATGTGACGCAGGCACTGGCTGCTCTTAAAGTGCAGGTGCAGCAGCGCTTGCACAACCAAAACCTGCTTTTAGCCAGCACTCCGCTGCAGCAAGAGGCGCTCTTAGACTTTGTGCAGAGCAAGGGCTTACAGTCTCCAGCTGAGCTGGGGATGCTCTATGGTATGTGTGCTGCGCTGGCTCAGACCGCCTCTACGAAGCTGAAGCAGTCGCCACTTTTAAGTGGCTTAGGCTTAAACGCACACCGCGCACCACGTTGTGCACGCTGCTACCATGCGCGGCAGAGCTTACGCGGGCACTTTACGTCAAGTGAGCTCCATGTGCACACCACGCACTGTACGCCACGCACGGGTACAGGGGCAGTGACGCCGCTGGTAGCAACGCAAAAGCGGCAGCTACAAGAGGCCATGCTGACGTGGCTGCGCTTACAGGAGCTGGGCTTGGAGCCAATACTGGAGGCCTATGATCTCGACATGGCTGGCTGGTGTGAGTGGTATCTCGCTAAGCGGAGCGCAGAGCAACGCCAGCGCTTAGCTGACTTTATGGTGCTGCTGGAAAAGAAGAGTCATGAGGAACCAACCACCACCGCAACTCCCGACAAGCCGATGCAGACTCCAGCGCAGTCGCGTAAGGCTAAAGCGCAAGCGCGGCAGCAGAGTAAGTCCTCAAAAGCACGACCAAATCACAGCAAGTTTGCGGAGCTCAACCACAACTTGGAAAAGCTGGCTGCTGCTTGGGGTATTACCAAGGAGAACAAGCAACGCGCCCATGAGCTGAAGATCTCGTATCTGGAGTTCTACACCCGCTTCCTCTTAGGGTGCCAGACAGGGGAGCAAGGAGCCCTCTCCTCTGTCCTCAAGGGGCAGTGGGTGTTGTACCAGATGAAGAATCACCAGCGCTATGAGCTGTGGGGTCTTACTCACGACTGCTTACGCTTTGGCCGGACTGAGGACAACGACGCTTCGTGGGACAAGAAGAGCTGGCCACAGCGGCTGTTACATCCTGAGGGCTATCACGGGGCCATTGATCTCTTTTTGACAGCGGCGGTCTATAAGGGGGTAAGGCAGTTAGAGCAGACGCTGCTTTTCCCTGAGCAGAGCAAGCGCCTGCTCTTACTTAAGGGCAAAGAACCGCTCCCTGAGAAGCTGCTGTGCCCGAGCTTTGAGGTGTTTCTCTATGCGCTGGAGGCGCTGGAGAGCCAAGAGGCGATGTGGTATCAGTGCACCTGTGGCCACCGCAATCTGGTGTTTAACCCCTATCTGGGGCATACGCGCCTCACCGAGCAAAACTGTGAGCAGTGTGCCACCCACTTAGTGCTGTAAGCGCCAAGATGGCACGGTGCTAACGTCAAACGGGAGCTGCCGCTCCCGTTTTTTTTTTTTTTTTTTTTTTTGCTCTAAGCAGAAGAGAGCTTTTTCCCCTTGCCCCTTCAAAGTATTCACCCTTATGTTTTTGGCTTAAAATCGGCCTTTGCGGTGTATTTAAGCCCCTTGATGCAGAGTCCTGATAAGGCGCATCAAGCATCGCTATCGCGACTTATCTTAAGGTAGGTTAATGGAGATTAGCTTTGCTCACACATTGGGAAAGCGCCCTACACCTACCATAGCTCTTAGTCTTCTCCCGCCGTGCTGCTGAGCACCAGAGCATCAGCATCGAGTTTTAGTGCTTGCTCTTGAGCATAGCGCTGTACCGCCATTAAGTCAGCACGCACTTGGGGATCAGAAAGATCAGCGCTCTGTGGTGGTAATGGCGCTTGCGCCACCGCCATACCAGCTGCCTTCATTGCCTTTTGCGCCCGCATCTGTGTACTCTGTGCTGCCACATAAGTGGCATAGAGGGGATGCTGTGGCTCTTGTGCTGCCGCTCCCGCTTGCCGCAGTAGCTGGT
The DNA here is from genome assembly GCA_949286015.1 of uncultured Succinivibrionaceae bacterium. Taxonomy (GTDB): domain Bacteria; phylum Pseudomonadota; class Gammaproteobacteria; order Enterobacterales; family Succinivibrionaceae; genus Anaerobiospirillum. Next base: position 13,833 of record CASEBB010000037.1, on the reverse strand, counting down.
CATTTTTGACCTCAGGAATCGAGAACAGCAGGTTCTTTAACAGCTGCGGATCGCGGCTCGCCTGCCGCTTCAAAAGCGGCGCCAGCGCCTCATAAAGCTGCTGCTCCCATGTCTGCTGCTTGCTCTTTTTGCCGCTGTTGCCTTTTTGGCTTTTGTTCTTAGCCCCCGCCTGCTTGGGGTTAGAGGCAAACTGTAACTCCACCGCAGTGCGCTGCTGCGCTGTCACGTATTGCGCTGTGAGCTCTGACTTTAAGCTTAAGATCAGGTCGATGTCACGCCACGAGAAGTAAGCTGGCACTGGGGTATTGAGCACAAAGACCGTAGGAATGTGCGCCAGCTGCGCTTGTGTCAAGCAGCTTAAGCTTAAGAGATCGGCACTGTTGAAGATCATGACATCCGGCTTAAACTCCGCCATGATAGGCGGCAGCGCATAAGCAAAAGTACGATGCTCGTGGGCTGGCATCTGCTCAAGAGTCGCTGCAGTGGTGGCTACGTAATAGCAAAACGTCCCCTCATAGACAAATTGCAAAGTCTTTTGCCCCGAGAGCAGCGTGGCGCGCATGGCATCAGGGAGAGCTTGCGGATCCTGATTGGTGTACAGCGTCGGACTTAGCACCAGCACTTGGTGATGCGCTGCTTGTAAAGCACGTACTACGCGTAAGCACTCTTTGGCTGCAGTTGAGAACTGGTCGTGCAGACTAAAAGGACTAATCCATAAAAGCTGAGCCATAGTGTTCCTCACCTCTAAACAACGTGCCTGACTGTGTCTGCACCAAGTGCCGTTGTAACCAACGCCGAGGCATTTGTAGGTTACCAGTGTTGGGTACCACCAAAGGGTACCTTTATCCCCAAACAAAGCGCTGATAAAAGCGCTTTTTGAGCAGGTTAGAGTCGGCCTTACTGCGCCTGCGCTCTTAGCTACTGGTAACCTACAAATCGGATTTGTAGGTTACCACTGTAGGTTACCAGTGATAGCCCCAACCACCCTCTTCCCTACAGCACCACCCACTCTAAGTGCGCCGCTTGGGAGTAGCTCCTGACTGTGACAGGGTGAGCTCTTTATCCAGAGGAAGGCCACGCCTCAAGGTAGGCTCTGGCTCGCCAGCACCCTTTATCTCGAGGTGTAGGTTGTTGCCAGCACTCAATCCTGCATCCATCATCTCTGAAGTCAGTCGTACCCACGCCAGCCTACACCTAAAAGCTCACCTTGGGCAGAGCCGCATCGGGCAGCGCATTAAGCTCAGCCGCCAGTGCCTCAGCATCGGTATTAACTTGCCCGCGTAAGCTCTGGGTCTTTAGTACCAGCGGTGTTATCGCCGCTATGACATGCTCTGTAGCCGCGATGTTTTGCACCTTTAGTAACGCCCGCTGAAGCATCTGCAATCTGTGCTCTTGAGCCTCGGGGCTGCTATCTAGCAATTGCAGTAAGCTCTCTACCCACGGCTTAATCTCCTCATCATCAGGCAGGCTGTTATAGTCCTGCCGACAATGCTCAGGGGCATCAATGCAAATGCCACCACCGGCCGCCGCTTCAGGTAAACCACCTGATGAGGAGTAGAGCACAGGGATGCCGTTGTAGACGGCCTCCGAAGCCACACGGCCCCATGATTCATACCACAGGGATGGTGCTAAGAGCACCGCCGTGTGCTCATACACCGGCCGCATGTCAGCTTGCGGCTCTACTGTAAAGACGTTAGGGAAATCAGCTGCGCTGTAAGGATGCTGCTGCGGATCGCCCTTTACATGGAGCTTCTTTACCGCCTCAGGGAACGGATCACGGGTATTGATCGCTAAGAATTTCACCTCGGGCTTGATGCTCTTAAAGATGTAAGCGAGCTTGGCAAAGATCGCCACGCCCTTAGCATCAGATGGGTTAACCAGCGTAACGTAAGTTGGGTGGTGCTCGCTTGCCAAAAAGTTTTGTGGCTGCCAGTACACGCCCTGTCCCCGAATATTGAGCTTATCGCGCTGGGCATAGAGCTCCTCGGTAGCTTGCGAGTCAGTAATGATGAGGTCGATATTAGGGTAATGGAAGCGGCCACCATCACCGTTAGTGAGGCAGTACACCGTCGAGATACCCCGCTGGTGCGCCTCATAAAAGCACAGCTGGGGCATGGGGCTTAAGCCATAGCCCATAACGATATCAGGGGCAAAGTCATCAAGCTGCTGACAAAAGCTCTGATAAAAGGTTTGCGCCTCCCCCATGGTCATAAAGCGCTCATCACTGTTGGCACAGCGGGTGTAAAGGTAGTGGATCCCCTGATCATCAAATTCCCACTGTGGCCGCTGCTCCTGCTGTAAAAAGGTCGCTAAATCACCAAAAGTGGAGACGGCACCACGTGGCGCATCAAAGATAAGCGCCGAGCACACCCTAATAGTAAAGCCCCGCTGCTTGAGGTCACGCAGCATAATGTGGCAGTTGACAGCGGCACCTGAGGCGGTGTCATGAAGACTAAACGGAGACATCCACAAGATCTTGGGCATGATCATATCCTCAGGTTTAAGTCAGGAGTGGGGGTAAAAGCGGTAGGAAGGAGTGATCTCATAACTGACGGCTGCAGGGTTGAGTGCTGGCAACAGCCTCCACCTCGAGATAAAGGGTGCAGGCGCGCTGCACCTATCTTTAGGTTGCGCAAACAGCGCACACGCTGGCCTTAAGTGCCGTCAGCTCTGAAGTCAGTTGTGCCTTAGTGGTTGTTGTTATGGCAATCTGGCTCTCCTCAGAAGCTGGTGTATAGAGCCCCACCCTACTTTTAGGTGGCTAACATGAAACGCCATAACCACGGCTCATGTGTTTGCCTACAGGTGTGAGGCTACATTGTGGTATCCACCAAAATCTGAGTAGAGTCGGCAATCTCATGGAAAAGGGCACCAGCCAGCACCATGCGTGCGCGTCGCTTGCGAGCAGGCACCTGCTTTTAGGCGGGCGTGCTCTCACAAGTGACGGAGGCAAGGCAATGCAAGGCAATGCAAGGCAAGGCAAGGCAAAATGCTGGTACGTTCCACACCTCGAGATGACTGGTGCAGGTGAGGTTGAACCTATCTTTAGGTTGAGTAAACCTCACACCCGCTTGCCTTACATGCCGTCAGCTCTTTAGTCAGTTGTGCCTTAGGCTGGAGCACCGCCTGCGGCTGCTCCCAGAGAGTCATACCATGCTTGCAGCGCCTCTTTTAGCGCCTGCTCACTGAGCATGCTCTTGCAGTCGTAGGTGCTATTTAAGAACAAGTGCGGCTCGCTACCCGCACGGCGCATCAGCAGTGGCTGTAAGGCCAACAGTAAGCGCCGCTCATCGGCCTCAGGCTGTACCTGCTCCAGCGCCACAGCTATTTGATTGAAGAACATCGGCATGAATAACCCACAGCCGTTGGACCACTTCTCCCCAGCACCTGCTGGCACCCGCGCAATCTTATCTCCAAGCACTTCACGTGAGCATGGAGTGTTGACTGTTGTCACAGTGGCGCCAAAACTCATAGCCTGCAGCGCCCACCAGTTCCGAGCAGCATCCTCTGCCTGCGGCAATATCACCACGCGGGAATCATGTAAGAGGGTCTTAACTCTAGCAGAGAGCATCTCTGGGGTAGCACTTACCTCACCCGTATCACTAGCAGCATCGTCAGTAGTAGTAGTAGTAGTAGTACTCAGCACAGCATCTGCACCCAGCACTTCTACAAATAACTCTTCCCATATGAGTTTGAGGCCCCATGGATGCGGATCCGCTTGCGAGTTCACTAAGGCAATGGCTTGCTCATAAGTTTGCTTAAGCTGTTGCTGCGTTGTAGCGTCCTTGTTCGTAGTGGTTACCACTAATGTCAAGTGCATGCCCTCACCAGCATTATTTACGGCAATCCTGACCAGCAGCGGGAGCCACCATGCCTGACTCACCGCCTCTGTGTCAGTAGCGCTCAGCGTATCATCAGCAGCCACGATGAAAAGTACCTGTGCTCTCTTCTCAGGATCGACCAGCTGGGTACGCTCAGCTATGCTCGGCTTGGCCCCTGCTTCCGCTTGCAGCTGCTTGTTAATGCGTGACGCCTCCGCTTCTGCTGCTGGCAGGTCATAACCGAGGTACTGATAGAACATCGAGATCCCAATCTTATTCAGATTACTCCGCTCTACCGCCTCAGGTCTATCCTCAGGCGTGAGGAGCTCAGGGCGCAGCGGCCCCAGCAAGGAGAGAAAATGCCCCGTAAAAGCTGCTGTCCGCCCCGTAAGCGCGGTAAAACTCTCCCCTGCCGTCTTACTGGTAGTCAGCACTAAGGAAGCAACCGACGCTATCGTCTTGATACGCTCCGCTGGGGACAGCAACGCGAGGTTAGCGTCAACACTGCTCTCACTACCAACACCGTCCTCACCACCAACAGCGGCTATAGCAGCATCTGCCGGAGCAGCATCAGCGGCGGTGTCTGATGCTATTGCTTCAGATGATGCTGTTGCTGTTGCTGCATCTGCAGCGGGATGAGACTCTGTCGCTGCTAAGTCAGCATTAGCTGTTACTGGCAGCGCACAGATACCGTGGGCCACTGGCTCGTCTAAGAGCACCATAGCTGTTGGCAGCTGGCAGCGCTGTGCTTGGCGCAGCAGGTTATACGACAGATAGTCCCATGAGGAGCCCAGCACCACATCTGGCTGTAATTGCCATATCAGCTGTGCCCCCAGCGCATTAAGTTGCTCTTGCGTCGCAGTAGGCAGCTCACTTAAGTCCCTGACAGTGGTAGGGACATAGACAAATTGCACCGCTTGCTCGGTAAAGATCAGCGGTTTGCTTGCGGCAGCGTCTGGTGCAGGTACATAGGCAGGCAGGAGAGTCTTGGTCGTCGCCACACTTAAGACGCAAACTGCTACCTGATGACGAGCCAGCGCGCGCGCCATATTAAGGCTCTGCTGGGCGGCGTCAGATAGTGGCTGATGCATGCTCTGCGGGCTAAACCACAGCAATTTGTACATGGACTGTCCTCTCTTAGCAAAGGCAAAGGGCAAACTGATCACTGCGGAAGGAGTGATCTCATAAATGACTGATTATGGGATGCGTAATGGTAACGCCACCCCCCTGAAGATGCATGGTGCGGGTGAGCCTGAGCCTATCTGCGGTTAAGGCGCGCCTGCTTACCCTAAATTCCATCATCTGTTAAGTGAGTCGTTCCTTACTTCATAGTAGCAGCTTATAGCTTACCCTGTGCAAGGAGCAAGCACAGTAGGATTCGTAAGCTCAAGTTCAAGCCCATGCTTAAGAACAAGCCCAAGCGCACCTACACCAAGCACCTTCAGGTAGGTGACGTTGACAGCTCTCGGCACTACAGCCAGCACTGCTGCGAGCACTCTGCCCTGACCCTCGCACTGCTCCACGCTGAGCCACCCTGCACATCAGCGCTACTCCGGCTTACAATAGACATGGCGCTACAACGGGAAGCAATTGACTGAAGAGATGACGGCTTTTAAGGCTGGCAGGCGAGCCCCTACTCCCTACTGCAGAGCTGCTTAGGCTCACCTCACCTGCACCATGCATCGCCGCGAGGTGTAAGACGCAAACTCACTTAACCTTGCAGCTGTCACTTAAGAGAGCACTTGTTCCCTGCGCTTGTTACTGCCGTGACTGCAGCCACAGAGGCCACTCACGGCACAGATGCCACTAACGCCAATCACACCACTCCCATCACTACCGCTACTCTCTCCACTGAGGAAGGAGTGATCTGTAGGTAACCAAAAAGCGCCTGACGGCGCCTTATCTCGAGAGTAGTGCCTTAGCAACGCTTACTCGCAGGGTAAAACACCTGATTGTAGGCAGTTACCTCCTTTGAGATTTGCTTTTTGGGATACTCACAGTGCTCTCATAACTGACGGCTACAGGGTTGAGTGCTGGCAACAACCTCCACCTCGAGATAAAGGCTGTTCTCGCCTGAGCTTATCTTAAGGTAAGGCAAGGCTAGGCCAAGCCAGCATGATTGCCCTAAAGCCCGTCATCTCTGAAGTCAGTCGTTCCTTGCTGCAAATACGCAGCTGCTATGGGAAACGACTGACTGCATGGCTGACGGCTTGAGGGTAAGGATGCAGGCCCCATCTGCGGATAGGTGCAAGCTTACCTGCCCCCACCCTTGATCTTACGGTGTGGGACCATGCACGCACTTACTCCAATTCCTGCCCTGCCGCCGTCTCTGCTGAGCTCACTTCTTTCTTTGTAACGACTTTTGCTTTTGCTTTTTCTTGGGGACTATCACTGGGTATGACCGCAAACGCCACTGCCAAGGGCCCACGCCTTGACATCATCGCCCGTCAGGACGCCACCTCGGACTACTTTCCTGTCCACCTGACCACCACTGCTGCTCCTGCCTGCTTTGCAGAGGGCACCAATACGGTGCCACGTAAAGACGGCGGCTTTGACATCATTGTCGATACCGCAGATGACCGCTGCTTCCAAAAAGCAGGTCGCACGGTCGCCTCTACCGGCTTAACTAAAGTCCAAGTCTTTATTGACAGCCCTGAGCTGAAGCTTGATGTGGTCACTGCCACCCAGTTTGTGGTGGGCATGTACTCTGATGCCTTAGAAAATGGCTCCTTAGCCGTGGCCTTTGACCTCTATGATGCGGCTTTAAAGTCCGTGCGCCGTAACGTCAACATCATTACCTTAGCCCGCGTCTTTGCTAACAGCCCTAACAATATCTACCACACCGTAGACTTTGTCACCACCTACTACCAAGAGCTGGAAAAAGCTTATAACGAGGCCAAGGCTGTCTCTAATCTCCCTAGCGGCAAGCTGAGCTTTAAGCTCTATACCCCAGAGGACGACTTCTTTAAAGAAAACTGCATCGGTCTGCAGACGGTGGGACAGAGCTCAGACTACGCCCCTTGCTTGGGTGTGATCGACTTTGTTGGTGAAGGTGCAGATGACTCTCAGGTCGATATCGCCTTAGTCGGTAAGGGCATCGCCTTTGATACCGGTGGCTATGACCTCAAGCCATCCAAGTTTATGGAGACCATGCACACCGATAAGTCCGGCCTCGTCTACGTAGCTGCGGCTACGGTCTTAGCCGCTGCCATGGGCGTGCGCAAGCATGTGCGCTGCTACCTGCCTTGTGCTGAGAACCGTATCTCTGCTAACGCGATGGTACCAGGTGACATCATTACCTACCCTAATGGCGTCAAGGTAGAAATCGGTAACACCGATGCTGAGGGCCGCTTAATCTTAGCTGACGGACTGATCCTCGCCAGCAAAGATAAGCCAAAGTACATCTTAGATGCTGCCACCTTAACTGGTGCCGCCAAGATCGCCATTGGCCGTGACATGTGCGCGGTGTTAAATCGCACCAACATCATGGACGCGCAACTGGCCGAGGCCTTTGCCTACACCAAGGAAGAGTACTGGTTACTGCCACTGCGTGAGTACCATAAGCGCTACATTACCGCGCGTCGCACGCAAATTTGTAACACCTCCCATGGTGATGGAGCCCCTGGTGCCTCTACGGCTGCTGCCTTCTTATCGTTCTTTGTCGATCCTGAGATCAAGTGGACGCACTTAGACCTTGCTAATGCCTTCCATAAGGACAGCTCGCCATACTATGGCACAGGCTCTACCGGTGCTACGGTCTATGCCTTAGCCCACTGGTTAGTAGGAGCCGAGTACTAAGGAAAGAGTGAGCTAATAAGTGACGGATGCAGTGGTGCGTGGTTGCAACATCCCACCTCGAGATAAAAGGTTCAAGCGAGCTTGAGCCTATCTTGAAATGGGCATGCTTGCGTGCCCTAAAGTCCGTCATTTATTAAGTCAGTCGTTCCTCAGACCGCGCGGAGAGCCCCACCCCCTTCTCACCACCACGCAGCTCCGCTTAAGGCACCAAATGCAGGCCACCCTCAGGTTCTGCCTGCAGCAAGTGGCTGCAAGCATCTGACAAGGAGGGCGTTTTGCCCATGTGTGAGCACAGCTACTTGCCACTAACCTACCGCAAAGATACGTTGCGGTAGCGACGCTTGCTGCTCCCTATCTGGTTGCTGCCGCAAGGAGCTTCCCCATCGCCAAGGTCGATTTTAAGGCAATCACATAGGGGGTAATACTTTGAGGCACAAGGGGCAAACGCTCTCCTTACAAGCGCAAGTGCAAGCGACAGCGGCGCCTCTTGAGATCATCAGGAGAGTACGGTTGGGGCGTGCTGCGTTTAGTTGCTCAGCGGCTCAGCTGCTCAGCGGCGGGGCATGAGCACTGCGGCACGCCTGCCTGCAGAGCTGACGGCGCTTAAGGCCAGCGTGCGTGTGTCCCTACTGAAGATAAGCGCAGGCTCAGGCTCACCGGCACAACTCATCTCAGGGGTGGGGGCAGTGCCTGCATTGCACCTTTAACCTTGTATCCCGCACTGAGGAGAGCACTCTGGCCTTTAGCCCGTTTCTACTTCCGCAAACGCTCCTGCAAGCCACTCTCTAACACCACTTCCGAGCACTACTCCCTACGACACTCTTTACCACTCCCTGAAACACTCTCCATGCCACGCAGCAACGCCCAGCGTAAGCTTGCGTGCAACCTCACTCCCGCACACCACAGGAGAAGTTACGACCGCACTGCAAGTGCTCATCCCGCCCCACTGCTACTGCTACTACTGCGCACCACTACGCTCTATCACCTCTGAGGCGCTCTGTTTGTCCGCTCGCGGTGCTTGCGCCCCAGCGCCTTGGCTGCTCTGCGCAGCGCTGCGCTGCACGCCCAAAGAGGCAAGGCCGCACCGACCGAGCCGCAAGCGGGTAATGCTGGGAACGACTGACTTCAGAATGACGGCATTGATGGCAAGCAGGAGCACCCTTGCTTAAGCTGAAGAGAGGCTCAGGTTCACCTGTACCTTTCATCTCGAGGTGTGGGACGCTACCGCTCACACCTACAACCGTCTCTGCAGCGAGCGTTCCTTAGTGGTAGAGCACTGGCGGGCCAAAAGCTGTAGTGCGGCCGTGACCCAATGTCTATATGCAGTATTCTCGCATTGCCGTTTTGACCGGCGCTGGCATCTCTGCCGAATCTGGCGTCCCCGTATTTCGCTCCGAGGACGGCCTCTGGGAGCAACATCGCATCGAAGATGTGGCTACCTACGAGGGCTTTACCCGTGATCCCGTCTTAGTGCACAACTTCTACAACAAGATGCGCCAAGAGCTCAAAAGCCGTGTGCCCAATCCCGCGCACTTAGCGCTAACCAAGCTCCAAGAGGAGCTGGCAGCAAGTGGCGGGCAAGTCACTATCATTACGCAAAACATCGACGACCTGCACGAAAAAGCGCACAGCCAGCATGTGATTCACATGCACGGTGAGCTCAATAAGCTCTTATGTGAGCGCTGCGGCGCACGTATCGACTTTAGGAATAACTCCAGTCCCGATACCGTCTGCCCAAAGTGCGGGCAAAAGGCCATGCGCCCTGACATTGTGTGGTTTGGAGAGATCCCTTACCACATGGATGAGATCGAGCAGGTACTGTTTGCCTGTGATCTGTTCTTAGCGGTAGGCACCTCAGGTGTGGTCTACCCAGCGGCGGGCTTTGTCTCCATGTGCCGCCACTTAGGCAAGCCTTGTGTGGAGTTTAACCTCGAGCCTAGCGCCGTCGGTAACGTCTTTAACCACGGCTACTACGGTAAGGCCGGTACCACGATGCCAAAGTTTGTGGACTACCTCTTAGCGCACGATGCGCTGCCCGAGAAGCTCTAAGCTGCGGCTACCTGCAGCGAGGGCGGCTTGAGGGTAAGTCGGCGTGGCCACACACTGGAGAGAGGCTCAAGCTGAGCAGCCCCTTTATCTCGATGTGGGAAATATTGCCATAATTCTCCTCCCCCAGCCGCTGCCACTGCTGCGCGCACGCATGCCGCAACAGCAGATGCCGCGTCACGGTAAGAAAGCACTGGTACTGCTGGGATAGCGCTGACTATCGTCAGCAGCAGTGGAGAAGTGAAGAGCCGTGCCACCTCACTCTAAGCTAAGACCCCACCACTAAGAAAAGCGGTGCCGCGCGTGTAAACGCCATCATGGGGTATGGCGCTGTTTACAGCGCCCGCCCCATGGGCGCAGCCCCTTTATCTCGAGGGCAGCCATGGCTGTGGGTACCACCCCAGCCCCCGCGCCACTTTGCCCAAAAGCACGACCTGCTTTTTGTGTCTTTTTGTGCCACATTTTCATAGATACATAAAGCAGCGCTAATTGGCGATAACAGTGCAGCGCGGCTGCCGCTGTATCCTTGCTAAACAAAAAGTATTTATATAACCATTAGTAACCATAGTTTTTTTTTTTTTTACTAGGAAAATTTATGCTGGTCACGCTGTCTTTAAATTTTGTACACGTTTTTGTGGCCACAGCGGCGTAAGCCGCGTTTTAAGCCACTTCTTCGCTTGTCTCGTGTACTGCGGCGGTAGCAGTAGCAATCCGTCGCTTATGAGCTGACCGCTCAGCCTTTACTCACGCCGCCTCTACTCTGCTCCGCTCTGTTGCTGGCGCTAATGCGCTCATAGCCTCTTTGCTGAAGGCAAAGATGCAGGGCAGAGCACGGACTAACACCGCGCTGCAGCGCTGCTGACGCAGCCGCAGCACCAGCGGTATGGGACTCAGGTAAAGGCAGGCGCTACTCTCTCCACAGGGTGGCGCAAAATGCAGAGCTCTGACAGCATCTTCTTCTCTTCTCTGGCGTCTTTTCCTCCGCGTGAGCACTACCCCCTGTGCTTATTGCCCTCATCCCACGCTACAGCTTGCCGTAGCCGCGAGGTGGTGGGCAAACGCAGGATGCATAGCTGCTCACATCCTTTTACGCCCTCCTCTGTCTCTTTTCCCTAGTTACACCCTCTTTGTCTCTACTGCGCGTCCAGCAGCACGCCCTTATTGCGTCTGCAGCACACGCGCACAGGAGCACAGCATGGCGGGCGCAATCAGCTGACAGAGGACAGGCACGAAAGCTCACAAGTAAGAGCGCGCCAGAGGCTCGTGGTCGCTACGAAGTGGTCATACGCTGTTGCTCTACAGGGAGGCTTGCCTCCCCTGTGGGGAGCAGCGTTTATGGCCATGGTGTAGAGACGCAAGCATAGAGGGATATCCCGTCTTTTGGCACGAGCTGATAGAACGGGATGGGATGACAGCACGCCACGCAGGGTAAAGAGCAATCTAACCTACTGACGTGCCGCTTAACGAGGTAGACGCTGCTTCACACAAAAGCAGCTTACGGGTAGGTAAAGGTCAGGCAGTTTGGTCTGCGCTCACAGCTACATACGCAGGCCACAGGCGGTAGTACAGCGCTCTTCCCCACGCGCAGCTACCGGCAAACTGCCAAAGGGTACAGCAGTGCAAGGCTGCTCTTTTGAGGGAAAGGCCCTCTCGGGGAGGGACTTAACCTCGGGGAACCTGTGCAGATCGCTCGGATTTGAGTCGATCCTCTAGCCAGCTGTTGCTACTGCTCAGGTTCTTTTGCGGTCGCTCGGTGCTCATCTCATGGTGTTGGCTTTGCCACCACACAGATACGGAGCACAGCTGCCAGCGTCAGTTCTCGCCATTACACACCATACCCGCGCCCTATTACCTACCGCCTGCCCTCTGCCTCTTAGAGCAGGCTCTTATGCTGTCAGGGCTGTCAGATTAAGCTTTTTCGCTGGTTTAAGCGGTTAGTGGACGCTATTCATTGCCCATTGCGCTGCACCATTACGTCACGCCTTAACCACGGCATTAGACCAACAGAGGTCAGCTCTGCTGACTGAGCTAGTTCCTAAGCAAACAGCTTAAATATGCGAAAAAGCTTAATCTGACCGTCCTGTCTCAGCAGTTACGGCTTTTCCATTTACTCAGGCCATAGGGCTCCTATTCTCCGTAATGCGGGACAGAGAGACAAGCATACGACTCTTTCAAGTTCATACAAACTGATGAAGCAAACGAACAATGCGCTAAAGTTCTTACTGGCTCAGTATCGCGCGATCTTTAAGCACGCCTATGTAAAGGGCCTCGCTACTGTAGCTCTGACTGCGGGTTTGGCTGTTGGTGCAGCTCAACCAGCGGCTGCTACTGATTATACCGCTACTGATTTAGCCTCTGGTGAGCTTGCTATCAATAACGGCGATACATTAAAAGTCAGCGTTGATGACATCACCTCTTGGGGAGCTGCTGTCACTGTTACCAGCGGTGCTGACACCGTCGTTATTTCGGGCGGTACTACAGGTGGCAACAACATCAGCGGTGCCGGATCTTTAACTATTAACGACAGTGCTAATGCACATGCAGCCACGGTTACCATTTCAGGTACGGGTACACCAGACAGCACCATTAGCATTAATACCATTGCCGTTGAAGATGGTAAGCTTGTCATTAAAGGCAATGGCACTAACGCCGGTTCTGGTGGTATGACCTTTACGGCTAACACCATTAACTTAGGCGGCACCAATGAAGAGGGAGCAACAGCTACTGTCGAATTAGGTGTAGCCAGTGTCACTGGTGTTGCCACCTTAGGTTCTACCAACGCTCAAATCAACTTAGCCAGCAATGCTACGGTTAAGTTCTTGGCAAGTGCAGGATCAGGTGCCTCTGCGGTCTTAGCTGGTAAGCTTAACGCTACCGGCGGTACTTTAGACTTCAGCTCTGGTGATGGTACTATCGAGACGTGGGGTACAGCCGATAATCTGAACATCACTGTTGGCTCTGGAGGCTCTGCTGGCACCGTTACCGCGACCTTAAACCTCACGGATGATCCTGCTACGGCCGATGATGAGAGCAAGCTCACCATCAACAACGGTACCATTAAGCTGGACGCTAACACTTCAACAGCTGATTCCGGAGCTGAATTTGTTATCTCCGGCGGCACCTTAGAGCTGGGCGATGCAGTACAAATCATTGCTAACTCTGGCGCTTCCGCCGCTGCCTCCGGCAATTCCGTCATTAAAGTCGCTAATGATACCTCTGCCGATGGTGCGACCTTAATGCTCAGTAGCACCAAGCTCAAGACCTTCTTATCCAGTGACTTTACGTCTGCTACCAACAAGCATGATGCTGGTGTCTTATCCGTCACTAAGGGTACGCTGACCTTTACAGACACCGACAACATTATCCTGAATGACTTCCAATTCGACTCAGGAGCCACTGTAGTCAAGGGCACAATTCAAGTTAGCTCAGGCGATGCTGGTGACACCGTTATCACAGGTAACGACCTCACCATCAACAACACCTTAGCCAACACTTCTAAGGTCAACGTCGAGGCCTCTAAGCTCACCTTAGGTAGCGAAACCTTTATAACCCTTACTACGTCTCCGGTGACAAGACTGCCAACAACGGCCCTGAAAAGCTCTACATCGCCGCAAAGGGCGATACCATCTCGCAGGACTTAATCCTCAATGGTGGTACCGATAAGTCCTTAACCATCCAAGACGGTATCTGGACTTATACCGGCAATATGACCCTCAACAGCGGTAGCATGCAAGTGGGCTTAGGCTCTGCCTCCTACGACAACACCTCTGTTCAGGGTAAGGACGGCTATGGTGTTGATGCGACATTAAACTTCACTGGCACCCTGACCTTAAACAACAGCGGTGCTGGTGCCAACAGCATTACCATTGCTGGCAACAGCTCTGGCGATCATGTTAACGGCTTCACCTTAGGCCGCACCGAGAATGGCTACGCCGCTACGCGCGAGACCACCGCGACCTTAGACCTGCGCAACGCCACCATTAAGCTGCAAAACGAAACTGCTGGCGATAAGCTCACTACCTTCACTATCAACGAAGACGGCTTACTCCTCCTGACCGAGAACCAAGCTAACTACCTGCTCAACAAGTACCAGCGTGAAGACAATGAGCGCCCAGACTCTGTCAGTGGTGCTGCCTTTGTCTTAGCCGGTGACGGTGAGCTCAATGTC